>JAPUUO010000021.1 GCA_026967815.1 Candidatus Bathyarchaeota archaeon | reverse complement strand
AAGAGGGGATTTGTGGGGGATATCACCACTTGCATAAATAATTTTAGATTCTTCATATCTACAATTTGCGCAGGAGAAGCACTCGAATGACCAAAGCTGTTGTGGGCCTAACTGGCATGCCAGGTGCAGGAAAAGCTGTATTTCAAAACATAGCTAAGCGAAAGGGCTTCACAGTCGTTGTCATGGGCAACGAGATTAGAGAAGCAACCAAGCGGAGAGGATTAAAGCCGTCCCCTGAAAACATTGGAAAAGTCATGCTTCAACTAAGAAAAGAAGAGGGGCCAGCGGTTGTGGCGAAACGATGCATTCCAAAAATTGATAATGCCAAAGGAAAAGTCATTCTTGTGGATGGCATTCGAAGCCTCCATGAAGTAAAAGAATACAAAAGGCACTTTTCAAACTTCATCCTCATCGCTATTCATTCTTCACCTGAAGCGCGATTTCAACGCCTTTTCCGAAGAAAGCGAAGCGATGATCCCAAAAGCTGGGAGACTTTCTTGAAGCGTGACCAGAGAGAGCTGAGCGTCGGCCAAGGTGACGCCATTGCAATGGCAGACTACTTGATCGTAAACGAAGGAACAAGAGAAGAATTTAAAACGAAAATCCACGACGTTTTAGAGACTGCGGTGAAAAGATGGATGAAATAGAAACTCGAATAGACGTAGAGGTAAATCAAACAGAAGACCTCGAAAAGGTGAAGCGAGCAGTAGAAAACACGTTCAGCGTAGTAGAATTTGAGGTTAAGCCAGGCGAGAAAGGAAGCTTACTCATCGCACACACGAAAGGTAAGGAAGGATTAACCAAACTTTACAATTTGCTCCGTAGGGAAAGAATCCGCGATGCCGCCCGTGGAGTGCTATTCAAAGGCCTAGAAAAACACAATATCACTTTCTATTTGAACAAGCAAGTGGCCTATGCTGGGCACATTTCGTTTTGCCAGCCAATCGCAGAATCCCCACTTGGACCACTAAAAGTTCAAATCACATGCGACAAACCTAAAGAACTTATTGAGTGGCTGACGCCAAAAAAACGGTGAGGAGGTTTAAGACTATATGAAAATCCTCGTATTGGGTGGCGCAGGCGCAATGGGAATGGTAACTGTAAGGGACTTAGCTGAAAGCCCGAATGTTTCAGAGGTGATTGTTGGAGACATTTCTATTGAAAGGGCCAACCAACTCCAGAGTTTAGCGGAAAGCGAAAAAGTTTCAGTAAAGCGTGTTGATGTTTCAAATCAAGCAAACTTAGTTGAAGCAATGAAAGAGGCAAGTGCAGTTGCTAACGCTACACCTTACCATCTTAACATTCAAATAATGAAAGCAGCTATGAAAGCAGGCACAAACCTTACAGACCTCGGCGGAGTTTACTACACAACCCGAAAACAACTGGAACTCGATGAAGACGCTAGAGAAGCTGGAATCACCGTTGTCATAGGCTGCGGATTAGCCCCTGGAACCACCGACATACTAGCAAAGTATGGAGCAGGCAAACTAGACACTGTAGATGCGGTGCACATAAAATACGGAGAAGTCAACTTTACCCCAGCCAAGTACAAATGGAGCTTTCGCACAGTGCTGGAAGAATACACAACAGGACCCGTTATATATCAAAACGGCGAATTCAAGAAGCTTCCACCTTTCTCTGGAAAACAAGTTGTAAAGTTTCCCGAACCCATTGGAGAGCAAACCTGCTGTTACGGCTTATATTCTGGAGTGGCCACGCTTCCGCGCACACTTGGCAAAGGAGTCAAAGTTGTGGATTGCCTCATGTCGCACAGAGAAGAAGACGAACACAGAATCAAAGTGTTAAACGAAATGGGGCTCACAAGCAACGAACCCATCAGCTTTAAAGGCTTAGCAGTTTCCCCACGAGAATTTCTGCTTCGAACCGCTCCACCCCCAGATGCCAAAGCCAAAGATGTTGCTGGAGCCATTGTTGAAGTAATTGGCGAAAAAGATGGAGAAAAAGCAACATTCGAATACAGTCTAGCATATCCATATCACGAGAACTACAAGGCAAGCGCGCTAGCCTATCTAACTGGAGTTCCATTGTCCATTGCGAGCCAAAGGCTGGCTAAAGGAAAAATCGGCAAACTAGGAGTGTTGCCGCCTGAAACAGCCCTTAAGCCAAAACCTTTCTTTGACGAATTGGCAGAAAGAGATATCAAAATAAATGAAACAATAGAAACAACCCACATACTCTAAGCCGGCTTAAACATGCCAAAAGCAAAGATTGGCTTGTCAATGCTCTTCTGCTTAAGCGAACCGTTCACTTCACTGCTTAAACGCTTAGAGAACGTCAACGTCAATTATGTAGAACTCCTCGACGAAGGACTTCACACACTTGATGACAAACGGGTCAAAAAACTGCAAAAAATAGCTGAAGCGCACAACATTGAATTTATAGTTCACTCGCCCTTCGCCGACATCAACATAGCTACACCCAGCCCAGTTCTGCAAAAGACAATTCTAAAACGACTGGAAAGATCCATCTCGCATGCTAAACAGCTTAAGAGCAGACTATGGGTTTTTCACCCCGGACTAAAAACTGCGGTCACTTCATTCTATCCAGGTTCTGATTGGCAGTTAAATATAGATTCCGTAAGACGTCTGCAAAAAATCGCTGAGAAACATGAAGTAGACATAGCTATCGAGAATGTTCCGGAGCCTTTTCCGTACGTGCTGACAAGCGTAGAAGATTTTTCCCGCTTTTACAATGAACTCAATGACGAATTAGGCTTAACGGTAGATTTGGGGCACGCCAACATAAACCAACAGATACAAGCTTTCATTACCACATTTTCAGACAGAATTGCCCATGTACACGCAAGCGACAACAAGGGCAATTACGATGCGCATTTAGGAATAGGTCGTGGCACTATCAACTGGGCAGATGTTGCAAGGGCTCTGAAACAAATCAATTTCAATGGCACGATTATGTTAGAATCAATTAAAGACATAGAAAAAAGCATGGAGAGGCTTCAGAAAATCTTTAGTTAACGCTAAGAGTCTTTTAAGGGAATGTCAATTTTCGCAAAGTCTTCAGCTATATCGCTTTTGGCAAAAATCTTTCTCGCTTGCTCAACTAAAACGTCAGAATTCTTGTATCTTGCGCTAACATGTGTAAGTATCAACCATTTGGCTTTGGCCTTGTTCGCGATTTCTGCCGCTTGACTTGCTGTGGAATGACCGTCTTCATATGCTTTATCCTTCAACTCATCGTCAAATGTTCCATCATGGATAAGTAAATCCGCGTTCTTGGCCAGTCCTGCAATACTGTTAGCTGGCCTTGTGTCTCCAGAATATACAATTTTTCTTCCGGGACGCGAGGGACCAATAATCTCCTCTGACTTGACAACTCTGCCATTTGGAAGTTTTACTGCCGAGCCGTGTTGAAGTGTCGACCACAAAGGACCTTCGGGAACGCCTAATGCTTTTGCTTTTTCCAGGTTAAATCTTCCCGGTCGAGGCTTCTCGATTAAAGCATAGGCGAGGCTTGGAACAACATGGTCGGCCCATACTGCATGCGCTTCGTATTCTTTTTCTTTGCAGACAGTTTTGGCATTTTCCACCTCGCAGATCGTAAGTGGAAAAGTGAGGTTGAACTGAACTGTTTGCTGGATGGCGTTCACAAAGGTTTCGATTCCTGGCGGTCCATAGATTTCCAGTTTACGTTCTCTGTCTAATAGAGACATTGTTTGAAGCAGTCCAGGCAGCCCCAGAATATGGTCTCCGTGCAAATGCGAAATGAAAACCTTTGTTTTTCGGTGAAAGCCTACGCCACTTTGAATCATCTGCCGCTGGATACCTTCGCCGCAATCGAAGATTAGAAGCTCATTTTTCCTGTGAATTACTATTGCTGGGAGACTTCGTTTCGGTGTCGGTACGCTTCCCGCGGTTCCAAGAAAGATGACGGATAAACTCATTTTAGCTCCTCTCAAAAACTATAATTTCTCTCGTCAGGCTGCGATGCACATGCACAAAATGTGATTCCACATGGTGCAAACTCAACTCTTTACTTAACTCGCCTGCTTTCACCGATTTCGGCGCAGCAATGCAGATTCGCCGTCCTCCAGCCAGATTATCTTGTAGAGTTGAAAGAGAATCTTTTATTATCTGGTGTGTTTCCCGCCCAAGAGTGGTTGCCAATCTGCCATAGGGAGGGTCTGTCACGATGCAGTCAGCTTTGACTGTTGGAGGCTTTGAAGCGTCTGCTACTATCATGCCTTCTGGCTTGATATCGTAATGCAGAAGGTTACGCAGGCTCCCTCCAACCATACGGCGTTTCACATCTAAACCTAATGCTCGGCATCCCATTAGCCCCGCCTCTATAAGTATACTAGCCGTTCCACAAAACGGGTCTAGAACAAGATCCCCCGCTTTTGGCTTGGCCAAGTTCACCATACAGCGCGCAAGTTTAGGAGGCATAGCTGATGGGTGAAAGAAGGGCTTTTGTCGTGGTCGTCTCTGAACGAATAATTTCGGGGGAATCTCAGCGATTTTTAGTCCAAATACAAACTTATTATCAGTCAGAACACCGAAGAAGGTTTTTTTAGGGTTCGCCAAATCTACCTTTAGTCCTTTCGCCTTGTTTAATATTAGTTTACCAAGTTTTCGTTCAAGCTCCTTGCTAAAGAGGTGTTGAGCGTTTTCTCCTACTCTTCGAATACGAACCGCAAAGCTTTCGCCTTTTTGAATAAACTCGTCTAGAGGAGCTAAACGTACCGTTTTGAAGATTTCTTCAGCCTCTGCAGAGCAGCACAGTAGTTCTATGCTGCAAACCCGGGTTAGAGCGGACCTAAACTCTATAGACTGCACACTGTCAATGTCAACCTTAACTCGTAGGACCTGCGACAGCTTTTCCAAAACCTGATATTCATACTTTTCAGCCTCCAAAATAGCTTTGAGTTCCGAGAATGGAAGCGTTGGATGCTCACCTGAAACCAGAAAGAAAAGACTGCTCACCTTTTGGCTCCTCGTTTAAACAAAGCCTTAGCAATTAGGGGGGCAACGGAAACAACGCTAATGTGGCTGGGAACACTGTCTGTGCCCACTATGCTATCTGCCCCATTTTGTAGAATCCTGTTTTCAGCATCTCCCACTAACAGCGGATGTACACAAGCAACGTGAACCGTTCGAGCACCTTGTTTACGAGTCCAAGCCACAGCCTTCATCATTGTTCCGCCGCTGCTTATGATATCGTCAAATATTATTACATCGCTGCCTTTAACGGGTAAAGGCTTCTCTTCAATGGTTACTTTTCCAGTTATTCTATCACGTTGAGTGGAAATGTACTTAGAACCGCCTCCAAGAACCTTGTCGGCTTCAACTGCCGTGGCCAAACCTTTCTTACCGAGGGCCAAAGAACAGGCTCCATCAAAACCTTTCTTCTTGAAGTGTTCAGCCAAGAGAGGAACGGCAGATAGATCTTCGATAGGTACTCGCAGAGTTTCAAGGACAGCTGGATTGTGCGAATTGACAGTAAGAATTTTACTTACGCCGCAGGTTTCAAGCAGGTTTACTATGGTTTTCACACTGAACGCTTCTCCTAGTCGAAAACGTTGGTCTTGTCTTGCATAAGCAAAGTAAGGCACAACAGTAGTGATTGTTTTAGCTTTCAAGGTATTGGCGGTATCTGCCATGAGCAGCAGCTGAACAAGATTCTCGTTTTGAGGGGGACTTGTAGTTTGAACTATCGTCACATCTTCGTCTCTAACGTCGGCGTCAAATCGAATGTACGATTCTCCATCTGGAAAGCGTCTAAACTCTATTGGAACAATCTTCTGCTTCAGCAACTCTGCTATTCTATAACCAAGTTCTTGAGATGAAGGACCTGGAACAATTACCATGATCATGCCTTCTAGTGGTGTTGCTGTTTGACGGTTAAAGCAACAGTCTTGTTATAGTTTTTCGTTTCCTTTAAGCTCTTCCAGCAATTTCCTTGCTCTACTCATTTTAATGTCGCATCTTCCAGAAGCATTTTTATCTCTTATCACTTGATATTAGGAAATTGCGGTGAAAATCACATGGGCAAGTCTGCGCTGATTTCGGGCTTCTATAAGCTTAGCCCTAAAGAACGTTTAACGTTTGTCAAGGAGTTTGCTGGGTTATCAGATGAAGAGTGTGCTTTGCTAAGGAATACCGGTTCTTTGCATTTGGATTTAGCTGATCGCATGATAGAAAACGTTGTCGGAGCCATGCCAATACCTTTGGGGATAGGTGTGAACTTCCAGATAAACAAACGTGACTATTTGATACCTATGGCAATTGAAGAGCCCTCTGTTGTCGCGGCGGCAAGCTACGCGGCAAAAATGGTGAGACAGGGCGGAGGTTTCCGTACAAGCAGCACACCGCCTATAATGATTGGGCAGATACAAGCAGTGGGCATAAAAGACCCTTACGCGGCGAGGATGCAAGTCATACAAGTGAAAGAGGCTATTCTGAAGAAGGCGAACGATCAAGATCCCTTGTTGATTTCTGTCGGTGGAGGAGCAAAAGACCTAGACGCAAGAGTTATCCACACAACACAGGGACCAATGCTAGTAACAGAGTTGCATGTCGATTGCCGCGACGCCATGGGTGCCAACGCTGTGAATACTATGGCTGAAGCTGTTGCTCCGATAATAGAACGCGTGACGGGCGGCCGTGTCTATCTGCGAATAATCTCTAATTTGGCTACGAAGCGCCTAGCGAGAGCATGGTGTCTAGTGCCTAAGAAAGCCATTGGCGGCGAAGAAGTTGTAGACGGCATTGTAAACGCTTATGCTTTTGCCGCGTCAGATCCGTACCGCGCGGCAACTCACAACAAGGGAATCTTAAACGGTACAATAGCCGTCATAATAGCAACATGTAATGACCACCGCGCGATAGAAGCTGGAGCCCACGCCTACGCAGCCAGAAATGGACGCTACACGACGCTTTCAACATGGGAGAAAAACGAAACTGGCGATTTGGTAGGCTCAGTTGAGCTACCGATGGCCGTCGGTCTCATAGGAGGAGCCGTGCGAACACATCCAATAGCAAAGATCGCCGTAAAAATCCTAGGGGTAAAAACAGCCAACGAGTTTGCCGAGGTTCTAGCTGCTGTAGGTTTAGCTCAAAACCTTGGAGCGTTACGGGCGTTAGCACATGAAGGAATACAGCGCGGACACATGTCCCTTCACGCAAGAAACATAGCAGTAGCAGCTGGTGCAACTGGCGAGCTGATAGATCTAGTGGCTGAAAAGATGGTTGAAGAACGTACGATCCGCATGGACAAAGCAAAAGAACTAATAGAAGAATACAAATCAACAGGAAAAATCTAAAAGACGGATATGTGCTCGCAAATTCTTCCATAAGTCATAAAGCAAAGACAGAATAAATGATGAACGATGTGATATGGCTAAACATATAGGAATCATTGCTGTGAGTTCCGAAGGTGCCGCTCTTTGCTATCGCACAATATTTCAAGAGGCCTTTGCTATTATGCAAAAATTCGCTCATCCAGAAGTGAGCATGCACACTCACTCTTTGCGTCACTACATGAACTATATCGAAAACAATGACTGGGACGGCGTAGCATCTCTAATGACATCATCCGTCAAAAAATTGGCAGCAGCAGGTGCGAACTTTGCGATATGCCCAGACAACACAGTTCACAGAGCTTTTGAAAAAGTGAAAAGCCAGTCTCCAATACCTCTAATAAGTATTACAGAAACAGCTGCAAACGAATGCAAATCAAAAGGATATAAGAAAGTAGGAGTCCTTGGAACCAAGTACACTATGCAAGGACCAATCTACAGAGATGCTCTGTCAAAACTCAATATTGACATGACCGTTCCAGATAGAAACGATCAGGAAAAAATCAATTCAATCATCTTTGATGAATTAGTTCCAGGAAGAATAGCAGAGTTTTCTGGCAAGGGCATCATAGAAGTCATTCAGAAACTTAAAAAGACAGGCTGTGACGCTGTGATTCTCGGATGCACCGAAATTCCACTTGTTGTGAATTCAACAAACTCACCGTTACCAGTTATTGATTCAACACGCCTACTTGCCCGAAAAGCGCTCGAATACTCGTTAGAAAACTCTCTTACATCGTAAGCGAAAAGGAAGAAAACGTTCATGCGAGCATATTATCAGTAGTTAGAACTGAGAATAGAGAATGTTCAAGTATTTTTATATTATAGTATGAAAATAGTGATTTAGCATGTCCAAGAAAGAGCTGAATGGACACAAGGTCGGTGACGCAATCAGCGATTCCACTCGCGTAGAGATTCTGCAGCATCTTTTGAAGGTCTATCCAAACTCTTTAACTATGAGCGAAATAGAAAAAGCTCTCTCCAAACATGTATCACCTACAACAATCTCTTTTCATCTACGCAAACTTAGAGAAGCTGAACTTATCATCACAAATGGGCATAAGAAGGGGTTTAGAGCGCTTCAGCCAACAATCAACATTACAGTTAACAACAAGGGTGTACACGTAAAAGATGTGAAGTAAAAATGGCGTTACACGAAGCCATGCTGTACAAGCAGTTGCCGGAAAACAAGGTTAAGTGCATTCTCTGCGGAAGGCTATGCACCATACCAGAAGGTCGCGTAGGCTTTTGTCTGGCTCGGAAAAATCAAGAAGGCAAGTTGTACGCACTGTCATATGGGAAAGTATGTTCAGCATGTGTTGACCCGATCACAAAAAAGCCTTTGGCGCATTTTCATCCAGGTGCTTTAGTTATGTCGATAGCCGCGGGAGGCTGTAACTTCCGCTGCGAGTTTTGCGACAATTGGATGATAAGTCAAGAAAAAGACATCATAGGCCGAGACTTTCCGCCCGAAAAAGTTGTTAAGGCAACCAAAGACAACGGCTGCCAAGGAATAAGCTATACTTACACTGAGCCGACTATATTTTTCGAGTACGCCTACGACACAGCAACTCTGGCCCACAAAGCTGGATTCTTCAACACATTTGTAACCAATGGTTACATGACGCCAGAAGCGGTTCAAACAATAGCGCCAGTACTTGATGCCGCAACAGTTGATTTCAAAGGAGGAGCAGACCCAGAATTTTATAAGAAATTTTCCGCGGTGCCCTCGGTTGAACCCATTTATGATGCGCTGAAAGAAATGAAGAAACGTGCAATATTCGTAGAAATCACCAATCTAGTTGTGCCTAAGAGAGGAGATTCACTAGATAGAATCCGTGAACTTGCTACTTGGATACGAGAAAACCTGGGCAAGGACACGGTTTTCCACTTGTTGCGGTTTCATCCAGACTATAAACTAGCAGACATACCTTCCACGCCTATTGCTACCTTAGAAAAAGCCTGTGAGACCGCAAGAGAAACTGGGCTAAACTACGTCTATATCGGAAATGCGCCGGGCCATCGCTACGAAAACACCTACTGCCCCAACTGCAACGAACTAGTTGTCAAACGGTTCAGCTTCGAAATCACAAAGTGGAACCTAACCAAAGACAACCGCTGCCCAGGATGCGGACACAACATAGCCATAAAAGGAAAATTTCACCACGGAGGCTTCTCCTACCCCTACGCTCTTATCTAAGAGCTTGCCTGTTGAAGCTTTTCCTCAGAGCTTCTTCAGAAATGCCTCGACACCTTCACGTCCAGAAAACACTTCATTCTCTAGCAGTTTAGCTTCGATTCTCCTTTTCGCCCTGCTTTCATCTAAATCTTCAGCCTTTTTCCATAGCTCTCTAGGCATCCAGCGTTCTATCAAGTCATATGAGTAGGTCATTCTAGGAGACTTTTCACGACCGACAATTGCCACGAGAAATGCCATTTGTAACTCATCTATCGCGTTCATGAATTCGTATTTCTTTGCTTTTCCCGTAAGGCTAAGGTTTTTCTTCAAAAGAGTCGTAGACATTGTTCCTTTCTTTTTCAACAAATACAGAATTTTCTTTGCGGTCTCACCTAACTTGCGTTTTCTACATAGTTTGTAAAAGCACGGAAACATCTCTAAAGAGATTAACGTGACTTGTTTGCGGATAAGTTTTCCATAATGGATCTTCTTCTTTTCTGCGAGATCGTCCGCCCACTGCCACATCGTCTCAAATCTTTCTTTCTCATTCTCCGTTGCCGTGGCTTGGTATAAGTTTGGAAAGATAAAACCTTTTATCGGGAAGAGAGTGACGAAACCGAACTTGCTTATGAACCTAAGCGCTTCGTCTTCTGTCGCTACTATGTTTTCCTCAAACATTTTCTCGCCCTCTCAGAAGAACCCTGAATTGTAATACTACAAGTTTCGGTTTAACGTTTCTTGTCCTCCATGATGGACAACTGAGAAGCCTCGTTGAGCAATACAGATAAAATCAGCCTTTCACAATCCTATGTAAGAGGAAGCATGAGGATTTCCTGGAGACCGGACGCCCGAGCTGTGCTTAAAGACAAAGGGGTTAGGCAAAGTCTATCGCGATATTTTGACGTAATGCAAAATGACAAGCCGGCAAAGTTTATGATAGCAAGCAAGTTGCCCGCTGACTTCACTGAAGAAGACACGCTAGAAAAACTCTGGACACTTCATGATACGCTCACAACGGAATATTATCACTTAGAAGGGAGATTGGACACCCGTCAAGAACGTCTAGAAGAGCTAGAAGCACCTGAAGAATCTTATTCGGATTTGAAAATCGAAATTGCCAAACGAATTCTTCAAAAATGCCACTTCTGCACTCGCAAATGCGGCTTCAACAGACTCGCAGGAGAACTGGGCTACTGCAGATGTGGTAACCAAATCACTGTTTCAACAATTTTTGAGCACATGGGTGAAGAGCCTGAACTTGTACCTTCTGGAACAATATTCACAATGGGTTGCACACTGAGATGCAAGCATTGTCAGAACTGGACGATTTCGCAGTGGTTTGAACACGGCGAAATCTACACACCGGAAAAATTGGCGAAGTCAGTTGGACACATTAGGAAGAGAGGTTGTAGAAACGTCAACTTGGTTGGTGGTGAGCCGACTCCTTGGCTAGCAAAGTGGCTAGAAACGTTCAAGCATGTAAATGTAAATGTACCGGTTGTTTGGAACTCCAACTCGTATTACAGTGAAGAAACGGCCAAGCTTCTCGCTGGTTTTGCAGATGTCTATTTGCTTGATTTTAAGTATGGATCAAACCGGTGCGCCGAACGTATTTCAGATGCTCCCCGCTACTGGGAAGCGTGCACAAGAAACCATCTTCATGGCAAGAAGTATGGAGAACTGATAATCCGGGTTTTGGTTTTGCCTGAGCATTTGGAGTGTTGCACAAAACCAATTCTGAATTGGATTGCTCAGAAGCTGGGAACAGGGGCGAGGACCAATGTTATGTTTCAGTACCGCCCCGAGTGGAGAGCTGATGAAATACCAGAATTGCAGAGACGGCTCACACACAGCGAAAGAGAACAAGCCATTCAACTGGCAAGAGAAGTAGGACTGACAAACTTCATAACTTAATTCTTGCGCGCATACACTGAACGGAAACCTGAAGCTCCCGTGTTTTCTCCTACCTGGGAGTTTCATCGTTTTTTTTGACACTGTGTTTGTTGCTCCCTCGATTCATCAGGTAAACAGGGAGCTATCACCGCTTGTATCCATCCGCAAGTCTTGGATATCAGAGTCTGTGTTACTGTTGGGTCACAGTCACACACATTTAAAAATCAAGCCATCCTATTAAAAACTCGCAAGGTTGAAGAAGGGATGTGAAAAGCTTGGAGACTGGTAGGTTCTACGTTCTACCGCCACTGCCATATGGAACCAAAGACCTGGAACCGTTCATTTCAGAAGAACAACTAGAGATACATCACGACAAGCATCATCAAGGATATGTGAATGGTGCGAATGCCATTCTCAAGAAGCTCCAGAACGCTCGAGAAGAGGACGTCGATGTGGATGTTAAGGCTAGTCTAAAGGCGCTGTCTTTTAACATAGGAGGCCACATACTCCACTCGTTGTTCTGGCCTAGCTTAGCACCAAGTAGTGAAGGCAAAGAAAAGCCAGGTGGCGTTTTGGGCAACACCATAGACAAAGAGTTTGGGAATTTTGAAAGATTCAAAAAGGAATTCTCTCAAGCTGCTGTTAGCGTGGAAGGCTCAGGGTGGGCAACGCTCGCCTTTTGCAAACAAACTAATAGACCAATAATAATGCAGATTGAGAAGCACAACACCAACATCTACCCCACGTTTAGAATCCTCATGGTTCTTGATGTCTGGGAACATGCATACTACCTCGATTACAAAAACGCAAGAGGCAAGTTTGTTGACGCGTTTTGGAACATTGTCAACTGGAATACTGTGAACAAAAGACTCGAAAAATTATTGAAGTGAAGTCAGTTGTCGTCTTGAACTTCGCAGGAGGTGATAAGCTTTGGCTGAAAAAACTGTCTTGCCTCCTCACATGTTTGCGTGTCTAGATGCTAGCGGTGAGAACTACCTTGTCGAGGTTGAATTGCCTGGAGTCAAGAAGAAGGACATAGATCTTGCCATGCACGACGATCTAATCCACATTAACGCCGAGAGAACGGATTTAGCGCTCCATGGACACCTACACTTTCCGTTGAAGGTCAACCCAACGAAAGCTAAAGCCACATTCAGTAGTGGTTTACTCAAGGTTACCGTGCCGCTCAAGGAGAAACGAAAACCTCCGATGAAAATCGAAATAGCGTAGATAAGAAAAGGTTATTCAATCGAGTAGGAATCACTTATCCAGTGTTTGACAGGTTGGGCAGATGAAGCTACTGGTTGAGCCTGTCTTGATTTTCTGTATTGTCGTTTGGCACGCGGGGCAAGGCTTGCCGGGTTTATAAGCGATTTTGTATTGTGCCTTGCCATAGCCGCCTTTGTTGCCGTAGAAATCTTTTTCGTAGGCTAATCCTCCTAGTTCGATGCTTTCGTTCAACACTGATTTGATGGATTTGTGTAAAACACCGATCTCCGTGTCGGTGATTGAGGGTATCTTTCTTTTGGGGTGAAGCTTTGCGTTGAAAAGTATGTCTTGTACGTAGACATTGCCGATGCCTGCTATGTTTTTCTGGTCGAGCAGAAAGCTTTTGATGTTACCTCGTTTCTGACTGAGCAGTTGTTTGAAATAGTCCAGCGTGAACCTTTTGTCAAGCGGTGTGATACCCAGTTTTGCGGTCAACTTGTGTTCGCCAAGCTTCTTTTCGGGCATTAGATGCAGATAGCAGAACCACCAGACGCGGATAGTGAAGCCCGTTCCGTCTTCTAAATCGAATTTTATTTGATACTTTTCAGGCAGTTTGTCATTAGATTCGAAGTGGATGACGTCAGCGCCCATGCCTGGATTGAACAAAAGCTGGTGTGAGTTAAGTTTGATGAAAAGCCACTTACCTCGACTCTCAACAGACTTGATGGTTTTCCCAACAACAGTTTTCCTGAACTGCTCAAACGTCATGTTCAAGCATTTAGGGTTAGCTATTCCAACTTCATAAACCCGCTTTCCCACAATCTCCTTCCTCATCTGACGCCCAAGAATGGTTAATTCAGGCAGCTCCACGTCAACACTTCCGTTCGTATCTTGCAAGTATTGAAGACGTTGCTATTTAAATGCGCGCAGAATCTTTAAACATCAAGCTTATTTTGGCAGCTCGGGTTATCTAACTCACAAAGCCAGCTTTAACAACGGAGTAAATTTCATGAAAAACCATCTGATTCACAAAGTTGAACAGTGGGAGATCTATGACCGTATGTCAGGGCATGGGATTTATGCAGATTCTGACAAGGAGTTTCTTCCTGCTGAGCGATATGACTGGACTTTGCTCACCGAGATTGAGTTGTTTAAGAATGCGGTTAGAGGATGCAAGAGAGTTTTGGACATAGGCTGTGGCACGGGTCACCCCTCACTGCACCTCACAAAGGATGTCGGCTCAATTGTTGGAATCGACAAGTCAGAAAGGATGATTGAAATAGCGAAGAACAAGCTGAGCAGAAGCAGAGCAGATAACATATCTTTTGAGGGTGGAGATGCGGGAAACCTAAGGTTCCACGAAGGAAGTTTCGACGCCATCATTCTATGTGGTTCGTTAGCAACCTTTTCAGACAAGGAAAGAGCCCTCCGCGAGATTAAGAGAGTGCTGAAGACGAACGGAAAAGTCACTTGTATAGAGGCGAACTGGCTATACCGATCGACGCATGAAAGGCATTTTCAAGGAGAAGGCAACTTCGTCCTCACACAGAAAGACTCAATAAGGTATCGGTACGTGAGACGCTCGATATATCCTCACAAGGAAACAGACTATCGTTGCATCATCAGCCCAAAGAGCGTTCTCGGCAAGAAATTGTTGTCCAACTCTCAATTCCGTAAACACAAAACCTTGACAACAGAGATGAGTATTGAAGAAGTGGAACCGTTTTGCGACGAAATTGAATACGACGAACAAGAGCAATTCGACCCACAGACTATTGCTAGTCTCTTTGCAGAGAACGGCTTCAAAGATATCTACGTTAGCGGATACGGAATAATGTATGACCTGTTGAATAGTGCAGGTTTGGTCGGCGGAATGGCATCCCACATGAAAGAATTGTGCAAAGCAGAGACAGGCATTTCTAGATTTCTCGATCCAACAAAAACGGAAATGTTATTCCTCACGTGCAAGTTTAACTCAACAATTTCCAATGAAAAAAACCAAGAGTTTCAGGAGCTGTGAAAATGTTTGACATAACGATCAAAGATGCTTATGTCGTTGATGGAACAGGTAATCGGAGATTTAAAGCTGACATTGGAATTGAAGGACCAAGAATCGTTAAAGTTGGAAACTTGAAATCGGGTAAGGCTCTGCACACTATTGATGCTTCTGGACTGGTGGCGTCTCCGGGATTCATGGACATGCACTCCCATTCTGACTTCACATTGCTAATTAATCCTAAAGCAGAAAGCAAAATCCGACAAGGAATAACCACCGAGGTCATTGGAAATTGCGGCAGCTCAGCGGCTCCATTGAATGAAACCCTCAAAGAAGAGATCAAGAAAACTACGCCAATCCTTGAAGACGCTGGTTTGGATCTAGACTGGTCAACAATGAATCAATATTTAGACCACTTAGAAAGGCAAGGAATCGCCATAAACGTGGTGCCTCTTGTTGGGCATGCAAATCTAAGAGTCTGTGCGATGGGATTTGACAACAGATCGCCAACTGAGATCGAGCTTGAAGAGATGAAGCAGCAGCTGGCTACAACAATGGAAGAAGGCGCCTTTGGCATGTCAACAGGATTAATCTACCCACCGAGCTGCTATGCAAAAACTGACGAATTAATTGAGCTTTCGAAAGTTGTCGCAAACTGTGGAGGAATTTATACTTCTCACATTAGAGGTGAAGGTGACAGACTCTTCGATTCTGTGAAAGAGGCAATAAAGATCAGCAAAGAAGCAGAAATTTCTGTGGAGATTTCTCATCATAAAGCCGCAGGAAAAGCCAATTGGGGAAAGATCAAAGAACCTCTGGAAATGATTAACAAAGCAAGAGCTAAGGGCACAGACGTAACATGCGACGTCTATCCTTACACCGCTGGAAGCTTCGGTCTAGCTTCAATGCTACCGCATTGGGCTCACGAAGGTGGAAGCGAAAAACTCTTCGAGAGGCTAAGAGAACCGAATCTGCGTAAAAAATTGAGAAAAGACATCGAAGAAGGCACGCAAGGATGGTCGAGTCCATTGAAAGCGGCAGGATGGGATGCCACAATTATAGCTCGCAGTAAGAACCACCCAGAGTTTGAAGGAAAATCTATTGAAGAAATTACACGTTCAAGACGGATAGACGCTTTCCAATTTGTTTTTGATTTACTGCTTGAGGAGAGTGCCGCTGTTAGCGTTGTGCGATTTGCGATGTGCGAAGAAGATGTAAGGCTGGTTCTGCAGCATCCTTTTTCGATGATAGGAACCGACAGCTCAACAGTTGCACCATACGGCGTCTTAGGTCGAGGTAAACCTCACCCGAGAGGCTACGGAACCTTTCCGAGAGTTTTAGGAAAATACGTGAGAAATGAGAAAGCTTTGACATTGGAAAACGCTGTACGCAAAATGACCTCTTTGCCAGCGAGAAAACTCGGATTAA
>JAPUUO010000020.1 GCA_026967815.1 Candidatus Bathyarchaeota archaeon | reverse complement strand
TCTCATCAATTTGCCGAAGGAGTCTAGATTTCACTTTTCCTTTCTCAGGATACTTGACTAGAAGAACCGTACATATGTTAGCGTCCAAGCTTCTATTTTCTCCTCTAATCTACTAGTGCTCCTCCACACGACGATCCGTTCCCCGCCGTGCAGCCAAAACAATGGTCTCCAGTCAAGATTCTTCGATTGGAGAGTGTAAAAAAATCTAAAGTATCTATATACAAAGGAACTTCGAAACCTATCGGAAGGTCTAGACCTAGATTAAAATCACAATCGTAAATTCTTCCATCCCAGGCTACATCTATTTGATGCCTACACATTAACCCTTCAAGAGTCTTAGGGTTGAATGACTCTTTGAGTATTTGACAATATTTTTCATAAGAGTTCTGTTGATGGAGCAATTTCAAAAAACGACCAACAGGCATATTGGTGATGGTAATTAATTTATTGAAGACTATTCCAAATTTGTTCTGCAATTTACTTTTATAATCCCGTTCCAAAGATGATTGCTGTGGAGGAAGAAAAGCCCCCTCCGGATTGAAGACTAGATCTAATTCCAGACTTGGATCCAGACCATATCCAACATCATTCAAAAGTTTCAATACCTCTATGCTCTTTTTGAATGTGCCATCACCCCTCACCGAATCCACCTCCTCTCTAAGATAGCAAGGCAAGGAGGCTACGAGTTTGACCCTGTTATCTCGATAGAAATCAATCATCTTTTCTATTCTCGATTCTAATAGGACAGTTAGGTTTGTCCTCACCTGGACATTGTAGCCATTCTCTCGAAGAGTTTTCAAAAACATCCTTAGACGAGGGTTCAGTTCAGGTGCTCCTCCAGTTATGTCTATTAAGGTGGGTCTTATTTCATGGGATTTGTCAAGGACGAGTTGCATCGTACTCCATTTCATCATTTCTGTTCTTGCTGGTGAAGCATTAACGTGGCAGTGACGACATTGGCTATTGCATTGTAAACCGATATTTACCTGCAATGTCGTAATATCGGAAGCTTTTAGGGGCGACCCGGTGACTTCTAGAATTTTCTTTTCAAAATCGTTCATGATCACATCTCGGAATGAGCTGGACTCAGTACAAGGTTTATCAAAAATGCTTAATAAGACAAACGATTTGGATTCAACGCGTATCTTCTGATTGCATATTATGAGAGTTGTTCCTCAACCTAATCGAAGCTGCCGGACTGAGAAGGAGCACAAGACTCGATCTATTATCTTTTTTTCTTTAGAAAAATCTCCTGAGAAAACTTGGCTTGAACCCAAAAATGTTTAAACCATAAGCTATTGCATAAGCTATTGCAACAATAACTTCTCCCTCAGCTAAAAATTTTCTTGGGGAAACGGAAATATATCGGTCGATCTGACTTAGCCTGCCATATTTCTTCACGTTTTTGCAGAGTTCGACATCCTCAAGAAAACTGTTTTCATCATAGCCTCCAATCTTTCTGAAAATATCTTTTCTCAAGAATATCCCAAAATCTCCAAAGAAAATCTTGGTTAATCCTACTCTAAAATTGCCAAAACTGCTGATGAATCTAAGGAAGATACTGGGCTCATAAAATCTATGTCTGAATCCACCCCCAATTGACTTTTCTTTCAAGATAACTCTTTCAATTACTTTAAGGGCATCTTTAGGTATCCCGCAGTCTGAGTGAAGGAACAATAATATTTCCCCTCTTGCTTCTTTCGCTCCCATGTTCATCTGAATTGCTCTTCCTCTTTCGGAGTGTAAGAGTTTGATTGGATGACAAAATCTGCAAATGATTCTAACGACTTTATCTAGAGTACGATCTGTACTCCCTCCATCCACCAATATCACCTCGAAAATTCCCTCCAAATTGTTTAGATTTTTGAGAAACTTTGTAATCTCCTTCTCTTCATTCAATATTGGGGTTACAATAGAAATCAAATTACATTCTACCTGAGCACGTATAGTGAACTTGTAAGAAATAGGGGATGATGCAAAAAAGGTTTTATTTCAAAAGGAAACAAAATAATACAATTGAATATCTATTTTAATGGATCCTAGACTTACTATGGTGAATTCTAAAGCCAATAGATTTCTGACAACCAGAGCAGGCATTCTTATCCAGGGAGTATTATGGCTTATCTTCTGGATTGCTCCTGCCTTTCACCTATTCGAAGGAGATAGTCGTTGGGCTCACAATTTTGCCCTTCCTCTAGTCTTTATAACAGTAGGATCAGCTTCTAACTTCAAAAAGATCTCTTGTGAACTTACAGCAATTATTGCATCGTTCCTTACGATTCCAGTGTTCTTAGGATACATTTCGGGGATTAGCTCCACATATATTGCGGCTATTTTGTTAATCTTAAATTTGCTTTTGTATTTGGTTGAAAGAGGGAGAAAGGTAGAGCTTTTAGTACCGGCACCAAGGCTTAGAGCTTGGCTCAAAATACACCTGTTAACCTTCGCATATTTGGGTCTAGCACATATGCCACTGATTTTCTTTCTTGTAAGATGGAACAACCCATCAGTATTCTCTACTTATTTACCTGTGGAATACGAGATTTCCACAAGTTCATTCAACCTCATGCTACTGCCATTGACAGTATTTGGTATAATGGAAAGATATGTAAAGAAGGTGGGAAAGCTACAAGTATCGCTAATAGGTTTCACTTGGTCGATGGTAATGATCTTGGTCCCATTGATCTCCATTTTTTTCCTAGGTCAATGATTAAAACTGCCTTCGCACCAACACAGAAACAGAATTGGGTGATTTCTTAAGAATCACTTAACTGCGCCCGCAAGTCTAACTAGTAACTACTTCGTAATCTTGTTCGTTCCTTTCACCCAATCCAAGTTGTACAGCTCTACGTATCTGTGTATAACTCAATGGATCATTCTTCAAACTAGAACCATCAAAAGCTGCGACTGTTCTCAAAGCTTCGATATCCATAGCTATTCTATCTCCAGAAGCCAACACTAAACCTGGAGTCCGAAGTTCACCGCTTGCAGGTCCACCAGAAACAAAGCATTTCCTGCCATCCATAATAATTAGATGTGGATGAACAACCAAGTTTAAATCCACTATCTTTTCTTCCAAATGTCTCATGTGAAGTCGCATTCTTTCCCGAGGCTTCATGAAACCAACGGCCAGTTTCAGACTGAAAGTGAATTTCGCGAATCTGTGTGTTTTCATACAACAAATATAAACCACTTTTTTCGAGTTCAACGCTGTTTCAGGCAGACTCACGTTTTTGAGGTATGTGCCACCAGTTTCTACCCTTTTCCATTTGCCTTCATCAAAGATTGCAATTTCTGCTCCAGATTCCTTCGCTTTTTTCAGCATTCCTGCTTTTTTCAATACGTTTCGAGTAGAAAGTCGAAGCATGGCCGATTCACCTAGGATAACTTTTTTGGCACCATGCTCATACAACAATTCAATCGTTGCTTTGACAAAATCAGGGTCGCTAGAACTGGGTGGAGGATCTGAGGTATTAAAGTTTGGTTTCAACAAAATCTCATCTCCCTTTTCGACAACCTTGTTGAAACCTCCAATCACATTCACAGAGTTTAGAATTGCTTCCTTCAGAGAACTGACTTTCGTTGTTTTTCCAACTAACACTTTGCCGTCTTTCTTATACGGATTAGCTACGACTTCGCCAATTCCCTCTTCGACACTCGAGACAAGCATAATAGATACCACTAGGATTACCGCTGGCAGAATATATAAGTATGACTTATGTCATATTTTAACCTGCAGTATGCCGTAAGAACGATGGAGGAACATTTGTCTTGGAAAAGCCCTTTTCTTTACTCCCTCAAAACGATAGCCTTACTGATGACCGAACTCCTTTGATGCGTGGACGTTCACATTCAATGTCGCTAGTTGATGTTATTCTCGATCGTAGAAGCATTCGACGGTTTGAACAGAAGGAGATTCCTAAGGACATATTGGATAGGATTCTTGAAGCTGGTAGACAAGCTCCATCAGCAGCGAATAGACAACCGTGGCATTTCATTGTATTGACTGATGATCGGATTAAAGGAAAATTGTCCAAATGGTTGTTTACCAAGCATATCAAAAATTCTTCGGTTACTATTGTTGGGTGCGCCAACACTGGCCTCTTAGACAGAAGATGGTCTACCATCGGCACCTCAATCGCCTTGCAGAACATGGTCATTGCTGCTTGGGCAATGGGAGTTGGTTCATGCTGGATAGGTGGCTTCAAAGAAGACGAAGTCAAGAAACTGCTAGGCATCTCTGACAAATGGAAGGTAGTAGCGCTTGTCTCCTTTGGATACCCAAGCGAGAAACCCCACGCAAAAAGAAGAAAGCCTATTGAGAAGATAGTGGGCTATAACAAGTTTTAGAAAAAACACGGTATCTTCCCTTTTACGCGCGCAGCGATTCGCACAGTACAATCTCAGTAAATATTGCCAACAAAGGGCTTGTGGAGCAGACGACTTCTCTTAGAATGCTCAGTTTGCGAATAGAAAAAAGGTCATCTGAAGGTCGTTCTTAACCGCGTGGTGCAACTGAAGACGTAGTCGGGGCAGTCGCCTTTCTCTCTTATATCCGACGTCATGTGTGTATCCAAGCGCGTATTGCACGATACGAAATTCCTGCATGATTTACATTGGTACCAGTCTGTGTTGACGGAAACGGGTCGGGTCATTTTTCATCACTCCCGGTTTTTTTGACTCAAACGCGCTCCGTCGTATTTAAACATTGTTGCGCGCGTATCCCCCAGCCTGAATTCTGCAAATGCCTCTTGATAACCTCTTAGGATGCACGCTCTTCGCGTGTGTCTCAACGGTCGATAATCTGTTCGGGCAGTACGCATTTAATTCGATCTTGCTTTGGGCAGAGTAAACCTTTTTATACGAGGGTTCACGCATAGTGAAGGTGTCACATTGATTCATGTAAGGATTAAAGAAGCTTCTGAATGCTTTTTAGAATTGCATGCAAAATTTTTGTGATAGGAGAAATGAAACATATGCAGATACAACACTTCGAAGATTTACCGGTAGGTCAGAAAGTTATTAGAGCAATTGAAGACCTTGAATTCAGTAATCTTTTCCCAATTCAAGCTCAGGCAATAATCCCATTACTTGAAGGAAAGGATGTGATAGGGCAGGCGAAGACGGGGACAGGTAAGACTGCGGCTTTCGGAATTCCGATGGTTGAACGCCTCAACCCGAAAATCAACAGAGTTCAAGGTTTGGTCTTGGAGCCAACACGTGAACTCGCCATACAGGTTGCAGAGCACATAGACCGCCTCGGCAAGTACTCAGCGTTAAAGATCTTGCCAATTTACGGCGGAGTGTCTATACAAAGGCAAATACACACGTTGGACAATGGCGTCCACATCGTTGTAGGCACGCCCGGTCGCATAATAGACCATCTGAAACGAAGAACACTAAACTTAGATTCAGTGAGATTTGTCGTTCTCGACGAGGCTGATAGAATGCTTGACATGGGATTCATAGATGATATAGAATATATTCTTTCAAAGGTGCCAGTAAACAGGCAGACCAGCCTCTTTTCGGCAACAATAGACCAGTCAGTAATGAATATATGCAATAGATACATGAAGAACCCTGAAAAGATACTCGTAAGCAAAGACGAAATAGCTCTTACACAGATAAATCAGTACTACATGATTGTAAACCCTAGAAGCAAGTTCGAGATTCTATGCAACATATTAAACGAAAATCACATAGAACGCGCCATAATATTCTGCAAAACGCGAAAATACACAAGCCTGCTAGCAGACAGATTAAGGTTCCGCGGATTTGATGCAAGACCGTTGCATGCGGGTTTCACTCAACCCCAAAGAGACTTTGTCATGGATCTCTTCAGAAAAGGAAAACTAAAGTTGCTCGTTGCAACAGATGTTGCGGCAAGAGGCTTGGATATTCAAGGAATTACTCACATAATAAATTATGACATTCCACTAGACGCATTAGTCTATTTTCATAGAATCGGACGAACTGCTAGAATGGGACGCGAAGGAACAGCCATAACACTCGTGAGTTATGGAGAAACGCTGGAATTGAACCGCATCAGAGCATTGACGAAAACTTCAATAGAAGAACTGGAAACACCCACGCAATTTTAGTGAACTGAGAAATGCTAGCCTGATATATCCGATTAATCTCGCCTTAACCAATAGCACTCGTATCTCTCAGGCCGGGTCGCTGGGGCGACCCTGGGCAATATCATAAAGTGCACTAGGTTGGCTTCGGGGGACATTAACTCACGTGTAGACTATGAGCCTTTTTTCATGTCTGAAATTTGTCGGGACAACTCAGCGATGGCGCATCTGTCTCCAAGCCACCACATACACAAGCTTTGGCGACATCGCTTCACATAACCCTTTTCTACAATGAGCGGGCACTTTTTGCCCGAGCGGTTCACATCTAAGAAAGTGTTGATAACACTCCTCATTTTCTTTGGAGCCTCTTCGACGGGAAATTCCTCGAGCCATCTCATTATGTTCGGGGATCGGACGAGATCTGTCAAGGTTACCAAGCCGACGAGACGTCCATGTTCAACAACTGGAAGCTTTTTGACTTTCTGTTTGAACATAATTCTAGCGGCCTCACTGATTTCCATTTCAGGCTTCCCAACCAAGAGAGGCTTCGACATTATTTCATTAACTCTGATTTTCTCTGGAGCTTCAGGCTTGGGTATTACCCTTTTCAAGATGTCTCTTTCAGTCACAATTCCAACAGCTTTTCCTTTATCAGCAACGATTAAACACCCAATCTCGTGTTTGTTCATGAGTCCAGCAGCAGTCTTCACTGTTGCCCTTGCTTTCACCGTGATAACATCCTCAACCATGATATCCCTAAGTTTCATCGACATCAAATACACCATAATTCTTGGTCCAATCATCTTGATCGACTAGTGTTCATAAATGGGTTATGAACCTAGAATTCTGAGTTTAGGTTAGTAATATCATCGCGCGTGAGCACATTGGACTCTACGTTCGTATGGCTCGCACGTATCCCACAGCCCTGAACCCGAAGATGCCGCACGCACATGTGACATCATATCCGAACAACTACCTAATACCCATTAAGGAAAAACCGAAGCGGCTGTACGTGCAATACGGTTGTTATCGTCTTCATAATCGCGGTATTAACATTGGCACTCTTTTCGTGTAGTTTTCATATTCCTTGCCAAATTCCTTGATCAATTCCTGTTCTTCTTTTTTTGAAATTAGATAAATAAGTGCTATTAGAACCGGAGTGAAAAGCATAGAATACGAAACAGAAAATAGGATTGACATTCCAATATGTGCTAAAATCCAGCCGAGATATTGAGGATGTCGCACAATCAAATAGGCTCCTAAGGTTGTCAATTTTGTTGGTGTACAGTGAGTTTCAGCTACTTCTAGTCCAGTTGCTCGCACAGCCCAAATAGCGATCCACGCACCGGGTATTACTAGAGACAAAGAGACCACCAAACTAAGAAGGGGAATCGAAATGTCAACAACTGAAAAGGCGAAATTCGAAAATATGGGAACGGCAAACTTTGGCTGGGGTGAAATCCACAATCCTATCAAAAACACGAACTCCATCGTTCCTGATACTGCGCCGAAGATTTTACCGAATCTGATGCCTCGTTTCTTGCCATATTTCTTTTGAAGTTTGATATGCTCAACGGATTTGAAGTGAAGAACTACTGCGATAAACATGCACGCGGCACAAATCAGAAACCAAGTATACGGTTCACACATATCGTGTTTCACTTCTCAAACGAGAGGATGTAAAGATTTTTGGTCCAATTTCTCCGCAACCTGAGGTAAAATACTGCGTGCGCTCTCTCGTCTTCACCTCCCCAAAAAGCAAAGCACACATCAGTTTATCCATCATTTCTTCTTCCGCACTCTGTAATCTCTCGTGCTCACGAAGTACACATGAATGGTAGCCCCTTTTTGCTTTTTCACTTCATGCCCAACTTCTCGTTCTGTTCCAAGAGTTGAATTGCCTCTCTAAGACGTCTCTTGCGAGTGTCCTCCCTCTTTGCACTCGTTATCCACCCAATGTAATCCCGCTTATAGGTCATTGCTAATCTGTTGAAATTGTCCAGAGCGACCTGATTTGCTGCCAACGCCTTTTTCACGTATGAGGGGATTGTCAGTTCTTGTCTACGTGGAGTGACCTTGAACCATTCCCCATTCTTCTTTGCCTCCTCAATCCTTGCCCACCCTGCTTGGGTCATCTTTCCTTCAGCCATCATTTTTCTGGCTCTTTTCTTGTTCACTTCAGACCATTTGCTGTTGCTCTTTCGAGGCGTGAATTTTCGAGCAAACTTCTCATCATCAATTCTTTTTATTAGGCTATCTATCCATCCAAAACACAGCGCTTCTTCAACTGAATCACCATAGGCGATACTACGTTTGCCAGTGTGTTTCTTGTGATAAATGAGCCAGACCTTTCTCTCGGTTTCATGATGCTTTTCAAGCCATTTACGCCAATCATCCTTGCTAGTTACATATAGTTCTTGCGTGGTTTTCATCATGGAGTTCCTCCAATTTGCCTCCCTAGCAAGCTAGACTAATGCTGAGTCTAGTTAACGCGCACGCTTCACTTAGGTGAGCAAGTACACAGATTTCAGCTATCATGGCAAATAAGATATTTGTTCAGCGAAAACACCTTTTTATGAATAACAGTGTTGCTGCAAAACTAGTAGCACTCTTCAGAACAACTGCAAACATCTTTATCCCGTCATTGCCAAAGAACCGAACTTTACAGAATCAGTGATGAGTATTAAATGAACATACTATTTTGGGAAACTCAGTAGCTTGATTTTTAGACACATATTTTGTCTAAGCACATGGGTTCACGGCACGCACGGGCATCATTGTTTGTTGGACCACGCGCATGATTGCACTAATAGAGAGAAGGGAGAAGACGGCTGAGAACAGAAAACCGGCTAAACGCAACCACACGCGTTAGCTCATTCGACCAGGCTTGGTCTCTCAACCTCCACCCGCTTTCCATTGCCTGTGACCCCACGTGTGTCCCACCTTTTTTGCCTGAAAGGTTAGATGATTCTGATTCGGACCACTTATCTTGCTCGCTCAAACATGCGATGGTGCATTAGACCGTGTGCTTTTTTTGACTCCGCATGCAAAGAGAAGTTTCGAAGTGAGTTTGCTGTTTCGTGTGGAGAAATTACTACTGGAGAAGGTGAAGAACCGCTAGGATTTTCTCGTTCGAAGCTGATTAATCTCAGCATCTTTTCTTTCGCCGAACCAACTCTTCCATTCGTTTTAGAGATTTTCCATCTCATATTCATCACCCTTTTAGTATTGAAACAACTGGTTTAAACTAAGCGTGAATGAGGTTTATAAAGTTTCCGTTTTCATTATAAAAGCCAATTGGTGTCAGTTGAGATCTTGTTGTTTTAGGAAAAGCTTTTTATATTAATATAAAATTAGTTTTAATTAGTGAGACGATGTGAAACCAATACAAGTTTTAAGAGATCTTGAGTCATTCAAGCTTCTAGCTGATGGAACCAGAAGGAAAATACTGTATCTGCTTAGAGTGAAAGAGATGACTGTAGGTCAACTAGCTGCAGAACTAGGCATCACTCCTCAAGCGCTATATCATCACATTAAGAAACTTCTGGATGGAAAAATGGTGGAGATTGTGCGCGAAGAACGCGTTGGTCACCTCATCGAAAGCTACTACAGAGCCACCGCAGAGGATTTTCTCCTCATGACAGGAAAGTTGAGATCACAGACTTTTCGCGATCGAAAACTCGCGAAGGATCAAATGATCTCGTGTCTCAGCGCTTTGAGGAAGCTTGACTTTGACCTTGAATTCGATGAGAACAAGATCTCTCAATTGGTTGATCTACGAGCTGGGCTCACTGATTGTTGTAAAGATGATGAGAGATCTACTCGCATCATAGATGGTATCTGGAATATGGACAATCTGGATCTTCTTACGCAACAGATAGCCTCAGACTTAGCCGGAACACTTTTGATGTCAGACAGGGAGTTCGCCGGTCAACAGGAAACTAGGAAGAAGCTTAGAGATTTGTTGCTTTCACTTATTAAGAAGTAAGAAGGGAAAGAACCATGGAAGATGAAGAAATCAAGAATTTTGTCAAGAAAAGATATGGCAAAATTGCAGAAGCAGGCGTATCCTGCTGTCCATCATGTAAATGTGAGCCCGATCTCATGCAGCTTGGGAAGAGAATAGGCTATTCTGAGAATGACTTGGAGAATGTCCCTGAATCCTCCAATATGGGCTTGGGGTGTGGAAACCCCGTTGCGTTAGCCGCTTTGAACGAAGGCGACATCGTTCTTGATCTAGGTTCAGGCGGCGGAATTGATGTGTTTCTTGCAGCCAAAAATGTTGGACCAAAAGGGAAAGTAATCGGTGTCGATATGACGGAAGAAATGATCGAGAGGGCAAGGTCGACTGCAAAGAAATATGGCTACACAAACGTAGAGTTTAGACTTGGCGAAATAGAGGACCTTCCAATTGAAGATAATTCAGTTGATGTCATCATCAGCAATTGTGTGATCAACTTGTCTGTTGACAAAGAGAAAGTGTTTCGTGAAGCTCATAGAGTTCTGAAACCATGTGGTAAAATCATGATCTCCGATCTTGTCACAGAAGGAAAATTGCCTGAAGGTATAAAGAAAAGCTTTGATGCATGGGCAGGATGCGTTGCGGGAGCTTTGGAAAAGAATGAATACTTGGATACTATAAGGAAAGCCGGATTCAAAAAGGTCAAGATTGTATCTGAGTTGAGTTATGATATTGACATTTCTGAAGAGTTAAAAAACAGAATAACTAGTGTGAAAGTAGAAGCATACAAGGTAAGCAGATAGTTAGTACCTTTGTATGCGTCATGCGAATAGGCTTTATCCCAAGATGGCATTGATTAAGAATACAATGCTGAAAAGCAAGAAGATGATCCCGCTTCCAAGTTGAATATATCTCAGTGGCACAAATCTTGTTAGTGCTACGCCAAAGATTATACATAGTGCAGTAATTAGGATGAACGCCACCATGACGCCAAGATAGACAAGAAAGGGGAATTTCTACTCCGCGGAAAGAGCTATCACGGCGAATTGTGTTTTGTCACCTAACTCCGCCACTGCAACTAGCACAAAGATGCAACGAGTGGAGTTAAATTCATGGACCACAATGTTTCCGATACATCCTACTAAATCTGGCAGGTTAGAACACAAAAGCGCGAGTTCAGAAAGAAACGCAAAACTCATTAGTTTAGATATTACATCACGTAGAATTCCATGAGACAAAGGTTCGATGGACTGATGCATCGGTCAGAAGTTTATTCTGCCAGTGTCATAGTGCTGTCGATGTCATCGTTAGTTGAGAACATCGCAGTTACCTTGCCTGCTTCATATTTTCCATACTACGCAATTTCCTTGGGAGCTGAAATATGGTTTATAGGATCATTCATAGCTGCTTTCTTAGTTACGAGTGCCCTTCTTTCTTCCACGTTTGGAAGCTTATCAGATCGCATTGGCAGAAAAAAACTGATTCTAGTAGGGTTACTTGCTGACGTTTTCCTTGGCACATTGACGGGTTTGGTTCAAAATTGGCAACCTTTGTTGGTTTTGAGAGCCTTAAACGGAGTGGCTACAGCCGCGGTGCGTCCGGCCGCAGAGGCTTCCTTGATTGATCAGGTCCCCAGAAGCCGGAGAGGGGAGGCTCTGGGGTTCTTTCTAACTGCAACCATGATAGGATGGTTTTTGGGACCCCTCTTTGGCGGAACTATCCAGTTTCTATCAGAAACCAGCTTAGGCTTTGCTTTAGAAGATAGCTATAGGATTCCCTATTTTGTTGATTCAGCGTTATCTGTGATTGCAATAGGTTTGGTAGCTTGGAAAGTTAAGGAAACAAGAGGACGAAGCTCCATCAAGAAAAGAATGGCCAAGACTGAGGAAGACGATGTCAAACTAGCCGGATGGGTTCTGCGATCCATTAGAGTTCTGTATATTACAACCTTGACCAATGGCTTTGCTGTAGGCTTCATTGCGCCGGTTAGTGTTCTGTTTCTAGGCGAGATGTTTGGAGCCACTCCATTTCAAACAGGTGTGATTTTATCAGTTTCTGGATTCGTGGGAATACTATGCAATTTCTTTGCTGGAAAACTAGCGGACAGATGGGGTAGAAAGCCGGTAATAGCTATTGGAAGCTTATCTTCTCGACTCGCATCCTTGGTGTTACCTTTCACATCTAATCTTCTGCAAGCCACAGGAGTCATGAGTTTTCGATCGTTGGGTATTAACGTTAGTATGCCTGCCGGTCGAGCTTTGAGAGCAGATCTGGTCCCTGCCAAGATTAGAGGTAAACTATTTGGAAGATTTGCTGCTTCATTTAATGCGGGCATGGTTGCCGGAGCGCTTTTGGGACCGTGGCTTTTCTATGTGTTTCAGTTTGAAGAATTCACGATCACATGGCTTGGAGGCTTTATGGTTAAAGGGATTGGTTTTCCTTTCTTCATAAGTGGAATATTCGGACTCTTAGCCCTAGTGCTTCTGTTGATCTTTGTTAAAGAACCGCGAAGAAAAAGCGAAACGCCTGCGCTATAACATAATATTTCTTTCCTTCCACGATCACCCAGAACTCCATCGTTATGAATTAACGACGACTTTCGAATCTTGGGTGTATATACAACATACTTATCTAAGATGAGATCGAGGTTGACTTTTTCCCAATCGACCTACATGATATCATATCGACGGATGTTTAACGCTCAGTAAATGGAAATGACGGGTGACAGCCGATTCATTGCACCTTGAGTCGTATGCGTCGAAAGTGTGGACGCGAAATACCTGTATCTAAACGCTAACAGGGGATGTGCACACATATAGCCTTGACTAAGTTGGTCTTTTCAATTTCATTTTCGATCACATGAACCTCCTAGCTTTTCTTTTTTGGCATTGTGTAAGCGATAGTAGACAGGTAGCCTTGCTGAAAGACATTAGATACCTCAACAGCGGGAAATGTGACCAGGCTTTCAATCGGATCTCTGGCTCTAACATGGCATCTCTCTTAACCGGCGCGCGCATATCATTCACACGGTCTTAGAGCTTAGACTTAGATTGAAACTATGTGAAGAAGACAAGCTCAATAAAGGCTTGCTTTCGAGTACCTCATGCAAAGCTATTCTTGCTGACCTACCCGCTCTTCGGGTTCATGTACAAGAAACAGAACTATAGGCAACGCTGCAACGGTGAATCCAAGCGTCAGGTAAAAAGGCCACTGAGGAATGAAACTTACATATAGATAGTTGCCCAGTAACATGCCGAAGCCCATCACGATATAGCCGACGAAATTTCTAAACCCAACTACTTTGCCCCTATTTACTGGAGGTACAAGATCCGTCGCAAGAGCCATCACTGAAGACATGACCATCAATTGACCAATTGCGAACAGACACATAGAAATCATGATAGTCAAGAAGTTCCCATTAGCAAAAACCCATGTAGCCACGCCAAAGATCAATAAGCCAAGAACCAAAGGAATCTTCCTACCAATTTTATCAACCATCTTACCAATCGGGATAGAAGCCACCACGATGGTCAACAAAAGAGGGATAAAGACAAACCACCATTGTTCCTCCGGGATCAGCAGCACGTCTCTTGCGTACAGTGCATTAATCACGTTAGTGGTTGACATTCCGAACATTACGAGAGTCTGAACGACAAACAGCCAGAACATTGATCTTGGCACTGTTTTCCACACTCTGAAGCTTTCCTTGATGGCTTTCGGGTACGAAGAGATGAAATAACTGAAGCGAATTGGCTCTCCGTCAGTCATCGTCTCCTTCAATCTGAGCCGCCACACTGCTGCGGTAAGATATAGAGCTGTCATGATTAGGTAAATGACTCTCATACTTGAAACCAGCCCAAATTGCAACAGCAAGAACCCTGCGATAATGGGACCCGGAGTGTTGAAGGTTCCATGGATGAGCTGGACAATTGAAGAACCCATGCCTCTGCGCTCCGGAGGAAGTGAATCTTGAAACATTGCAAATAATGCTGGTTGATACACTAAACAGAGACTGCTAATTATTGCCCCCAACAAAATGAAGTGCCATGTGGGGGCAAGCGCAAAGAACAGCCACGACAAAGCCATCCCAAAGGTCATAGTAGTAATGAGCCAACGCCTTCCGTATTTGTCTGCAAGGTAGCCACCAGGAAATGCCACCGCCGCCATTGCGAGGAAGTTTGCAAGACCTATCAATCCCAAGGCCATACCCGTTCCACCTAGGGCTTGAACGTAATACTGAAAGTTTGGAACCGGCATTTCCATAGCTAGGTCCATTATAATCCAGCTCACGATAAGAATCCGATAGTTGCCTGTGATGAACGAGAACTCTTGCCTCAAAAAGTCTCCTAATCCCATGAGCTCCACTTTTTCCTTGAACAAGGAATATCTGTGAATATAAGGGTTTATCCAATGCATCTGTGTCATTAATGTCAACTGTTTATCGCTAACGAAGAGAGAACATTGCACATGTGCATAAATAGTAACTAGCAGTCAATTCACTAGGTCGTACGTGACGCTAAAGTCGAAATGACGTTACTGGACTGACTGACGGAAGCCAGCTCCAAGATTCAACTTTCGCTCGAGATCATCACAGCTTCTTGAGAAGATGCTTACGCGAGTTTTCAAGATGTTATTTTGAATCTTGATTTTGCTTTCTGGGAGTTTATATTGATAAACGTGTGAAAGACTAGTTCGGTGTTCACGGATGCTTAAGGTTGAAGATATAATGGTTGAGGATGTTATCACAGTGGATTCTGATGTGCAGGTGATGGAAGCAGTAAAACTCATGAACCAGAATGAAATCGGCTGCCTAGTCGTTACAAGACGGGGAAAAGCCATTGGAATATTAACTGAAAGAGACTTGTTGAAGCGGGTTATTGTGAAATTAAGAGATCCAAAAAAGATTAAGGTTCGCCAAATAATGACGAAGCCTCTCATAGTTGGAGACCCTGACATGAATTTGGAAGACGCTACGAAAATAATGTTTGACCGCAAAATCAAGAAACTTCCAGTTATCGAAAGCAGAAAGCTTGTAGGATTGGTAAGCCTTACAGATATTGCAAGATATCAGCCTCAAATGATGAAAATACTTAAGAGGCTGTTTGCTCAGCATGCACCACCGAAACGGCTACAGAAAGTTATAGGCTACTACGTCGTTTGATCGCCAACCAACAAGAAAAAGAATTAGAAAAATGGGAAGAGCAACTCTATTTTTTCTTCATACTTTCAATGAATTCATCTATTGGAATTGCCGCCAGACTTGTGATTTGAACGGTTCCCCTAGAACCCAGCTCTAGCGAAATTCGAGAAATGGTTTTGTTGTCAGGTGCCTCTACAATGTTGACGAAATCGTATGGCCCAAGCACAGCGTATTGGGACAGAACCTTTGCGCCCAAGGCTTCAATTTCCCTATTGACTGCTTTAATCCTTTCCGGTCTCTCCTTCACGGTTTTTCTTCCTTCATCAGTGAGTGTGGAAAGAAGAACATATACTGGCATATATCAACCTCCGGTAACATGTACCTCGCTTAAAGCATTTCTATTTTTCCCAAAAACTAGATTTCCAGATTGAAACCTCTTCAATAGTTGCACCAAAAGAATTATCTTCTAGAAAGATCTATCATAAAATGGGAGGGAGAAGTGAATGTATGATTGCTCATTGTTTAGTGCATTGTTTAATCGAATTTTCATGTCAAAATTCAAGTACAGAGACCGAACAAGTATAATAAAAGACGTTTTGGAGACAATTAATGGTGACGTAAAAGGAAAAACGAAGACAAGTATAATGCGAGGGGCCAACCTCAACTTTGAACAAGTGAACAGATACCTAGATTTTTTGGTTCTCTCCGACGCAATCAAGGCTACAAATCCGCTGAGAAGCCAAGAATTGGCTAGATACCGATTAACCCAAAAGGGACTGAAGTTCTTAAGAAGCACCGAAATGCTGGATCTATTGATGTATGCGTATCAGCGTAAACCTGTATAACTTGAGTGAGCGGGTAGACAGGTGTACGAGCGAGAAAGGAAGGTCACAGCTTATGAGAAGACGCCAAGCCTCTATCCGCACAACTCAAGCGTAAGATAAATTGGTGCAACAATCATTTATGGAACATTATTCTGTAGAAGATTCATTTACCTGATGCTCAAATGGATTTTCAGAATTTAAAACTAGTGTTCAAGTAGGGTTTTTTGAAGATGCCTTAATACGCAAGCAAGGTTTACTTTGTTTTTATCCAATCGAAGCTACTTGTTGAAAGACTACATGATCGAGTGATCTGACAGACGCTGAATGAAGCTCTGCAATGTGCTAAGATGCTTGTACAACTGGCTTCTTCCTCTCTGTCTGCACTAAGCCAGAGGACATAGAGGATCCGGAAATAGTTATGCATCAGATTTAGAAAGTCTTAACTTTATCTTGTCAATTAACGTGAACAGAAGTCTTAAGGGCCGGTAGTTCAGCCTGGTATGAACGCCTGACTTGCACTCAGGAGGACGTGGGTTCAAATCCCGCCCGGTCCACTGCCATTCCAAAATAGCTCATATATTTGTCTTGCTTTCCAGGTCAATCTCTAGCATGGTGACTTTAGAAACATCAGTCAAAACGAGACTAACGGTAGCTTTTTTGGTCTCGCGCTCTCGCACCTGGACCGCCAAACTTTTTCGATTCCCGCCGTCTTGAATCTCCAG
>JAPUUO010000019.1 GCA_026967815.1 Candidatus Bathyarchaeota archaeon | reverse complement strand
TTATGGCGCGACCCTTAGTTGTGTCATTAGGTCTCATACAGAGCTTTGCTATCAATACTATGGCTTCTTCTTTTGTCTCAGCTGTGGTGAAGAGATGTTCAGGAGCTGGAGCTCCATAAACTTCGTCGCCTGTCCTAGCGTCGTATACGTACCAATCTTTATCTCTGTCTTTTCTTCCAAGGAGCATGCGACGGTATTTAGATCCGTGGGGTCCAACAATTACGGGTATCCCGAGCCTCCAGCAGCCTGAGGCTATTGCAGCAGCCTTTTGAGAGTAAGCTCCCCAAGCAACTCCTACTGCCCCAACTCGGTTAGAAATGTAATCAGCAATTTCTTCGTAGTTAGCTCGCAGTTTTCTTTTTGCGAAAATGCTTGCAATCTTAATAGCTGCTCCAGCTATGTGAGAGTTGGCGACACATGAACCTACATTGACAATGCCACCAGCCTCAAAGGCACCTGAATATTTCTCGTAGAGAGTCTTTCCCTCTTCATCTTTTACCATGGCTATGGACATCGCCGCGCATCCTGAGGTGACAACGATGAACCTTCGCTTTGCGAACTCTTCAGCGATCTCAGCAACCTCTTTGCCGCCGTGAGGATAATTGGGGCATCCTACCAAGGCAACAACTCCAGGAATTTCGCCAAGGACTATGGGTCCGCCAACTTCTCTTATTTCCACGTCTTGGATTGCTCCACGCCCAACTCGGATCTTGAACTTCTCTTCCCAAAGCTCTTTCTCTCCCGCTTTCACCATGAAACTGTGCAGGGGGAAGTCGTTTGGGCAAGCGCTGTCGCAACGGGCGCAACCGATGCAACTCTCGAGGATTTCAGCTAGTGGGTTAAGGTCTCCTTTTGCTGCAGCTTTTATGGCCTTTGGAATGGGTTGATTGTTTGGGCAAGCTCTCATACAGTCGTTGCATTCTGTGCATCCTTCGGCGGCTTTAATGATTTCTTCTATTTTTGGGATAGCCTTGAATTTCTTTCTCTTTGGTGCAACAGCCATAACTGTTTCAACGGCAACTTCGCCGACCTTATCTGGGTCGAAAATGAGCGCTCCCGGAACCTTTTCTTCCGACAGATCTGATATTACTTCTTTCGGTGGACTTTTGGTTCTATTTCTGAGCCCTAGACAGTTTTGTGGGCTCGTGGCGATCACTGGGGCTTTGATTTTTTGGGCCTCGATTAAGGTGTCAGCTCGGACGCACTGTTCGTCTACGACGATTAGATCGGCTAGTCCGCTTCGAATGTACCGAAGTTGCCAAGATATGGGGCCGATTATCTTAGCCGCGGAGCTGTATCTGGTGATGTCATGGGCTGTGCAGCATATGCCTACCACCTCGACTTTGCCTATTAATCCTTTGTCGGTTAGGTAATCGATTATCCCGATTGAAGAGGGCACGTTGTGACCGATGACTAGAATTGTGGGTTTGGAGACGTCTGCGACGCCGAAACCCAAATCAGCTAGGGGAGCCTCAGGTTCAGCTTTTGGAAAACCGTAGACTGAAATCTGAGCTAGATCTGCGATTTCCAAACCGACATGATCTATCATTCCAGCGTGAAGGACTTTTGACTCAAAGTCTAGGTTGCTTGCTTCCTGTCCAGTGTGAGTGGAAGCGAGAAGAGTTGTAAGCTGTTCTTCGCAATAGTCGAGGACGTCTTCCAAATCCTTGAGTGCTTTAGGTCTGATGCCGCAAACTAGACGAGTTACTGGAGCTTCTACTTCTATATTTAGGCCTCCCACGTCGAGGGGGCTATTTTCACCATATTTTTCTATTAAGTGCTCAACTAGATGTCGGGCATGCGCAATATGGGTGGCAGCTCCTATGCAGCAAGCAAGGAGAACTATGCGTGACTGCTGGGCTGCCATATTCAGTCCACAGGCTCCTCGTTTGTCTCCGGTTAGGTCACATTTTCCGAATGTGCAGAGACAGCAGACATCACAATAGGGTAAGTAAAAGGGCTTGTATTTCTGCAGAAGTCTGAAGTCCCATTCCCTTAAATCGGCTGTAGATGGGAATGGAGTTGGACCAACTGGTTCAGCCCAAGTTTCTTCGAATACTCGTCCAAAAGAAAGGTCAAGGTCCTTTATAACGCCGACATCAGTTTTTAATTCTTTAATCTTCATGTGCACGTTTTTCTTTGACAAATTCTTCCACGGTCCATGGTATGTAGAGAAAATACTGAGTATGGCACGGATTTATTTAATCTTTTTGGGAGGTTTCCAGAATGTTGAGTACTCTTGTCTTTTGTTCGCGCGTGTGGGTTTGCCAGCCTAGTGTTCGTTCTGTGACCAATGCTTTGTGTCATAAACTTCGTGGTTTAATCCTTTATAAGCAACGGATAGGTATGAAGTCAGACTTGATTGAAACTCTAAGGAATTGGGTGTAACAATGAAAGAACCCTTGCTCAAAGGCCTAGGATTCGGACTCACTTCAGGAGCAATTACTACTTTAGGCATCATTGTTGGGTTGCACTCGGGTACACATTCGCAGCTTGCTGTGCTGGCTGGCATTCTGGTACTAGCAATAGCAGATGCAATGTCAGACGCCATAGGAATCCATATCTCTGAAGAGGCAGAAGGCGAGCATGCAACCAAGGAGATTTGGGAAGCCACATTCTTCACTTTTTCGTCGAAATTTCTTTTTGCGCTTTCTTTCGTTCCTCTAATCATCTTTCTAGAAAACTTTACTGCAATTCTGGCAAGCGTAGTCTGGGGGCTATTCTTAATTGTTATCGTTAGCCTTTTGACCGCAAAACTTCAGGACAAAAATGTCTACAGAGCGATTGCTGAGCATCTCCTTGTTACAATTGTAGTCATCGTTGTTGCACATTTCTTCGGTGATGTAATCTACGGATTTTTCGGTGTCTAGCTAATCCATGAAGCAATATTCAACTCGTTGAAACGCACGGACAAACTTTATGACTTCTTTCTTGATTTTTTCTCCTTTATCTTTGTCAATTAGCTGGCGCTTTATGAATTCGGCTATTTTCTCCATCTCGCTTTTCCTCATACCCCGCCTAGTAACTTCGCAAGTTCCCAGTCTTACCCCACAATCAGCAATAATGTTTCCTTTCTCCAGGTTTCGTGCTACCTTCATTCCCTGCTTGTAACCTCCATAGTCCAGTAAAACTTGGTGCGACTGAGTGAAGCCATCATCGGGGCACATAACAGGAAAACCATAATCAGACAAAGCTTTGGCCAAGGTTTGCGCGTTGCGAACAACTTGCTCGGCATATTTTTGTCCATAAGTTTTCATCTCCGCTAGAGCTAAGGTTAAAGCGGCGATGCGGTTCCAGTGAGCGTTATCGACAAACATCGGAAAGAGTCGTTTTTTCAAGGATTCGCCATGCTGTTTGTCAGCGACTATGATTCCACCTTGAGGTCCAAAAAATGATTTGTGGGTAGAGCCATATAGGATGCAGGCGCCTTCTTTGAGAGGTTGTTGAAAGGTTTTTCCGGCGATTAAGCCCAAAACGTGAGAGCCATCATAGCCAATTGTGGCGCCAACTTCGCTTGCAGCTCTGGTTATTTCTTGCACCGGATGAGGGAACAAAAATAGACTGGCACCAAAAACTACGATTCTCGGTTTTTCTCGCAAAACAAGTTCAACTGCTTCAGTAGCCTCGATGTTCATTCTCGTTTTTGAAAAGGGAAAACCAACAACATGATGCCCGAGAAGAGAGGTAAGACCTTCTTTCCAAACGCCAGGATACCCGCCATCATCGGCTGAAACGCACAAAACCTTGTCCTTCGGATTGGCAAAGGTTGAAAGAAATATCCAGTTAGCTATGTGACCTGAAAGCGGACGGAGATCGGCTGTTTCAGCATCAAAAACTTGTTTCGCGAGCTTCTCGCCGTAAAGCTCAATTTCGTCTATGAATTTTGTTCCCATGTAGAAGCGGTCTGTAGAAGTGTAGCGATGTCCTAGGTCGGAGGAGAGCAGTGAGCGAACGGCTGGACTCATCACGTTTTCAGATGGAATAAGGTTTAGACAATCTTTCACTCGCCAATCTTCATGCTTTCTAACCAAACTCAGAATTTCTTCGATCACAGTTGCTCGCAACCCTAGACTTGACTAAAGGGCATGGTGAAAAATGAGTTTAAAACGTTTGCTATCGGCGATGTATAACTAGCGGTTATTTTCCTTTCCATTCTGGCTTCCTTTTTTGGATAAATGCGTTTAGCCCCTCTACTGCGTCTTCTGTGCGCATAAGCAAGTTGACATATATGCCGGTGACATTCTCTAAAGCTTTCAAAAAGCCCATGCCCATTCCCTGATAAGTCGCCATACGAGCAAGTTTAGTCACAACGGAACTCTTTCCCGTTAGCTTGTTCACTAATTCCCTACTCGTTTCTTCAAGTTTTTCTGAAGGTACAACCTTGTTCACCAAGCCGATTTGAGCAGCTTCAGACGCATCTATTGTGTCCCCGGTTAGAATCAACTCCAAAGCTTTCTTTCTTCCAACAAGCTTAGGCAAAAGTGCGGTGGCGACTGTAGGAATGGCCCCCACATTAATCTCAGGTTGCCCAAACTTTGCCGTTTCAGAAGCAATCACAATGTCACAGGCCATAGCTAATTCGCAGCCGCCGCCTAGGGCGAAGCCATTTACTACAGCTAAAACAGGTTTATTCACGTTGACTAAGACGTGGAAAACTTTGTGGAAGACATTTAGTGTGACGTCTATTTTATCTGGGAAATGGTCTCTCACGTCGACGCCAGCGCAGAAGGCGCGGTTGCCTGCGCCGGTTATGATTATAGTCTTTACATCGGTGTCGTTTCGTGCTTTGTCTAAGGCTGCGGTTAATTCTCTGAGGGTTTCAACGTTTAAGACATTTAAGGGCGGTTTGTTTATGGTGATTTTTGCAGTTTCGTTGACGCTTTCATAGAGTATGTTTTTATAAGCAGCTTCCAAATTACTCTCCTCCGTTGCTTCAGAAGTTTTCTGTGTAGGCTCTATAAGTCATTTGCTGCTTTTGTGACTGATCGAGGTTGAAGTAGCGATAGGGAGATATATAAATAAGGAAATTTTTATATTTTAATGGCTGTAGTTATATATGAAATATTTGAGTGAGGTAGACGCTTGATTGAAGAAATATTTGAAACCTTCCGAAATATGATAGACAACCGGCATGAATATGCCAAGACTTGGAAGGAGCGCACAGGAAACCGGATTGTTGGTTACTTTTGCACTTATGTACCTGAAGAGATTCTATACGCAGCCAATACATTGCCTGTCCGAATTCTGGGTAGCCATGAGCCTCCAACAGTTACTGAGCCGTACATCTTTGCAATGTATTGCCACGTTTGCCGAGACTGTTTAGCTCAGGGTCTAAAAGGGAAATTTGAATATCTGGATGGAATCGTTGAGGGACAATCGTGTCTTCATCTGCGGCAGGCTTTCAATGCTTGGAGACTGCACATACCTGTCGATTATGCCTATTACATCTATGTGCCCCACGGAATTCAAACTCCAAGAGCTGCACCGTATCTAAAACAGGAGTTAGCTAAATTCAAGAAGTCACTTGAAGATTGGGCAGGCAAACCTATCACCAGCGCCGACCTCGACAAGGGTATAAACAAGATGAACAGAAACCGAGAGCTGATGCGCAAGGTAAGTGAATATAGGAAGTTAAGTCCGCCTAAGATCAGCGGCTTAGAGGCCATGGAGATGGTGCTTGCCAGCCAAGTAAGCGACAAAGAGGAGCATAGCAAACTCTTGGAACAGTTGCTTCAAGAACTACCAAATCGAACGCCGAGAAGTAACGCAGATATTAGGTTAATGATTATTGGCAGCGAAGATGACGACCGAGTTTTCATGAAAAACGTTGAAGACTTGGGTGCAACCTTCGTTCTGGATGAGCACTGCACTGGAACCCGCTACTTCTGGGACGATGTATCACCACAAGAGGATAGGCTGGCTGCCATAGCTGCCCGCTACGTGAACCGCGTGCCATGTCCAAGCAAGGACTGGCCCGAATTAACTCGAATCAAACATGTCGTTAATCTTGCAAAAGAGTTTAATGTACAAGGAGCGTTGGTAATGCAAAACAAGTTCTGTGACCCTCATGGAATTGAGATTCCGCCTTTGAGAGAAGCTCTGAAAGCTATAGGGGTGCCCACGTATCCCTTAGAGTTTGATGTAACTGTGCCATGGGGTCAATTCCGAACGCGAGTTGAAGCTTTTCTTGAAACATTAACTGGATTGGAGGAGTTGTTCTGAATTGGTGAAGCAAGTTAAGGAATACCCAACAGAGCGTTTGAAATGCTGGAACGACGCAAAAAATCTACGCATGAAATACTATGAAAATTATCTACATGCTCATGAGAAGGGCGGATTACGGTGGGCAGGAGGAGCATGGTCTTTCAGCTCTATACCAGCTGGATTAGGTGAAGATGTCTACTCGGTAACAGGTGAACCTTATGGAGCCACTGTAGCCTTCTTCAAAGACTTTGCAGCACAGTGCCATGACGCTGTTGAGGCAGCTGGCTTCCCGCGAACTCTTTGTGCTTACATGCGAAATTATTGGGGCTCAGTTCTGCTGGACAAGTACATTCTAGCCGACGGCACTATTGTGGACGGCTATCCTGCACCTGATTTTATATGGCAAGATCACATCTGTTGTAGCCACAGCAAGTGGTACCAGATAGTCAAGTGGTTGGAGAAAAAGCATGGAAAAGAGGTGCCTATGTACGGCGTAGACGTTTCTGTTGGCTACCCAACTGGACCGGTTGAAGATTACAAAGTTGATTATATTGTGCAGCAACTGGACGATGGAATTGAATGGCTGGAAAAGACAACTGGCAGAACATATAATGATAAACTGCTATGCGATGCTGTATGGAACGAGATAAAGGCTACTTCTCTCTGGGCGAAAATCTGTGCGCTCAATCAGTCTGTACCTGCGCCCCTCGACGAGAAAACCATGTACTCTCTCTATGTAATGGGCACGCTCATGAAGCATCGACCAGAATGCGTTGCTTTCTATGAGAAGTTGCATGACGAAGTTAAAGACAGAGTCAGACGAGGTATAGCTGCTACGTCTAATGAAAGGTTTAGGGTTATAACGGACACGCAGCCTCCATGGGGTTTCCTTAAAATCTTCAGAGAAATGGAGAAATATGGCGCTGTCTCATTGGGTTCTCTCTACACCTTCGGACTGATCGGAATGTGGGAATATACGCCGGATGGTACGTTAGCTCCCAAAGCTATTCCGGCTAAGAAGCCTCAAACAAGAGAGGAAGCTTTACGCACGATAGTTGAATGGACGATGTACAAGCCTGAGTGGGCTCATTTCTACGTGCCCGAAGTCAAAACTCAAATGATGGCGAGCATAGTGAAACAATGGAAAGTGGATGCTGTGCTGCTTCACTACAATCGTGGCTGTGAAGGACTAAGTCTTCATATAGCTGAAAATCGATTCGGTTTGATTCAAGAAGGCATACCAGTTTTTCCATTCGAAGGCAACATGGGTGATGAAAGAGACTTCGATTTCGCTGGAACGCTGGCCCGTTTGACAGCCTTTTTCGAAAGCATGGGTTTAAAAAAGCTTAGGGAGTAGGAGGAAGAAAACTTGATTACAGCAGGAATTGACATTGGCGCAAAATTTGCAAAAGCTGTTATTCTGAAAGATGGAAATGTGATGGCTAAGGACAAAGCGCTAGTAGGATTTGACGTGCTGAAATCGGCAAGCGACCTCTTTGAAAACGTATTAAAATCCAGCGGAGTTTCACGTAGCGACGTCGAACACATTGTAGCTACAGGTATGGGTAGAAAGGCAGTGCACTTGAAGCCGCCTATAAATGCAGAGAAAGTTGTCTCTGAAGTAGTAGCCAACGCAGCTGGGGCATTCCATGCAGTTCCCACAGTCAAAACAGTCATCGATGTAGGGGCCGAAGAAGGTCGAGGAATCAAAGTAGAGAAAGGAAGAGTTCGAGACTTCGTGATAAACGAACGGTGCGCAGCAGGCGCGGGAACCTTCGTGGAAACTATGGCTAGAGCCCTTGAAGTAAAAGTTGAAGAAATGGGTCCTCTAGCCCTAAATTCAACCCAAACTATACCAATGAATGCGCAGTGTTGTGTGTTTGCAGAGTCAGAAGTTGTAACGCTGATCCATTCTAAAGTCACAAAGGAAAACATATCTAAGGCTATACATGATGCTATCGCTGGTAGAATAGCCTCAATGGTGTTGAGAGTAGGAGTGGAAAAAGACGTCGTCTTAATAGGCGGAGTTGCCCTGAACCCGGGATTCTTGCCTCCTTTGGAAAAGGAGCTTCGCACGGACATCATCGTTCCAGAATCACCGGACTTTGTTGGAGCTTTAGGCGCCGCCCTAATTGCAGCTAAACACGAGGAGTGAAGAGAAATGTCTGAATCAAAAGCTCAGGAATATTGGAGATGGCCTGAATACAGGAAAACCTTGCCAGATAAAAACTGGCAGGATGCCAAAATGATTACGGCAGGCGTGGACATAGGCTCAGTTGGCAGTAAGGCTGCCATTATGGTTGATGGAGATCTCTATGCTTACGCTGCGATGCGCACAGGAGGCATTAGCGAAGAAACGGCAGTAAAGGCTACGGAATGGGCTCTGGAAGGAACAGACCTTGAAATTGGTAAGCTAAATTATGTTGTGGGCACAGGCTATGGAAGAGTGAACGTTCCCTTTGCTAAGAGAACCATAACGGAAATTGCTTGCCACGCTAGAGGCGCTCATTATATTTATGGGCCAACTGTTCGCACTGTTCTTGACATCGGTGGACAAGACTGCAAGGCTATACGTTGTGATGAAAAGGGCAAGGTAGTCTCTTTTTTGATGAACGACAAGTGTGCAGCTGGAACAGGGAGAGGTCTTGAAGTCTTCGCTGATCTTGTTGGGGTTCCGATACAAGACTTGGGCAAAGTCTCGCTGAGTGTAGAGAAGGATCCTGCGCCTGTCAGCAACACGTGTGTTATTTTTGCCAAAGCTGAATCACTTGCCTTGTTACGTCAAGGATGGGCTAAAGAGAAAGTTGCGGCGGCTTACCACATTGCTATGGCGGACAGAATCATTGATCTACTTAACCGTGTTGGCATCGAGAAAGACTTTGTCTTAACTGGTGGAGTTGCAAAAAATGTTGGTGTAATTACGCGTCTTGAAAGGTTGCTGAAGATTACGGCGTTAGAGCCTAGGCTTGATCCTATACTTGCTGGCGCTATAGGTGCGGGGCTTTTCGCAAAAGCGCTTTATGAGAAGCAATTGGGGTTACGTTAGTTGAAAGCGCATTACGGCTATAAAGACGGATCAGGCGACTTTTTCATAATAGTTGAGACAGATAAGTGCGATGGCTGTGGCAAATGCGCTGAGGCGTGTCCCTACGGCGTTCTCGAATTAATACCTGACGAGTTTGACATTGAAGGTGGAACCATGGTCGCTGTTAGAGAGGAACATCGTAAGAAAATCAAGTATAGCTGTGCTCCGTGCAAACCAGTAAGTGGAGAAAGAAAAGTGCCTTGCGTGCTTGCGTGTGAACCTCAAGCGTTAACTCATTCATGGTAACATGCTGCGAAAAATAGTTCATATGGAAACAGATTCTCATGGTAGCAGTGAAGTTGCACATCAATGACGTCGAAGTTGAAGTAGCTCAAGGCACGTCTATATTGGAAGCTGCTAGGAAAAACGACATTTACATTCCTTCTTTGTGCTATCATCCTGATCTGCCGCCTTCTCGCAGGTTGAAAGCCACGGATACCGTTTATCGTGGGAACGAAAAAATCGTCGGTGATGAGCCCCAGAAGGAGTTTGAAGGTTGTAACCTCTGTCTCATCGAAGTAGAAGGAGAACAAGATCTAGTGCCTGCTTGTGACACCGTTGTTGCTGAGGGAATGAGAGTTTTTGCTGACAACAGGCGAGTTCTTGAAGCTAGACGCGAAAAACTAATGGATATTTTGGCTAAACACCCTCACGCCTGTTTAGTTTGTGCTCAAAAGGAAGGTTGCACTCGAGAGCCGTGCTCAACAAATGTGCCAGTTGCTGAACGTTGCTGCCCTAAGTTTGGAAATTGTGAACTGCAAAAAGTAGCCGAATACATTGGAGTTAGAGAAGACACGCCGAGGTACATTCCAGCAGATCTGCCCGTGGTTGAAGATGAGCCTCTGTTTGTCCGTGACATTAACCTCTGTGTTGGCTGCACCCGCTGCGTCAGAACTTGTCAAGAACTACGCGGAGTTGAAGCGCTAGGCTTTGTGTACAAGAATGGCGAAGCTCTTGTTGGAACCGTTGGTCCAAACCTAAAGGACTCTGCATGCAAGTTTTGTGGTGCTTGCGTTGAAGTTTGTCCCACTGGGGCCTTAATGGAGAAAGAGCCAATAGTTGGGGAGCGAGAAATTGTGCTAGTTCCCTGCAAACATGCTTGCTTTGCAGATGTAGATGTCCCAAGATATGTTCATCTGATTTCAGAAGGACTAAATGCTGAAGCTGCGGCGGTTATTAGAGAGAAAGCTCCGCTTCCCTCAGTTTTGGCGCATGCTTGTGCGCGCCCGTGTGAAAACAAGTGTCGAAGCCGTGAAGTTAATGAACCTATAGCCATATGCGCTCTCAAACGCTTTGTAATGGATCAGGACGCAGAAGATTGGAAGTCAAAACTTAAGATTGCGCCGTCAACTGGAAAGCGCGTAGGCATCGTTGGGTCTGGTGCAGCTGGGCTTACTTCAGCATACTACCTTACTTTGCTAGGTTATTCAGTAACGATTTTTGAATCTATGCCAGAGCCGGGTGGCATGATGCGTTATGGCATTCAGGAATATCGCTTGCCGCGAGAGGTGCTTCAAAAGGACTTAAGGCTTATAGTTGAGCTCGGCGTGGAGATAAAGACGAACGTTGCGGTAGGTGATGAATCTTCGTTTGAACAGTTGAAGGAAAGCTACGACGCCATACTCGTCGCAACTGGGTTGCCATCGAGTCGAAAACTGAAGGTTGAAGGCGCTGAGTTAGAAGGTGTTCTGGGAGGCCTGAACTTTTTGAGAGACGTTCGGTTGGGCAAAGATGTTACAGTTGGAGAGAAGGTTTTGGTTTTAGGCGGTGGAAACGTCGCTATGGATGTAGCATTAACAGCTCTTAGATCGGATGCAAAACACGTTCAAGTTGCCTGCTTGGAAACTTGGGAAGAGATGCCTGCTTTTCCATGGGAACGTCAACAGGTGATTGAGGAGGACATCACAGTTAACAATTCTTGGGGTCTCAAAAGAATCTTGGGGAGAGACGGAAAGGTCTCCAGCGTCGAACTTCTTCGATGCATATCAGTATTCGACAAGGAAGGCAGGTTCAATCCTGCATATGACGAATCAGAAACCAAGATGATTGAAGCGGACACGTTTATCTTCGCCATCGGGCAAGCTTCTGATCGCTCATGGCTTGACGCCAATTCGCTCACAGCTTCTTTAATTGGAACCATAAAAGTAGATAACTCTACAATGAAAACAGCTCTTTCAGGCATCTTCGCGTGTGGCGACATAGTTGACGGACCAACCTCTATCGTGGAGGCTATAGCTTCAGGAAGAAAGGCAGCAATCGCTATTGACAAATACCTAGGCGGCAGTGGACAATTGGCCACAGAACTTGTTTCACCGGAAGAGCCGAATCCTTGGCTTGGAAGAGAAGAAGGCTTTGCTTATAGGCGACGTGTGGAAATGCCTACTCTACCAGTTGAAGAACGCCGAGGAAACTTTGTTGAAGTCGAGTTGGGCTTAAATCAGAAGCTAGCGATAGAGGAGGCTAAGCGTTGTTTGAGATGCGACCTCCGGCTTCAAATTGCCTCGCCAGTTTTACCACCTGAAAAGTGGCTAAAACTCGAAACTGCCACCATAGCCGGAATTCGAGAAACCGAAGGCATCTATCAACTTCTTGACGAAAACAAAATGGTGATCTACATTAAAGGCACAATAAATCTACGTAAGGAATTGGAGGAGCAACTCACAACAAATCCGAAGGCTAAGTATCTCATTTTTGAAGAAGCTAAAATGTTTACTATGCGAGAAAGTGAACTGCTTCAGCAGTTTCTCAAAAAACACGGAAAACTACCAGAACAGAACTTGGGATTAGAAGAAGACTTGTACTAAAAGATGTATGTGAACCTCAAGTGAAACATAACGCGCGCGCATTTTTTCTCATAAAACAGAGAGCTTTGCGCGGCAGATATCTTCAGAGGCAATCTTTTAAAGCTTAAAGCGTTAACGATTAGCCAACAGGGAGAACGATTCATGAGAGAATTAGGTGACAAAAAGGTCGTCATAATTTCCACGAATAATTTTGAGGACACAGAGCTGGTTTATCCGTATTATCGTCTGATAGAAGCTGGAGCTGATGTGGAAATTGCTGCTCTAGAAAAGGGGACAATCTGCGGGAAGCATGGAATCGAAGTGGCAGCGGAACTGGCAATTAAAGAGTTGAAAGCAGACGACTTCGATGCTGCAATAATCCCTGGCGGTTGGGCTCCGGATAGGCTAAGAGTGTACAAGGAAGTGCTTGACTTTGTTGCCGAAATGAATGATAAGCGGAAGCTCATCGCTGCGATATGTCACGGACCTCATGTGTTGATCTCGGCGAGAGTAGTAAAGGGCAGGAAAGTTACTGCTGTAAGACCTTTGTGGGATGACCTCAAGAATGCTGGAGCAACTGTGCAAGACAAGGCTGTCGTGAGAGATGAAAACATCGTGACTTCAAGGTTTCCTCCAGATTTGCCTCAATTCTGCAAAGAAATAATTAGGGCTTTGTCGAAAACTTAGAACCTCAGTGAAGACAAATGAAAAAGTTGTTGATAATATCTTTCATCTTGCTTATTCTTTCAGCAACGCCTCTGGTGGCAGCAGACTCTGTCGTTACTATAGACGCTACAATTAGCGAGAGCCTATATGTTAATTTTAATTTAGTAAACATTGAGCCGGAACTCTATGACGAAATACAAGCGCAAGGATTTGACGTGTCAACCATTCCCAATATCATTATGGAAAGTTTTGAGCAGGAAAATCTGGCAAGTGCCAGAGTAATTTACGATTTAAACCAAGAAGTCTTTGATGATGACTTGCACTCCATTCGTGTAGGATTTCATATAGCCGGCTCTGATATTATTAGTTATACTTTGAATGAGACAAGTATGACGCGAACTTTTCGTGTTAGTACCGATTGGAGAAATTTCGAAGTCAGTTTTACTCAGGATTTTTCCATTGACCTTGAAGAGGCTGTTGGTGTTCCCTTGACTGAGTGGCAACAAGTGAACGATGCGGCCTTCGAGAGAAGCGTTGATAGCCCTTTTGAAATGTTGTTCCAGTTCTTGTTGCCAGAAGGAGCAGTTGACGTTCATTTGGATAATGATGTAATAGTTTTTAACGTGTCACTGGCGTTTGAGGATACGTTGCTGAACAGTCCATTTCTGCCTCTAGGTGCTATCGTCATAGTCATCATGATTTTTGTGGCTTATAGAAAAGCGAGAAAGTAGGTCAAGACTTTCAACTTTCAACTCCGAGAAGTACATTTACCAGAGTTTTTTGGTCTACTTCGGCTCTTGTTCTCCAATCCAAATATAGTTGGGAGTTTTCATCTTCAGCCAAGTATCCTGCTCGAATGTATCGGTCCAGGTTTATGTCAACTCTCCAGCCGGGAAGCTTGTCACGTAGAAGCTCTTCTATGTCCTCTCGAGGTGCTTTTCCTTTCTTTGATATTACATAAGAAACAGTCATAGCTAGACCGGCGATGTCGTCGATGCGCCAGCCGCAGAGTTTGGTTTCCTTTGGAGTAATCGTGCCCCGGAGAGTTACATAGAATCTCGCCTTGTCCAACTGTGCTGAAGTGGGCTTTTCAACGGGTTTTTCTCCTTCATAAACTGTTTTCACTTGTAAATCAAGTTTTTCCAGAGAGCTGTCCAAGAGTCGAATCACTTTGGGATAGTCAGATCCGAGGCTTCGCCTTAGCTCCCAGCCTTTGACTCCAGGTTTCCTGTGACGTTTGTAAAACAACAGGTGCGTTGCTTTCTTGATTTTCCTTGAGTAAAGAGCTTTTCGTTTCAATCTTGCTGGTGGTTTTTCCATTTCTCCCACTCCTCATAGTTTACTGGAAGAGGAACCGATACTAGTTGTTTTTTGCTAGTCGTGGAAACCGGCTTTTGAAAGGGTCTAATGTACACCTCTTCCTCTAGGCGATACACATCTAAGGTGGCATAACCGTAAGTAACAAGAAAACTTGTCATGTAAGCTTGTCGCAAGGTCTCCTCGTAGGAATTCTTGCCTACAAAGTCCCAGTAGAGGATTCTACCAGCCTCTCCGACCTTGCTTTTCAATTCTTCCCAGAGAGACTCTAACTGTTCTGTGAAAGCCTTTTCCAAAAGTATTCTTTGTTTAATTAATTCTTCTCGTGAAGTAGCTCCAAGCTCAGTTTCCACAGCCTTAGTTTTGAGCCATCGTTCATCCAGCGGAAGCAAACTCTTCCAATATTCAACGGCGTTCGCTAGGCTGTACGGTGAAATCTGCTCTAACTCGATTATGGGATGCCAAGCCCTGAGAAAGAAATCAATAAGTTCTTCTTTGCTCAGCGTTCGGATTTTTTCTTCTAGAAGAAATGGGTCGGTATACAAGGAAGTAGATCTATGTCTCACCCAGTCGCTTTGAAGTTTGATCACTGACGCCAAGCGATTTATGGCTTCTGCGTCTAAGTTGATTTCTTCCATCGATTTCCATTCTGGAAAGTACTCTTGAATGATGCCTATCACGTCGTCTATTTCAACCAAGAAGGGATCAATGCCCTTGTCTTCTATTGACTTGCATAAGTTGATAATACTTTGAAGATGTTCCTCACCGTGTTTCTTTTTTTGTCTTTTCGAGGGCAAAGGTTCTGCCTCATTGGTTTCATAATATTGAAGAAGTGAGGGATATAAACCGCTCTGAAAATGATTTTTCAATCTTCACATTGTTGCTGCAACAGGCGTAGGTCAATTCAAGAAGACCTCGATCCGAATTCACTTGTGAAAGTTGTTTTGGAAAGCTTTGTTTTCAGGTTTACGTGTCTTGCATAGCTAGAAGACTCAAACTTGGAACAACTCTCAGCGCAAAAGACTTGTTTTAAGGTAACTCTTATATTGAAACGTTTGGCACATAACATGTCTTTTGAGCATGACACAACTCACCAGAGGAGGCGCAGAAAATAGTCAACCTTACTCCGTTTCAGGTTAGGATATCAAGAGGTAGACTGGCTAAGATAAGAACTAAGGCTATTCGGAAAGGCGTCTGGTTTAGAGTATTGAACAGAGCTGAGCGAGCGCAAATTGAGCTAACTGTTAGATTTGTCAAAAGAGTACGTAGTCTCCTCCTAACTAAGGTGCTGACTTCTCTCATGACCAAGCTGTTAACAGCTTTTGAAAGCAAGGTTGAGCGGTTTGCAAGGAAAGTGGGTCGGCATCTCGCTAGAAAATTGGGTTTGATTGCTCAATCTTGGGGTAATGTTTCTGCCTTTTTGTGGAAGACAGAGCGCAAGTTCGTTCGGTATCTTGCTGTACTGCATATGAACACGCTTGGTGTCGGTAACCCGTGAGAAGTTAGTCCCGCGTACAAGGAGAAACATAAGTGAACGTAATATATTCACTATCAACAATTATTGTTCTAGTGATGTTTTTGTGGGTCACATATAATTTGCCATCGGTTATCGTCGGTCTCAGAGAATGGTTCAAAACTAAGAAGCGCCAAGAAACTTCGTTAGACGCAGAAGGTTCCACTGGTGATCTTCAACCTCTGGTGTCAATAATAGTGCCTGTGAAGAATGAGGAAAACGTTATAGAACGTCTTCTCGAAAATTTGGTGAATTTGACTTATCCTCGAAAAGAGATTCTCATTGTAGAAGATGGTTCGACAGATAGTACACGCCAAATAGCCCAGAAGTGGGCTGATGAGTATCCTTCATTGATTAAGTGTCATCGTAATGGTGAGAGCAACGGGAAGCCTTCGGCCATAAACTACGCTGCGAAACACGCGACGGGCGAAATTGTTGCGATTTTTGATGCAGATACGATGTTGGAGCCTGATACTTTAGAGGAAGTGGTGCCTCATTTTGGAGATCAGAACGTAGCGGCTGTGCAAGGGGAATTGGAAACGCTTAACCCGGATGAGAATGCGATAACGAGGCTTTCGGTCTTGAATGACTTCATTGTTAATATTCAACAGCTAGGCAGGGACAGGATGAACCTGTTTGTTCCTTTGTTGGGGACGAATCAGTATATTAGACGGAGTGTTCTGGAAGAGGTTGGGTATTGGGATTCCAATGCTTTGTCGGAAGATACGGAGATTTCTTTGAGGCTTGCGAGAAAGGGTCATAGAGTGAAATATGTTCGGGTGAAGGCGATGGTTGAAGCTCCTGCAAAGCTGAGATCGTTTGTGAAGCAACGTATGAAATGGTTGAGGGGTTATACGCAAGCGGCTGCAAAGCATGTGGGCTTTTTGAAAGATCCTAACTGGAAAACGCTTGATGCTCAGCTTATGTTGCTCTTTCCTTTGATGTTGATTCTTGGCTTAATCGGGTATGTAATGGCAATTTACGGCGCACTAAACTCTGGTGTGGTTCAGACAGCTGGAATTCCAATTGTGCAGGTTCTCGGCATGACTTTGCTGTTTCTGAATGTACTTACTTCGATGATAGTTGTTGCTGCAACTCCGAAAAACGCTGTTTACGTTCCACTGCTTTATTTGGATTGGATTCTGCTTGCTTCTGTATCGCTTTACGTTCATGTACGAGCACTTTTGAGAAAGCCGCAGAAATGGACGAGAACGCCAAAGAGCGGACACGTAACTGTAGATGCTGCATAGAATCTTATTCTAATATTGTTTTGTTGATCAAGAATGTCTAGACTTTTCGATTTGAATTGGTTACGGACACAGGCAGCTAACTTAAGTGATAGAAAAGCAGTTCTTCTTTCTTTTGCACTAGGCTTCGTCGTTAGATTGATTCCGGAGGTTTTGTCGTATCCATATCCTGTGGGTTTTGACACAGTACATTATGCAGCAATGATCAAAAGAGGCATAGTTTGGCAAGATTCGACATCGATTTTTTCGATGTGGTTGTTTAATG
>JAPUUO010000018.1 GCA_026967815.1 Candidatus Bathyarchaeota archaeon | reverse complement strand
CTTACATGAAGATGGGCTCATGGATTTCCTCTGCGGTCAACGAGACTTCTCCCGCCAACGAGTCGAAACTGTCATTCAAAGAATGAAAAAGTTTTATGCGAGCATGAAGCAGACAGAACTGGAAAAATGGTTTACAAAAAGCAAATAGCATAATAGAGATACAGAAAATCCTTAAATGAGAATTGAGAATCCGAATATTATGAATAAAGGGCCCGTAGCTCAGCCTGGTTGGAGCGACAGGCTCATAACCTGTTGAATGTGAGCGACGCTTACATTCGGGGAATGGTCAAGGGTTCAAATCCCTTCGGGCCCACCAAGCTTTTGTACATTTACGCAGAGACTTCATAACATCGATGCTACCGTTGTTCAAACCGCTTGGCACAGTCATTCTTCGTGTTTGTGTTGTTTCAACCATTTGGCGACTTGGCGCAGAAACGAGTTTGGTGTGACATCTATCACCGGGACGTCCATAGTGCCGATTCTTATTACCGGTTTGTATTCTGGCATAGCCGCATATATCACGTCTGACCAGTACATTCGCCCTTGAAGGAAGTCGTTGGTCAGGTTCTCTGTTGCTGGCGGTACATCCGTGTAAGAGAATGCAACACCTTCAGCCCATTTCAACACCGTCATATTGCCAGTTCTGATAAGCACTGCAATGGTCTTAGCGAGGTCATCCCGAGACGGATAGCGAGTGCACTCCAAAATAATCAGTTTCTTGGGACAACGACATATAATCTCAACCATGAAGGCGACCCCAACTCTGGTTAATAATATTGCATTCATAGTTATAAGCGGCTTTCGTGAATTCCCGGATTGATATAACCTATTTCCTTAATAGAAACCGCACGCGCCCTCTTCATAAACAGGGCTGTAGCAAACCTCTCCATAATATTCGTCATCAGCTTCTCTTCAGCGATATTAATAACTTTCTAGATATGGGATTCTACAGCCACTGCTCAAACACACAAATCATAAGTTGCCTTTGTCAATCTTTCAGCCCTTTCCTTGTGTATGAGCACGGTGTCTTCGATGCGGACTCCGCCAAAACCGCCAATGTAGACCCCTGGTTCAACCGTTACAACATTACCAACCTTCAACAGATCTTTGGCTTCGCTGCCCAAGGTTGGCGGCTCGTGAGTATCAAGTCCGATACCATGTCCCAGTCTGTGGACAAAACATTCGCCATAACCAGCCTGCTCAATAATCCTTCTTGCAGTGCCATCAGCATCTTTGACTTTAACCCCTCCGCGCAGACTTTCAAAGGCCATTTGCTGAGCCTTCCGAACAATTTCATAGATTTTTGCTTGTTTTCGCGAAGGTTTTCCGATCAGAAGGGTTCGTGTAATATCTGCACCGTAATGCTCGTATTTTGCGCCTAGATCAAGCACAATTAATTCGCCTTTTTGAATTTTCTTGTTTGTGCACCCGCCGTGTGGAAATGCTGAGCGTGGTCCTGAGGCTACTATGGTTTCGAAGGCTACGCCTTGGGAGCCAAGTTTTCGCATAGCGTATTCGATTTCGGCGGCAACTTCGTATTCTCGTATTCCAAGCTTAATGACCTCAACTGCCCTTCTTACGCCTTCGTTTGTGATCTCAGCTGCCCTCTTTATATGGCCGAGTTCAGTTTTATCTTTGATTTTCCGCAATTCCCAGACCAGTTGGTTCATAGCCTTTAGTCCTGTTTCCTTCAGAGCCTTCTTTAGTTTCAAGTAGACAGAAGAATCGAGTGTATCATACCCGACGCATTTTAGTTTGAGTTTCTTGATAAGCACAGCAACCTTCTTGTCGATGTCTTCGCCCGGTTTCACCAGATCAACTCGGCATCCTCTCGCCGTTTCCTTCACCGCGTCATAGTTGACCCCACGAACGTAGAGGACGTTTTCGCCTTCTGCTGGGACTAGCAGCCGTGTTGCACCCACAGCATTGGTAAAGTAGAAGATGTTCGTCTCACCTGCAACAATGTATCCGTCTATTTTTGCCTTTTTAAAAGAGTTTTTTAGGGCTTGGATTCGACCTCGCAAGATGATTCCTCATTTCTTAGTCTACTTGTTATGAGTCAAACTATAACTTTTGTGATGCTTGTCCGGTTGCTGCTTTATATTAGAGAGAGGATCACCTAAGAGACCTAACAGGTTCTTTTTGTTTGGCGACACTTCTGCTTGCTGTAGTAGAAGAAAACATGTTCTTGCTGAGTTCATCGGTCACAGAAACTGGCAGAAAGAGAAATCAAGGTGCGAGCCTTAGGGTGGTCTAACCCCCCGTCATGAGCGACATCAATATGATGTTATCTCCGTTGTTTAGTTGTGTGTCCACTCCTCTTAGTTGCCCAATCAAAACGCCGTTTACAGTTGCAACGAAACCCATTTTTACATCTTTTTGCCCTGGTTCGTAAACTTCTTTCTGGAATGGTTCACCATAGACTCCAGCTATTCTGTTTAATAATTCCGACAGTGAAGCGTCATCTTCAAGTTCAAAACTGTCTTCGCGTTTGCCTATAAGGTTTTTAATTAACCCTAAATATTGAACTCTGACTTTCTTCATTTCCTAGATCCTCAAGCTTGATTTCGCTCTTTTGTTGAGAGCTTATTTTTCACAATATTCTGAGAAAGCCAAGTATTTCACTCTTGCCTGCAGGTAATAGTATAGCCTACATCCAACTCATTTCCTCGGGCTGACAGACAGAAACCTTCTGATGACTACTTTTCAAGAACCTTCCACTATAGGGAAGCTCCGCTAGTCATCAGCTTTCTATTCAGAAGCTCCTTCAGCAGTCTCTTGGAACAACTTCTTTACTACTTTTCGCCTAGCTTTTTGAGCCAAAACATCAGCGGTCACAGAATCAAGGGCTTCCTCGGGGCACCATTCAACACATTGGGGTTTACCTAATTCTTTGCAGGTATCGCAAACATAGACCACTTTTGTTTCTGGATGCAACATGATTGCACCATAGTCGCAGGCTTCAATACACCATCCGCATCCGTTGCATTTCTCTTCGTCAACCATGATTATCCCAGTGTTTTCTTCTTGGGTCAATGCGTCTCTAGGGCAGGCAACAACGCATGGTGGATCTTCACAAAGTCTGCAGGTTATAGCCAAGTTCACGAGGGGACCAAGGCGAACGGCTCGAATTCGAGACTTCGTTGGGTTAAAAGTCTTCTCTTTCACCATTGAACAAGCGTATTCGCAGACTGAGCACCCAATACATTTTTCAGGATCAGCTGAGACGAACTTCCTTTCGTGAAGCTTTACCATGTCACTTCTTTCCTCCTTTCCTGACTATGTGAGCATCTCTGCCCAAGTCTAGTTCCTTAAGCTTCTCAACCGTAGGAATACCCTCCCTCGTCCATCCGCGCACTGCATAGTAGTCATCCAAACCTAATTCAAACTCCTCTTTGTTAACAACGCTTCCCTTGGCAACTCCTTCGTCAGGTATGGGCACGTTCATTATCTTCGGTGGCAATGAGTCAAATTCCCTCGTTCCCACACCCTCTCTGACGTTGAAGAGCCTTGCCAAGTTATTTATTCTTTCACCAGCTCTTATCAGTTCGTCTGGTGTCATTTCGATGCCTGTAGCTAGAGTGTAGTATTTTGCCATATCTTCAAGGCCGTCATAATACGTGCCCCTTGAGAATTTGCACAGAATTAGAGAGTCGATGACATCGTACAGATCTTCGCCATCCTTGACTATTTTTCCCCTTCCTTTTTCAATGGCAAAGCGGTTCACCTTTCCCTTGACGTCTGGCGAGTAAGCGCCCGATCGAAGATGGCAAGCTCCTCTATAGGAAACAGAGAATCCCAAGGCTGCCGTTTTCAACCCCCGTAGGTCATAACCAGGTAGCTCCAATCCTTTGATGTGGCAAGCGTATTGCTCAGCTCCTTTGCCGATTTTTTCAGCCGCTCTCTTGGTGCCCTCTGCTAGCGCATCACCTAGCCAGCCATTGCGAGCACCAATCTTCTTCACCAGCTCTATCAAAGCTTCATGATTTCCGAAGCGGAGATTCAAGCCATCAGTCTTTCCTTTTGGAAGGATTCTGTTTTCATACAGGTCCATAGCAAAACCAACGGTGACCCCTGTAGAAATGCCATCGATTCCGTAATGATTGCACAGACGCATTGCTTCAATAATTGCGTCCAAACGATCGACACCACAGTTTGGTCCAAGTGCCCATAAACATTCGAATTCCATTCTGGAAGTTGAACCTTTATATGGACCTTCAGGAACAACAGCGACATGGTCACAGCGCATTGCACACGTTGCACATCCAATGATTTTTGCAACATAACGCTCGTTCAAATATTCTCCGCTAACTTTCTCTGCACCTTCAAAGGTAGCTTGAGTGAAGTTACGAGTTGGCAGGGCTGCAAGCGCATTCAAGACGAGAACATTCTCGGGTGTTCCGAGAGTTCTGTATTTTCTAGTTGCTGGGCCCTTCATGCGTTCATGTATCATCTTTATGAATTCTTTGAACCCGTCAAGATCTGCTACATTTACATCGTTTGTTCCTCGAACAGCTACTGCTTTCAGATTCTTTGAACCCATCACGGCGCCCATGCCGGTTCTTCCAATTGCTCGAAATTCATCGTTTATGATTGAAGCAAAACGGACGAGTTTTTCTCCTGCCTCTCCGATTGCTGAAACACGGATATAGTGATCACCCAAATCCTCTCTGATTGCAACATCAGTCTCATAGGGTGATTTTCCTTTCAAATGCTGAGCGTCCAACAATTGAACGGAGTCGTCGTCGATCCATGCGTATACGAGTTTTTCTGCTTTACCTGTGAAGATGACAGCGTCATAACCCGCTCGTTTCAATTCAGGTCCAAAGAAGCCATGAGCCTTGGATTCAGCTACTCCGCCTGTTGCAGGTGATTTCGAAACAACGGCATATCCGTTCCCTGCCGTAGGCCCCATTGTGCCACTCAGAGGTCCTGTTACAAAGATCAACGGATTGTCAGGATCGAAGGGGTCAGTGCCAGGCTTGGAGTTATCCATAAGTAGACGAAAGCCAAGTCCGATGCCTCCAATATATTGCTTAGCCATCTTCTCTTTCAATGGTTCGGTCTCTGCCTTTCCTGTCGAAAGGTTAATACGTAATATCTTCCCTGTGTATGCAAACAAGGTTTTTCCTCAACCTATAATGGTTTTGAAGTGATTATGATGGATAAACTAGTAAATATGTGTTCTTGTCTTGTCACACGCACAATAAGGATTGTATATAGCCTCCCAGTTCTTTGAACAAAACATTAATGATCAGAATCACATTTCCTACCAAGAAGCAATTGATACATTTCAAAAACGTTTAATACAAGTATTGGATGTTTGTTGAGTTTGAGCAGAATTGGGATTACGATCATTCCTCCAGTCGGCAGGAAGACTACTCAAACAAGCTAAAAAGCCAGCGTGGAATGAGCTGTGGCTCTCCATTAAAATCTGCATACTTGGAATTCTAGTAATCGGAGCGATAGGGTTCATCATTAAACTCCTATCCAGTCTAATGCTGACATAACAAAGGAGAAGCATAAATGACCGAAGAAAAGAAAACATTTACGACATCGGTTTTTGCGGTGCGAACCACAGCAGGACAAGAGAAAAACGTAGCCAACCTCATAGCTGCAAGAATTGCATCTACAAAATTGCCTATCAAAGCTATTCTTGTACCTGAAACCCTCAAAGGCTACGTTCTAATAGAAGCTGAGGGCCCCCACTTCGTGGAGAAAGCCATTGCAGGAATTAAACATGTGAGATCAAGAATCCAAGGTATCGTCAGCTTTGAGGAAGTTGAGCGATATGTTATCATGAAACCAGTGATTGAAGAACTCGACGAGGACGACCTTGTTGAGATTGTAGGAGGTCCGTTCAAGGGAATGAAGGCCAAAATCACACGAATCGATAAAGCAAAAGAAGAAGTAATTCTGGAACTCTTGGAAGCCACTTTCACCCTGCCAATCACAGTGCATGCCGACTATGTAAGATTGATTGAAAAAACAAAGAAGGAAGTGGTTACATGAGCGAGAAAAAAGTCGTCGAAGCATTGATCGGGGGAGGACAAGCAACCGCTGGGCCGCCACTAGGACCAGCGCTCGGGCCCTTAGGAGTTAACGTTGTCGCTATTGTGAACAAAATCAACGAAGTCACTAAAGATTTCGCTGGCATGAAAGTGCCAGTGAAAATACTTGTGAACACCGAAACAAAAGAATTCGACGTAACTGTAGGTACTCCGACAACATCAGCCCTGATAGTCAGCGAGTTAAAAATTGAAAAAGGTTCAGGAGCACCAAAAGCCGAAAAAGTTGGAGACCTTACAATGGAGCAACTTTCACGGATTGCCAAGGTTAAGGGAGATCAAGTTTTAGCCAGAAATCTAAAAGCAGCAGTCAAGGAAATTCTAGGCAGCTGCGTCAGCATGGGTGTAACAGTGGATGGCAAAGATCCAAAGGATGTTCAAAAAGATGTCGACCAAGGAAAACATGATGAACTGCTAAAGGGGTAGTAATCTACAACTTGCCATAAGTTTTGCTTGGCGCTCTAAGCATGTTTGCTTTGTCTTAGCTTTCATTCATAAAGCTGTCAATCTTTCTGAATCAATTTTTGGAGAAAATTTGACTTCGTACTTCGGGGATTCTGTCCAGTTTTTCCTACTAGTCTTTTTTCTTTTGCCTACGCATGCGATAATAAGATTTTTATAATCGGCTCCTATAGGGTTGAAAGCACGAGGCTTAACGATGTCACTGGATACAAAAGCGTTCATGGAATCTATTAAGCAAGCGAAAGAAAAGTCTAAGAAGAGAAAATTTTCGCAGTCAATCGAGTTAATCATAAATCTGCGAGACATAGACATGAAAAAGCCTGAAAGCAAAATTCAAGAACAGATAGAATTACCCCATGCCATTGGACAACAGGCCAAAATATGCGTTTTTGCTTCTGGTGAACTTGCCCTGAAAGCCAAAAAGGCAGGTGCCGATTTAGTTATGGAAAAAAGAGAGCTTGAAGCCTTAGCAGGTGACAAAAAAAGGCGAAAAGCTTTGGCACACACATATGACTTCTTCATTGCCGAGGCCCCGTTTATGCGTGTTGTTGGAAAAATCCTAGGCTCAGCTTTGGGTCCGAAAGGAAGAATGCCAACCCCAGTGTCTCCAACCGCTAACATTGCGGAGCACATAAGAAAATATCGAAAAACTGTTATGGTGAGGTTGAGAGGTCAACCGGTTCTTCAATGCCGCATAGGTACAGAAGAGATGCCGGACAAACAAGTACTCGAAAATACTCAAGCAGTATTGAGCCGACTCGAAGGAAAGCTTAAGAAGGGACTCAAAAACGTTAAGTCAGTTCACATAAAGACGACGATGGGTCAACCGGTCAAAATAAAAACTTAAGAGGAAGCTCTGTGGCGATGTCGAGGCAAATGGTGATAGAAAAAGCCCGAGAAGTTGAGGAGATACAGGGCCTCCTGGAGAAATACAAGACAATAGGAGTTGCGGGGTTGCAAAAGGTTAGGGCGGCTCAGCTTCAAGAATTGAAAAAGAAGCTTAGAGACATCGCCCATTTGCGTGTGATTAAAAATACGTTAATGAGAAGGGCTGTTGCAAGATGCAAAAGCAAGGGTGGAATCGAAAACCTCGAAGGGCAGATTACCGGTTCAAACATCCTCCTTTTTACAGACCTTAACCCGTTCAAGCTTGTCATTCTGCTTCAGAAGAGTAGAGTGCAGATAACAGCCAAGGCAGGAGACATCGCTTCTTGGGACGTAGTAGTTCCATCTGGAAACACTGGGCTGCCGCCGGGGCCTATTATAAGTCAGTTGGGTGGTGTAGGTTTGCCAACTAGGATAGAGTCGGGGAGTGTTTGGATAAACCGTGACACCTTGGTAGTTAAGCAAGGAGAAGTTATAGATGCTCGGCTTGCCAGTGTCTTGTCGAAGCTTGGAATTAGGCCTGTGGAAGCTGGGCTGATAATGAAAGCGGTCTACGATGATGGATTGATAATAACTGAGGAGCAATTGCGCATAGATTTGGATGAAATTCAACGAAATATTCAAGAAGCAGGCGTATACGCGTTCAATCTATCGTTGAATGCTGCCTATCCGGTTCCGGAAACCATAGAATTGCTCGTCCAAACTGCTTTTCAACAAGCTTATAATCTGTCTTTGAATGCCGTTATCCCAACAAGCGAGACAATAGTAGACCTCCTTAGAAAAGCCCACATAGAGGCATCAAGTTTGAATGCTAAACTGGGCGGGCTTGAGGAGAAGACAGAAACTTCTGCAGAGCCTGCGCAGAAAGGTTAAAAGGGTGATTGTGAAAAAGAGGGAGAGGTGAGACCTATGAGTATGGAGTACTTGCACGCTGCTATACTCTTGCACAATGCTGGAAAACCTGTTAACGAAGACAACTTGACCAAAGTGTTAACTGCTGCGGGCATCAATGCAGACTCTGTTAGAGTGAAAGCTCTCGTGGCTTCTTTGGCTGAAGTTAACATTGATGAAGCGTTAAAGTCTGCGCCGACTCTTATGCCAGCGGTTCCAGCTGCACCTGCAGAGGCACCAGCTGCTGAAGCAAAGCCTTCTGAGGAAAAGAAGAAGGAAGAGGAGAAAAAGAAAGAGGAAGAAGCAATCGAGGGTCTAGGAGCCCTGTTCGGATAAGATAGGACTCAACTCACTGCTCTTCTATTTTTCAACCATAATCTCCGCAATTAGTTGTCTTAAAGAACAGACTGAACAAGGTTAATGACCATTACCGACTGATGTTGCGCCATTTTTCTTCACACCATTATTCCTGCAAAACTCTCTGCACATAGGCGATTTTTTAGAGTTCCAATTCCCCCAGAACTCTTCCACAGCGGCTTTTCCAACATGAAGTGTGTCTCCTCGTCGTTGTTCCTCTTTTACCGTCTAACTTAAAAGTGTACTACTCTTTATTAGTTGGTTGATTTGCCCATAAGAAACGTGGTTGTGCTTGAGCTTAAAGTTGCATCGCATGCAGCTTCCGAGGGAAGTATTCGTAGGAAGCAACACATTAGAGTTAATAGGCGACATCTGTAAAAAACTCGGTTTTTCTAAATCCGCCCTTATCGTTACGGGTTCGCACACAAAAAATGTTGCTGGCCAAAAGGTTATGGATATACTCGCTGATAGTAGTATGGATGTTGACTACGTCATTGTAACTTCCTCCACAGTTGATGACTTAAGAACCGTTAAAGAGAAAATCAAAGAACTGCAGCCACAAGTTGTTCTCGGAGTGGGAGGCGGCACAAAAATCGACGTTGCCAAGCTGAGCTCATCTAATGAGAACATTCCATTCATCAGTGTGCCGACCACAGCCTCACACGATGGAATAGCAAGTCCTCTCGGCGCCATCAAAGGATTGAATAAACCTTTCTCCGTCAAGGCACAAGCGCCCATGGCCATCGTCGCAGACACACAGGTTATTATGCATTCGCCTTTTCACTTCATAGCCAGCGGATGCGGAGATATTATATCTAAGCTAACAGCCGTTCGGGACTGGCGGCTGGCTCACAATGTAAATAAAGAGTATTACGGAGAATATGCTGACAGTTTAGCGTTGATGAGCGCCCAACTACTGATTAAGAATGCAGAGGCCATTCAGCCTAAAGCTGAAGAGGGCATACGAATTCTCTTGGAAGCACTGATTAGCAGCGGTGTGGCCATGAGCATTGCAGGCAGCAGCCGCCCTGGTAGCGGCTCAGAACATCTGTTTAGCCATGCCTTGGACTTGATTGCGCCAAAACCAGCGTTGCACGGTGAACAATGCGGAGTTGGAGCAATTCTAATGGCACGTTTGCACCATATCAACTGGAAAAGAATTAAAGAAACGCTACAGAGGGTGGGTGCCTCCACAACTGCCAAAGAACTGGGAGTAAAGCCTGAACACATAATCGAAGCCTTGGTAAATGCTTGCGACATAAGACCGGAGAGATATACCATACTGGACGAAAAGAGATTGGACCACGATTCTGCTGAGAAACTTGCCAAGGTCACTGGAGTAATAGACTAAACGAAAAGTAATGATCAAAATTCTAATTGCTGCAAAAAGCTTCTGAACCTAATCCTCTTCAAATTGCCGTGCCACCTTTTTCAATAAATCTATTGCTTTCTTACACATATAATTAACATATGGTTCTGATGAAAAAACGCCTTCATATGAAAGTTTAAGTAGAAAATCTGAATTATGCCTTTGAAAGAAAGCTCCATAGAGGATAAAATCTGTGCAAGTTGACCGCGTACTCTATAACGGAAAAATCTATACTCCCAGAGGATTTGTAGAGGCAGGTATAGCAATAGAAAAAGGGCGAATATTCAAAATAGCCAAGAAACCAAGCCTTCCAAAGGCTTCATCCAAAATGAACTTGAACGGACTCATTGTCTTGCCTGGCTTAGTAGATTCCCATGTGCATCTACGTGACCAAGAACGTGCTTACAGAGAAGACCTCTTCACAGGAACTGCTGCGGCAGCCGCGGGTGGTTTCAGTCTGGTCATTGATATGCCCAACAACAAGCCAGTAACAATGGACGTTCAATCTCTGAGGGAACGCATGAAACTTGCCGAGAAAAAAGTGCTTGTGAATGTTGCATTTTATTCAGCTTTCCCAGAGAACACAAAGGAAATTAGAAACATTGTAAGCGAAGGGGCCATAGCGTTCAAGCTCTTTCTGCTGGAAAAGGTCGGAGGCCTGAACATCGACGACGACACCGTCGTGCTGCAAGCTATTAACGAAGTTAAGAAAGCAAACGTTCCAGTGGCGGTGCACGCTGAAGACAAAGACATTTGTGAAAATGAAATGAAGAGAAAACAAGAAAACCGCACTGATTTTGAGGCCTATCTTGAAGCACACTCTTCAAATTCTGAAGTCAAGGCAGTGCAACGCATAATCGGGGTGGCGGAAAAATCTGAGGCACACGTTCACTTCTGCCACATAAGCTCAGCTAAAAGCCTCAGTCTCATTAAAAAGGCCAAAGCTGTTGGAGTCAACATTACATGTGAAGTTACCCCTCATCATCTTCTCTTAACTTCCAAAGACCTAAAACGCCACGAAAACTTGGCGATTACGCTACCACCAGTGCGAACTAGAGAAGACATGAACGCACTTTGGAAGGCCCTAAAGCAAGATTTAATCGACACTTTGGGTTCAGATCATGCTCCTCATGCACTGAAAGAGAAGAAACTGAAGTCTATATGGAAAGTGAAACCAGGCATCGCCGGGTTAGAGACAACACTACCGCTGATGCTTACTCAAGTGAATAAAGGACGTCTAACCATAACAGAACTCGTTCAGCTTGCTTCAAAGAACCCAGCAGAAATATTCCATCTGAAAGATAGAGGAACCTTGCTCAAAGGATACTGTGCGGATCTAGTGGTGATAGATATTAAGCGAGAACACAAGATTGATTCATCGAAATTTCACACTAAAGCAAAATTCTCGCCTTTCGATGGATGGAAGGTCAAGGGTATGCCTGTGAAAACCTTTGTGAATGGCCGTTTAGTTATGGAAGAAGGAGAGATCGTAGCGAAACCAGGAACTGGTGAGATCATACGGTGAAAAAATGAAGTTCCTCACAGACGGCATGCTCGGCAAGTTGACTCGCTGGCTTCGGATGCTAGGACAAGATGTGGAATATACAGACTCGATGGCTGATAAGACACTAATTCTTAAAGCAAAGAAAACTAGCCGCATTCTGTTAACTCGTGACCTTCAACTTTTTCAGCGAGCCATAGCCCGAGGTGTAGAAGCTTTTCTCATTGAAGGCATAGACGAAGCTGAAAACCTCGCCAGCCTAGCTAAACGATTCAAGTTCAAGCTTCAAATCACCTTGAAGACTTCAAGATGCTCTAAATGTAACACTCAAATTCAGTCTGTTCGCAAGGACAGCGTCATTGATAAAATTCCAGAAAAAACTTCAACTTACTACAACGAATTCTGGGAATGCCCTAACTGCAAGCAGGTCTATTGGCAAGGTGCTCATTGGGAGAGGATCGAAGAGACCTTAAGAGATGCTAGAAAAGCATTAAAGACATAAGACTCATTACACTTCAAGTTTAGCTCTTAACAGATAACCTTGTCCTAAAATATAGATAAAGCAAAGCAATAGCAACAGCTGGAATATAGAAGACACAGATTTCAAAAGCAATCTCAAATACAGGACCGAAAAGACGCTGAACAAGAAAAACCAAGGCTGCTAGCGACATTACAACAAAAGCGGCTTGACCCCAAGCATCAACTTCAACTTCATCAGCATGCATAGCTACTTTTTGCGAGGTCAATCTGTTCCTTCCAAACAAAATAGGAAAGAGAAAATTAGTCTTGTAAGAGCCATTTGAGTGGTATGTCTTGGTAGGTTTCATCTGGTAAGGTTCTGCGAATTGTGATGGGAAGTATGCCACTTTCTAGTTCCTTGAGCGCAATGTCAATTGGATTCGAAAGATGTTTTGAAGCCTCTACAAGTATGGGGGCGCCCATAGATATCTGTAGGGCCCTTGCTCCCACTATCCTAGCTTTCTCAAACCTAGTTAACTTCGGCGAACCAATCCAGATTTTTTGATCTTGGCTCGTTTGGTTAGTACTCCCCAGCACCCATAGGCCCCATTCCGCCCGGTCCCATGCCACCCGGACCACCGCCCGGAGGCATCGGAGGAGTCTTCATTTTGCCAGATGCAATTACATCGTCAATTTTCAGAATCATAGTTGCTGCTTCAGTTGTAGACTTGATGATTTGTTTTTTGACTACCAATGGCTCAAAGACGCTTGCTTTCTTCATGTCGTTAACTTTTCCTTCGTTAACGTCTACGCCTGCCCAAGTTTGCCCTTTCTCATGTCTCACTCTAAGTTCGGAAAGTATATCAATAGGGTCCAGTCCAGCGTTTTCAGCCAGAGTCACTGGAACAGTCTCCATTGCTTCAGCATAGCACATAACAGCAAGTTGCTCTTTTCCAAGGAGAGTCTGTGCGTATTCTCTTAGTGCATTTGCCATCTCTAGTTCAGGTGCGCCTCCTCCAGCCAAGATCTTGGGCTCTTCAACAACGTCACGTGCAACGCATAGAGCATCATGTAGGGAACGTTCTGCTTCATCAACGATTCTTTCTGTTCCGCCCCTTACGAGAATGGCTACTGAACGCGGGTTTTTGCACCCTTCGATAAAGGTCATTTTGTCGTCGCCGATCTTGCGTTCTTCAACAAGCTTGGCGAAGCCTAAGTCTGCCTTTGACACATCATCTAAGTTTGTGATAATTTCCCCACCAGTTGCTTTCGTTAACTTCTCCATATCTGATTTTTTAACTCGACGCACAGTCAGAATCTTTCTTCTAGCGAGGAAGTGCTGAGCCATATCGTCGATTCCTTTTTGGCAAACAACAACGTTAGCGCCTATAGCAACGATTTTTTCAACCATTTCTTTTAACATGTTTTCTTCTTGTTGTAGGAAGGCTTCCATCTGTTCTGGGTTCTCAATGTTGATTTTAGCGTCAAACTCGGTCTTCTCAATCTCTAAAGCCGTGTCAAGCAAAGCAATTTTAGCATTTTCTACTCGTTTAGGCATGCCTGGATGAACAACTTCTTTATCGACCACTATACCCTGTATGAGTTTCGTGGCAGTTAGCGATTCGCCAGGCTTCTTTTCGACCATTATGTCGTCAACATCAGCCCTAAATTGACCACCAACCTTCTCAGCCACATGTAGAATGGCGGAAGCTGCAATGTCGGCAAGATACTCCTTGTGTTCAGCCACCAACTTGCTTGCCATAGAGGTTGTGGCAACCTTTTTAAGATACTCCTTTTCGGTTGGTTCGACTTTTAAAGCAATTTTTTCAAGCGTCTTCAAGGCTTTTTCAGCTGCTTTTCGATAACCGTCTATAATGACCGTGGGGTGAACATTTTTCGCAACAAGGTCTTCAGCCTTTGCCAACAGCTCTCCTGCTATGATAACTGCGGTGGTTGTTCCATCGCCGACTTCATCGTCCTGGGTCTTGGCTACTTCAACCATCATTTTTGCTGCAGGGTGTTGAATATCCATTTCGTCGAGAACTGTTCGTCCATCACTTGTGATTGTGACGTCGCCAAAGTTGTCAACCAACATTTTGTCCATGCCTTTTGGTCCAAGAGAGCTTTTTACAGCTTCAGCTACAATTTGTGCTGCCATGATATTCGCATGTTGTGCCTCTTTGCCTCTAGAACGAGACGAGCCTTCTTTTAAAATTAGGACAGGTATTCCTGTTAGATCTGAAGCCAACTTCAATCAATCCTCTAATATACTTTCGGAACACTAGAAAACGCTTCTCAATATAAGGTTTTCTAGGCTTTTCATGGAGCTTCAAAAAAGTTTATGAAACAGCTGAGCGAATTGTTAGAGATATCACCGAGGAGACTTTGAAATGGTTAGAATCTTTGTATGCGTAAAACAAGCCGTTGATGTCTCTCAGCTAAAGGTTGACTCTGCCACAAGACGCGTAATTACGTTGGATGCGCCTAAGAAAATAAGCGACTTCGACAAAAACGCGCTGGAAGAAGCCATACGCGTCAAAGAGAAACTTGGAGGCGAAGTGTTCTCTGTAACAGTCGGACCAGAAGACGCTAAGACAACTTTAAGAGAGGCGCTAGCAATGGGCGCCGACAAAGCTTTCCTAATAAGCGACCCAATTTTTGAAAACTCTGACACGCTGGCAACCTCCTATATTCTCGCTGAAGCAATCAAAAAGATTGGACCCTTTGACCTTATCTTATGCGGTGAAGCTTCGATTGACAGTTTCTCAGCACAGGTTGGACCTCGCTTAGCCGATCGACTTGGCATCCCATTGATAACATACGCAAGAAAACTTGACCTTGAGGGAGACGCTGTTACTGCTGAACGAAGTCTGGAAGATTGCTCCCAAACCATGAGAGCAAAAACGCCGGCTTTGATTACCGTAACCAAGGAAATTAATGAACCGCGAATTCCTTCGCTTATGGCAATTATGAAAGCCTCAAAAAAGGAGATAGTACTGTGGAAAGCGGCAGACGCTAACATCGCAAGCGAAAAAGTAGGTGAATCTGGCTCGGCAGTTCAAGTTCTGGATATTCTGGCTCCTAAGATGGAACGTAAGAAGATTGTCATAAAGGGAGAAACTCCCACGGAATCAGCAGAGAAACTAGCGAAGGCATTGGTTCAAGAAGGTGTTATAGGAAGGTGAAAATGGTTGAGTGAGGATCGTGGAATCTGGGTATACTCAGAAAATAAAGAGTTAATGCTGGAATTGCTTGGAAAAGGAAGTGAATTAGCGAGCAAGCTGAACACACGATTGACAGCTGCCGTGTTGGGACATGATGTTAAAGAGCAGGCAAAAGAACTAGTCGGTTATGGCGCTCAAAAAGTCGTCATAGTGGACAATCCTCAGTTGAGGGAATTTCAGGTTGAACCTTACCTGAGTGCTTTAACTCAATTAACTCAGCAACATAAGCCTGAGCTGTTCTTAATAGGTTCTACCAGAAGGGGAAAGGAACTTGCTGCACGGCTTGCCGCTCGGCTCAATGTTGGATGCGTTCCCGACTGCCAAGAGTTAAATGTTGACGACCAAGGAAGGCTACTCGCAGGGCGAATTGTCTATGGTGGAAACGCAATTGTAACTCAAGTTTTCCGAATTAAGCCTCAAATAGTGACCATACCCAGAAGAAGATTCGAGAAGTCAGAATATAAAGAGACAAGCAAAGGCGAGATCATTGACGCAGAAAATATCCAAGTCGAACCCTCCAAAACTCAAGTTGTCGCGGTCAAGCCAATTGAAGTAGCTGAGACAAAGATTGAGGAAGCCAGAGTGGTTGTTGGAGGCGGAAGAGGGCTCGATAAGAAGGAAGACTTCAAAATTCTCGATGAACTGGCCCAAATATTGGGTGGACAAGTCGGATATACTCGACCGCTAGCTGAAGATAGAAAGTGGTTCACGGAATGGGTTGGATTGTCTGGGCATGCCATTAGTCCAGAGCTTTATATTGCTTGCGGGATTTCTGGAGTAATTCAACATGTGGCTGGAATACGCGACTCCAAAATAATTGTAGCTATCAACAAAGACCCAGAAGCGCCGATAGTGGAGATGGCGGATTACATTGTCATTGGCGACTTGTACGAAATAGTTCCAGCTCTCTCAGTGGCTTTGAGAAAGCTGTTAGCTTCGACTTGATTTCGAAAAAAGCAACAGAAGGAAAAGAAAAAGGGAGGCGTTGCCTCCGCTAGAAGCTACTTGTAATCGATGTATTCTTTGCCAAGAAGTTCTCTGACGAGAACAACCCTCTGGATGTTAAGAGCACCCTCAGCTCCAATGACGTACGACATTATTCCTCGCATTCCCATTTCAAGTGGGCATTCCTTCGTGTATCCCCAAGCTCCCAACCAAATCATTGTATCATAGAAGATCTTAAATGCAAGAGGTGGACCCAGCAACTTGACGGTTGATATCAACTTTGTGCATTCGAGTGCTGAGAAGCTTTTTGTTTTGTACCTTTCGTTTATCATCCAAGCGGTTCTGTAAACCAACGATCGTAAGGCCTCTAGTTTTGCGTAATCATCTGCCAATTCATATTGGATCATGCCGAATTTTCCAATAGGGCGTCCAAAAGCTTTACGCTCTTTGAGATATTCCATTCCGATTTCAAGTGCGCGTTGCGAACATCCGATAGAAGTGGCTCCAATTAATAGCCTTGCAAGGTCAAAGCCTTCCATCGTCATGTAGAAGCCTTTGCCCTCTTCTCCCATGAGATAATCGTTTGGCAGTCTAACGTCTTTCATTGTGAAAGCCCCACAGGATATACCCATCCTGCCCATGTCATCGAAACGTTTGCTTACCTCAACGCCGGGAGCCGTCATTGGAAGATAGAAGGAGGTCATACCTCGATGTGAAGCCTCTGGCGGTGCGGGTGATGTTCTAGCAGTTATCCAGAAGCCGCCCTTGCCAAGATGTACACACTCTTCTGTACCACTGATGTATGTTTTTTCTCCGTTAACGATCCAATCGTTTCCGTCCTTTTTTGCGGTTGTCTTGAAAGCAGCGACATCGGAACCTCCGCCAGCTTCCGTTGTACCTATACCTATGAATGCCTCGCCCTTTATTGAGGGACGTATACACTCCTCTCTAACCCTTTCTGAGCAGTATCTGTCAGCAACAAATCCCCAACTGCTCTCGACTAAGAAGTGCACAGGGATTGCTATGGTTAGGTCGGCATAGGCTAATTCTTCGGCAGCTATGCAAGCAGTGACCCAGTCTGCTCCTAATCCGCCATGTTCTTCGGGAGCGGTCATGAGCCACAAACCAAGATCAGCCATTCCCTTAATGATTTCTTCAGGAATCCATTGTTTAGTGTCGATCTCCCTAACTTTTTCTATGGGTAGGTTCTTTTGACACCATTCTCTGAGAACTTTTCTGAAAAGCTCCTGTTCCTCCGTGAAACTAAAATCTACCATCTATTTTCACCTTTCTAGAGAGGTTGCTTTGTATATGCATCAGTCATATAAACTTTGTTAGGAAAGTGCTTTGGTCAATCTCAGAGAGAAGGTGCAGTTGACATTAAACCCGCTTTTCGTAGAAGCTCGTCAATGGGGCTTCGGTTAAGATGCAACCCAAGTTTTTCAGTGTCTATTCCCATGGCGATTCCCAGTAGTTGAGTGAAATAAAGAACTGGAACAGCAATCTTAGCACCTACGGTAGCCGCGGCGCTTTTTTGGCGCAT
>JAPUUO010000017.1 GCA_026967815.1 Candidatus Bathyarchaeota archaeon | reverse complement strand
ATAGCTAAGACGACTCTGGCGAAGAGTTTGCAGCCCAGATCTAAAGCAACTTCATCATCAACAGACAAACGGTTCACCAAAGAAGCATTAGAATCATCAGAGCAAATCACCGTTTTCAACACCCCCATGCTTAGCCAAGTCATGGAAAAAACGCTTCTGACCCCGAAATGTCCTAGTCGCGAAATTCCTAGGCTACCCGCACTTAAAAGCAACAGACACTTTCATGTAAAAAACAGACGAGTTATGGTTGCTTACAGGTCAATTTTCTCGAGGGTTTTTCGACAACAGAAACAAAACTACGAGGGTTTTTCTGTGCAAAGCTATGGTAAGCCGGTCTTCTCTGAATTCAACATCCACTTTGCGCGCACGCTGATACGACCGAGAATAGCTGATAACCTATTCAGAGTGTTCTATTCTTTCCCATTACAATAATGGTTTAAAATTCTACCGAAAGATGAAATTCTAGAAAAATAGGAAAAGGAGTGGTTTTATCCTTTCTTTGTGATTTCTTTAACCACTCCAGCCGCCACGGTGGTTCCCATGTCTCGCACGGCAAATCGTCCCAGTTCCGGAAACTCCTTGTAGGTTTCGACTGCTATTGGATGTAAAGGTTCAAAGCGAACAAGGGCTCCGTCACCCGTTTTCAAGAAAGACGGCTTCTCTTCAACTATTTGGCCAGTTCTCGGATCCAGCTTCTTGATTAACTCTACGAATCGACATGCAACTTGACCCGTGTGATAATGAAGCACTGGCGTATATCCAGCAGCAACTGCAGTTGGGTGATAGATCACAATGATTTGTCCAATGAATTCTTTGGCAACTGTTGGCGGATTACTTGTATGCCCTGCAACATCTCCTCTTCGTATGCTTTTCCTTTCTATTCCTCTGATGTTGAACCCTATGTTGTCGCCTGGTTCGGCCTTTGGAACTCTAACATGATGGGTTTCAATAGATTTTGCTTCTCCTTGAACATTGCCTGGCATGAAAACCAATTTGTCGCCTTCTTTTAGCACGCCAGTTTCTACCCGTCCAACAGGGACGGTTCCTACACCAGTTATTGTATAGACGTCTTGTAATGGCAAACGTAACGGCTTGTCTACGGGTTTAGGTGGCAAATCGAAGGCGTTAAATGCTTCGAAGAGGGATGGTCCTTTATACCAAGGCATTTTGTCACTAGTTTTGAAGAGATTATCGCCCGTCCAGCCAGAAGTTGGCACAAACGAGATTTTTTCAACATTGAATCCTACCATTTTGAGCATACGGGAAACTTCATTTTTGATTTCCTCGTAACGCTCCTGTTTCCAGTTAACCGATGCATCGTCCATCTTGTTTATCGCAACAGCAAGTTGCTTGACTCCTAGCGTGAAGGCCAAGAAGGCGTGTTCCTTAGTTTGTCCGCCTGGTCCTATACCTGCCTCGAACTCTCCTCTTTTCGCGGAAACGAAAAGGACGGCAGCGTCAGCCTGGCTGGCTCCGGTGACCATGTTTTTCACGAAGTCTCTGTGACCGGGTGAGTCGATAACCGTGAAGAAGTATTTTGGCGTTTCAAATCTTAGGAAGGCAAGATCTATAGTCAGGCCTCGTTCCCGTTCTTCTTTGAGTTTGTCGAGGACCCACGCGAACTTGAATGTCTCTTTGCCGAGTTTTTTTGCTTCTTCCTCGAAGGCTTTGACCTTCCGCTCACTGATGGTTCCTGCTAAGTAGAACAAGTGACCTATTGTTGTAGACTTTCCATGGTCTACATGTCCCATGACGACGAGGTTTAAATGTGGCTTCTGGGTTTTGCTCATTCTTTTTCCTCCATTCTTACTTTTTCTTAGATGGTTCCTCTAATATTGGTGAAATTCGTATCAACAAACAGTCGCTTCAGTTATTTATCCTTTTTGAAACCTAGGCATGTACGCTACTTCAGAAACTCAACAGGCGTCTTCTAAAGGCTTGTCCATAAAGTGAAGAATAACCCCAGCCCGACGATCCATGTTATGAAATAGGCGCCTATACCTGTTGTGGCAATCTTGGAAGGCTTCTTTACTAAAGCGATGAATCGCCATTTAAGAATGTAGTAAGTAACAAGGTAGACAATTAGGGCTACTGACAGGTTAGAGAAAATAGTGAGTTCAGATGACCAAATATTCAGCAATAAACACAGAAAGGCTGCGCCTATACCAAGGAAGGCTCTGCTCCAATAGATTAACTTCAAGGGCTTCATCAAAGACACGCTCTAAACATGACTTATGTTACCCTATAAGCTTTCTTTTACAGTATTAAAGAATTTGATTAGCATTTTTCGCGTGCGCATCGTGGACAGGTATTTGACCAATGTCATCTTGCCCTCGCCGTTGGTCCAAGCAGCCCGAAGAGTTCGCCTGAACGGATTTCGATGTTGACACGATCTAACGCTACTGTAACTCTGGAACGTTCGCTTTGCTGCTCCCTTTGTCTGCGTTCTCTTCGCAGAAAACCGATGATACCTTTATGCCTCTTTTTAGTAAATCCTTTAGTCAAATTAAAAGTTTGGATGCTGAAGACCCCATCTTCCTCGGTGCAAGCCAATCTTAGACCCCGTGCAGCCTCACAAAAAAGGCGCTGTAAACTTATTATCCTTTCACAATACTTCAAATAAACAATGTTTAAAGGCTTCAACCATTTTCACAATTTAGAGGGACACAAGTGAAATCAGAGTTAACAAGCTTCGATGTCGCTGCTATCGTTTTCGAACTCAAACATAAAGTAAATAATGCGCGCATAAGAAAAATCTACCAAACTGACTCTACAACACTGATTTTTAAGCTTCACCGCCCAGATGAGCCGCCTTTTCATTTGCTCATCGAATCTGGAAAACGCATAAATTTAACTTCATATGTGCTTCAAAAACCTTCGAGACCCCCAGCCTTCTGCATGGCGCTTCGCAAACACCTCGGAAACGGCAGAATCTCAGATATGCAACAGCTTGAGTTCGAGCGCACAGTCACAATTAAAATAAGTAAAAAAGAGGGAGAATTTCAGCTCATAGTTGAGCTTTTCGGCGAAGGAAACATAATCCTCGTAAGTCCAGAAAGCAAAATTCTTCAAGCACTTGTCTACAAGAAGATGCGAGACCGAAACATTCTACGAGGAGAACGCTTTCAGTATGCCCCTTCAAGAGCCAAAAACCCCTTTAAAACAAGCCGAAAAGACTTTGATGAGATCAAGAATTTTGGGCAATTAATGATTGTGAAGGCACTTACAAAGCTTCTAAGCATTGGAGGACTATACGCAGAAGAAATCCTTCTAAGAGCCGAAATCAACAAAAACTCTCCATGCGAAGCTTTAGGAAAACCAGAGTTTGACAGGATTTTCGCTCAATTACAGCTCATCCTTTCCTCTTTAACAACTGGACAAATTGAACCTTGCCTTATAGTTGGTGAACATGGTAAAAGCGTTGACGTCACACCAATTCGGCTGAAAAGGTACGAGCATCTTCAAACCAAATCTTACGGAAAGTTTAACGAGGCTCTCGACGAATTCTACATGGAAACAACGCTGAAGACCGGAATGGCTCAAGCCACACGCAAGTTTGAGCGTCAATTAGCAAAGCTGCAACGAGTCATAGACAGACAACAGAAAGCATTAGAAAACTCAAAAGTAAATATAACGCGAAACAAGAAGCTTGGACAACTGATATCTACACATTTAGGTGAGCTCCAACTTCTGCAGCAGAGAATTATGAATGAAAAAGAAAATGGCAAGTCATGGAAACAAATTATCTCAGACCTCCAAAACGAAAAGGGACTTATTCCAACAAGATACTTCCAAGCCTTAGACTCTAAACATCGCATTCTCACAGTTTCGCTAAAAGGCTCAACAATTCAAATTGACTTAACTCGTTCAATTCAAGTCAACGCCGCCAAATTCTATGAAAGAGCAAAAAAAGCACAAAGAAAACTTGAAGGAGCCCAAATAGCCCTACGTGAAACTTGTGCCAAAATTGAAGAGCTACAACAACGGAAGCAGAAAATCGTGAAAGAGCCGAAGCTTCCACCGGTCAAAAGAGAAAAGGCTTGGTACGAAAAATTCCGTTGGTTCCAATCCTCCGACGATCTATTGGTGATTGGCGGAAAGGATGCCACGACCAACGAAATTCTCATCAAAAAACATATGGAACCACACGACATCGTTTTTCACGCCGACATTACAGGTGCACCTTTTGTCATAATCAAAACAGAAGGAAAACAACCGTCAGAGCAATCTTTGAAAGAAGCTGCCCAGCTTGCAGCCTCTTACTCTCGAGCGTGGAAGGAAACACTTAGCGCAATCGGCGTCTATTGGGTGCATCCCAAACAGGTTAGTAAAAGTCCACCGTCTGGACAATACTTGAAAAAAGGCTCTTTCATAATTCGTGGAACCAAGAACTACATTCGAAACGTCCCCTTGGCGGTGGCTATTGGAGTCCAAATTGAAGATCACGCCAGAATTATTGGAGGTTCACCGGAAGCTATTCGTAAACATGCAAGCGTTTATGTTGAAATCGTTGCTGGCGAGCATAAGAGCAGTGAACTCGCAAAAAAGATACGTCGCATATTGGCTGAGAAGGTTCCTGCGGACTGGCGGAAACAAATCCTTGAAACACCATTAGAAGAAATACAGACCTTCATACCTTCGGGTAAAGGCGACATTAAATCTGCTTGAAAAAGCAATGGTTCATAAACCGTCTTTTCCTTTTTGACAGAAAATTGAACAACAGTTTAATACCCACATCTAATCTATCTTCGTGTAGAGGGAAAATCCACAATGGCAGAGATGGGCATCAGAGAAAGAATGCTTGTTAAAGATGTGATGTCAAGCCCTGTAGTTACTGTCAACGAAAAAGATAAGGTAACAAAAGTGGCTAATTTGATGGGCAAAAATGACTTGGGTTGCATAATTGTAACTGGAAGAGACGGTAAACCCTTGGGTATAATAACTGAACGTGACCTCGTTAGAAGGGTTTTAGCCAAAAACCGACCTCGCTACAAATTGGCTGCCAAGAACGTCATGACCGCCCCTCTTGTTACAATTGATCCAGACGTAACCCTCAGTGACGCTGCTCGCAGAATGAGCCGGCTAAACGTCCGGAGACTCGGAGTTATGTACAAAGGAGAGCTTGTTGGACTCGTATCCAGCAAAGACATTCTAGCTATTACGCCAGAGCTTATTGAAATCATCCAAGAGAAAGCCAAGATTCAAGGTGAAGCTGCAACAGAGGAGACAATCTATCCCCAAATGGCTGGATACTGCGATAACTGCAGCCAATGGTCTGACGCTCTCGAAGAGGCGGATGGCTCTTTCGTCTGCGAAGACTGCAAAATCGAGATGAAGGGTGAATTCTGAGGGCGATGGTTTGCGTGTTCAGGACATAACAGACAAAAAATATCCCTCCATCTATGCAGATGAGCTTGCGACAAAGGCTCGAGCGGTTCTACGCGAAAGAAGTTTGCGGACACTTCCGGTGACAGATAAAAACAAGCATTTAGTGGGAGTAATCACACGTAGCGACATATTGGCAATCACTTCGTCTATTTCTCCAATCCGCGTCAAAGGAATCATGTCGACCCCTCGAACAGTTGCAACCATGGACATGGATGCACATGACATTGTGCGAAAAATGCTTCGGCTCGACGAATGGTACGCATCAGTTGTCAGATCTTCTCAAGACAAAACCTACATTGGAATGCTTGGACTCGAAAATTTCATAGCTGCTTATTTGAAGAAGGAAACTTCTAGGCTTTCAACACCCATCAGTCGGGTTATGTCAACTGAGCTTTTCGTTTGCTCAGCTAATGATGAAGTAGACAACGTTTGGCGGAGTATGCAGGAAAAATCGTACTCCGGATGCCCAGTTGTGACGAAAGGAAAACTGGTTGGGATGTTGACCCAGACTAACCTCCTTGAGAGCAGCATGGTTTTCCCTGCTTTCGAAGCGAGAAAGGGTCGGTTTAAGGCTCCTTCAAGAATCTCTTCGATAATGAAGACGTCGATCATCTGTCTAAAACCCACAAGCACAGTTAAAGAAGCAGCAAAATTAATGCTCAAAAAAAACATTGGTCGCGTGCCAATCGTAGACGACAAAAACAACCTTATGGGTGTTGTAGACCGGGAAGACATTGTTCGAACATTAATCAAATATTAGGTGATGTTGAAAAATGACCTCAAGACGAGAATCTTTTCGTCGAACTCTTCGAGAAAAGGGCCCATTAGAGTTACGAGGGCATCCCTCCAAAAAGCGGGAGGGCGAAATAATGACCATTGCGACAAGCCCGGTTGTCACCATGGCACCGACAACTCCTATTCAAGACGCGATTGAAATCATGGTGCAAAAGGGATTTCGCCGTATACCAATTGCTGACCCTGGAACACAAAGGCTACGAGGTATAATTACCGCCACAGATCTTGTCAACTATTTGGGAGGAGGGGAGAAGTATCAGCTAATCCAACGCAAGTATTCGGGCAACTTCTATAAGGCAATCAACGAGCCAGTTCGATCCATCATGACCACCGATGTGTTTTGGATTTCCACCTCGGCCAAGATACACGATGCTTTGCGGCTTATGAAGAAGCATAACGTTGGAGGACTACCTGTCGTAGACGACGAGAAGCATGTTTGGGCTATTGTTACTGAACGCGACATTGCCTTTATGTTCACTGGAAGAATCAGTGGAGCCAAGGTTTCCGATGTGATGACCAAGAAAGTTGTGACCACAGCTCCTCGAATATCAATTTATGAAGCTGCAAGGTTGATGATTGAGCGTGGATTTAGACGATTACCAGTGGTTTTGGACGGCAAATTTGTTGGCTTGGCCTCAGTTAGGACAATTCTCCGCTTTTTTGGGTCAAGTGAAGTGTTCAAGCATTTGCAGTCAAGAGCGATGGCTCAGGTTTTACAGACCTCGGTACTAGAGGTTACTCGAAAGAATGTTGTCACGATTGAGCCGAACGCGGATGTCGGCGAAGCAGCAAAACTTCTCCAAGACAATGATGTGGGTTCGTTACCCGTTGTAGAAAATGAGCGACTTGTGGGAATAATAACTGAACGAGACTTCTTCAAACTCCTAGATTAGAAAAAGAGACGATTTCAACAAATGTGCACATGAAGTTAGCAATATTTGAAAAACTGATTGAACTGGATAGTTCGGGAGGCGAAAACATTGGAAGAAAAAGAGCAATTGGTATTTAAAGCCATGGCAAAAGCTGGAAAACCATTGAGACCTGGGGAGATTGCAGAGCTAGCTAGACTGACTAAAGATGAAGTATCCAAGATAATAAAAACCCTGAAAAAGAAGGGTAAAATCACCTCTCCAAAAAGATGCTTCTATGCACCTGTCAAGTAAGAAGCCAGCTTTGCGCGTGCGCATTTGAGGTTCCTCACTTGAGTTGTGTTGACAACATCAGAAAGTTGTCAAACAGGTTGAAACCAACATCAGAAGAGCAAGACGCTGATGCCGCAGTTGCTTTGCTGTTGAAACCAACAGACCGAGACCTCCAAGTCTTGATTGTAAAGAGAATTGAGAGCCCCACTGATCCCTGGTCGGGACAGATGGCTCTGCCTGGAGGAAAACGTGATTCAAAGGATCGAAATCTCAAACAAACGGTCACGAGGGAGACCTTGGAAGAGACAAACATAAATCTCCTTGGTCATTGTCGCTTTCTCGGGTTGATGGAAACGCTAAGATCCACACTGAAGCCTGAAATGAAGATTCTTCCCTTTGTTGTGCTTCTTGAGGCTGAACCGCCAATCAGATTGAATGAGGAGCTAAAAGATTTTGCTTGGATTCCGCTAGAAGAACTTGTTAAACATAGAGGCACCGTAGAGTTTAGTTACGGAGAGTTTCCGGCATACCTTGTTGGGAACAGTGTCATTTGGGGATTGACCTATAGAATTCTTGAAAGGTTTATTCACATCCTTGAATGTCTGCATTAGACCCCATCAAGCTGAAAACGATATGCTGTTGGTGCTTTTTCTTTCGTTACTTGAACCAATCAGATATTTGCTTCTCCTTTTTCGCTGCAAACTTTATGTTCATCGGCTCAAAAGTTTGGTTCAAAGCAGTTGTTAGGTTTCGTATGTAGTCTTCAATATTTATTTCCGAAACACTACGCACATGCTCGGCTGGTTTCACTGTAAATCTTCTTCCTTTAAAATCAAAAGGGTTGACTTTTATGAAGGTCACAGTATCTCGTCGTTTAACTGGTTTTCCTGCTGCCGCCAATTGAGCAACACACTGATAGGGTTGAGGCAAGACTTTTGAGCGAAGCTTTTCCGCCGGGTCATGATACAATTTGACCGAGTAGATAAGGTCTTCAAGTTGAGCTTTTCCATTTCTCAAATCTCTGATGGCTTTTTGCACAACTTTCACAATTTTCTCCTTTGCCGAATCATATTCCTGTACGTTCTGCACATGACTCAGTTCTTTAACGCAGTTTTGGAACACGTTTTGGATGAATTTCGGAGAGTTGGACTTTATCGCTGTGAGACCCTTCAGGTCAGCTGTGCCGTCTTCAAAAATGCCGAAGTACGCTTTTTTGGCTTTGGGTAAAACACAAATTGAGTAGTGCTTTTCAAGTGCAAGGTCCAGTTTAAGCTTCTCTTTTACGGTCTTGATCAGCCACTCAACTTTCTGTGACGATGGGTTTTCTAGGAAGATTGAGTCAGTGTCTCCGTAGACTGGGTGTAAACCAGCTTTTTCTGCTATTTCCCATGTGGACTTGAGAGCATAGCGTCCGTAGCCGGTGATGGACTCAGCTAAAGGTGGACAGGCCAGTCCGTGAATCCGTACTGTCACGCCATAGCTGGACACTGTTATGAGCTTCAGAAGACTAGCTAATGCTTCTGCTTGTTGTTTTCTTTCTGCTGATAGGTTGTTGCTTTTTGAAAGTGGCTTAAACCAGTGTATGCGAAGGTCTTTGAGTGCACCAATAAGTAGAGAGAGAAACCCGCGCCTTTTTGTACAGATGTAATGCCCCACTTCAGAAACCCTGTTGCTCTTGCACGGTTTATGGTTGCAATCAACAGTTTCGTAAGACAAATTATAGCTGTCGATACAACTCGGATACAAGCTTTCAAAGTCGGTTACAACCAGATTGAAGTAAACTCCACTCTTAGGCGCCACAGTCAAGGCGCCTGGAACAACATGAGGTTCGTAGCCTTTCCTCAGCTCCTTCGAGGTCGGAATCAAAACACTGTTTTTTCTAAGATAAGTGTATATCATTGACTTCAGCCAGTTGCTTAGGCTTCGGCTCCTGTAGGTTTCTGAAACTGGCAAGTTGACAATTCTCGAAAGCATGAAAGCAACATAATAGTTTTCTGGACTGATTTCACCATCAATACCCAGCAACTCAACTCTGCCTTGCGGCACTGGTTGATTCAGCAATGTGAACCAGTGTTTCAGTTGGTTATACTTAAGCGGGTCAGAGCTTTTCACTGAGTCAAAAGCGGTTTCAAACCTGTCTCGCAGTTTTTCAGGGAAACTCAGTACAGGTTTGAAGCTATTGCCCTTCTGGACATGAAGTGCACCAAAGATAAGATCATGGTCATAAACATAACTATGAGCGAATTCTATTTCGTTTTCCCAGAATTTTTCGAATCTTTTTGTGGCTTTTTGAACCAGAAACGGGCTCAAAAATTTTACCTTAGCGAACTCCTTGACTTCATCGGTGAACAGGTCGCGTTTCTCAACAACTTCAACTTCTCCTTGAAAACTGTGCACCGTTTCTTCATCTTGCTCGCTGAGGGGATATGAAATCACAAGATAAGGCTGGTAAGTGTCATCTCTAAACTCTACTAGTTTATTTTTTGATGAACTATAAAATGTTAGTTTCACTGTGTTGTCTTCGACTTTGGCATCAATCAGGTACACAATATTTTTCCTTCTCGATAAATTCTAAACTTGGTGTTCTTTTATCTCTCTTATCTCATCAGGCAAAGGCTGCCTAGGATAATTGTATAGTGGTCCACCTGGACGTTCATTGTAGTATGGGCGGTTGCAGCCTGGGCAACCTGAAGTTAAGAACGGCGTGCCAGTTTCAACAATTCGCTGAAGCAGACGCTTGGAGACTCCATGGTCGATGAGTCGTTCATCTTCGTCAAATTTCATGTTTTCACACCGAGTTTTTCCGTGGACAATAAGATGGTGCGCCAATTGAACCCGCCTATAGGTTGCCACAGAAGGTTGAGGCAAAGCTTCAAGAGCTGTTCCCGGAATTGGAGTGAAAGCAAAAAGGCTTGGATATACGCCGAAGTCTGCACACCATTGAATCGTTTGAATAATTTCCTTTTCGGTTTCTCCGAGACCGACAACAAGATGCGTATAAACACGGTTCTTACCAAAAACTTGCACCGCTTTCAGTAATGTTTCTCGCTGAGTTTCCCACCTGTATGGACCACTAGTTAGAGCCCCCTTAACCTTTTCAAACAACTCTTTGGTTGCAGCGTCTAATGCGATGCTGATTCTGTCAACTCCAACCTCTTCCAAAAGCTTCATCTGCGCCGTGTTGAAAGGTTGGCAAGATACTGAGAGCGACACATCAGCTCGTAACCGTATCTCGTTTGCAAGAGCAAACACATCATTGAACACTTTGGGATAGTTTAGCGCTTGGATGCAAACACGCTTTTCATTCGGCTCTCTTACCACTGTTTCAATTCTTGACATAACCTGTTCGGTTGGAAACGTTGGCCACGTAATGCGCGCCAGCATGTCTGCTCGGCTCTTGCTCGCCTTGGCTTGAGGACAGAATCCACAATTGGCTAAGCATTTACCAGGATGATGAGTAAGCAGGTAGATCGTGGTTGGTTCTGCATCTAACTTTCCATGCATTAATCCAAGCACAATAGCTGAGCCTACGGAAACTCTGATTTTTTCGGGTAATCGTGCGTTTATCATCGGTTTGCCTCAGCTTGTTCGCATCATTTTTTGCTTAAACGTATAAATTAAAATGGTGCTGTCTTAATACTTATCCGTTAACTCTGGTGTGCTACGGTGTCGAATTGGAAAGACAACTGTGAGCAGCTACTCTACGCAGGTAAAACTGAACTTAAAGAAGCCTTGGCTGTAGCTCAGAGTTTAAGTTGGAAAAATTTCGGAAAGAGAATCAGATTTTATGCTCCAAGTTTCATGTATTATAAAACAGGATATTTCCATTCCGCACCTGCTGCCTTTCCTTCCATCTCTATTACTGGCCAATTCTGCGCTTTAAAATGCAAACATTGCGGTGGAAAAGTCCTGAACACAATGCTGCCAGCGGTTACTCCAGAACAACTAGTCAACTTGTGTACCCAGTTGAAGCGGAAAGGGGCAATAGGCTGCCTAGTAAGCGGTGGATGCCTCCCAAATGGGTCAGTTCCACTTGGACAATTCACAGATGCCATTGCCAAGGTTAAGCAAGACCTAGGCTTGACGGTAGTTGTGCACACTGGAGTTATCGAGTTATCTATGGCAAAGAAGCTAAGAGAAGCAGGAGTAGACGCTGCTCTCATCGACGTTATCGGTTCAGATGAAACAATAAAGGAAATCTATCAACTGAACGTGAAAGTTCAAGATTTCGATAGATCTTTGAAAGCACTACATAAGTCAGAAATACCCTACGTTCCCCACGTACTTGTCGGGCTTCACTACGGCAAGCTTAAGGGCGAATTTAAAGCGCTACAGATGATCGCGAAATATCAGCCTTCAGCAGTCATCATCATAGCCCTCATGCCAATACATGAAACTCCAATGAAAAACGCTTCTCCTCCAACATCAACCGACATAGCCAAGGTTCTCGCCATGACCAAGCTAATGATGCCTAACACCCCTTTGGTCTTGGGATGTATGCGTCCAAAAGGCAAAACCAAAGAGGAAATCGATGTTCTAGCTGTTGAGGCTGGCGTAAACGCAATAGCGTTTCCAGCTGAGAAAGCAATAAAGCTGGCAGAGTCACTAGGCTTAAAAATCACTTTCTCATCTTTGTGTTGTTCACAGATTTATGAAGATATTCGGCGTAACCTATAGAACCTGCAGTCGCCTCAGATATCCATTATCGGCATTCAATGGGTAAATCACCTAAATTGCCATCGAGTTTTCAGTGATAACTCTTGGAAGCGCGAGCAGAAAGGTCTTGTGCGCACGCATTAACCTAATCCTTTTCACCGAATGATCCTTAACTAAAAAGAGAATATGTCAAGTTGAAAACAGGTTTGACTGGTTATCTCCAACTTGTCAAAGATTGTCTAAACGAGTTCTCAATGTTATCTTTTAAAGCAGTGAATTGAGCGCTTATTCGCTTTGCATCGTGTTTTGCCATTCCCTGTTTTATTAACTCTTTTTCAAAGGCTTTTCTCGCTTTTCTCACCTTCCAGCCTAGAGTTAACCATATTAGGAGCACGCTAGCCATCAACTTGACTAAAGCGGCACCGCTGCCAAGAATGCCTAGTATGAACCGCAGGTTGCTGGTCTTACCCATATCATACACCTCAAAAATGGATGGAGAGAAGAGGCTATTCTTGCTCTTCTTTTTCGCGAAGTTTCTCTTCTACCTTCTCTTTAATTACCTTTTCAGTTTCCCTTTCTACTTCTTCTTCTTTCTCAGTGGATATGAACCCTTTTCCCTTGTAACCTGTTCGTTTGAGGATGTCTCCGAGGCTCGTGAAGACTCCCATGTAATTCTCGGTCATCTCGACCGCCACGTCGTCGGGCATTCCACCGTCTTTAAGCTCTTTGTAAAATGCGGCTGCTGCACGTCCCATGCTTTTGCCTGCTTCCTCTGAGAAAACGCTGCCTATTATGCTCTTTATTAATGCTGGAATTTCGGTTGAAACTGCGCCAAGAATTTCCCTCACTTCTTCTGCTTCAGTAGCCGTCTTTCTTTTTTCGGATTTCTCAATCAATGAATCCCACCTCCAACATATTTTGACTCATCAGACTAACCGTTTGGCAAAGGTCTTTTTACGTGTAACGCATTTGACGTGTTAGTGTTATCGCTTGACCTTTTCTATATTCCGCTGCAAGCATTGCATCTCGTACCTGTTTTCTGACGCCGAAATTCAAAACAGTTGAAAAACCTTCTTCATCGTTTCTCACCTGATTGGCAAATTCAGCTTTTTTTGTTATGCCATATAATCTCAAACTGTGAACCCTTGGATTTCTCTTCTTGACATGCATTTTCCTTAAACCCATCTCTGTCACCACTAGACTATAGGATTGGACACTTTAGTTTAATATTCTGGGAAAAAGTGGTCAGACTAATGGTCACCAGCATCAACCAGCTCGTAAGTATTTCCGTAGCCTTCAACCTTTTGTACTACACCGTCTTTCTCTAGATGTTTTAGGCGTTCTCTAACGATTCTCCGTGACGCCTTTCCTCTCATGATTTGCACTTGACGAGTGATAGCAGAAATATTTAGGCGTCCCTTCATAGCAAGGGCTTGAACGATACACCGCGAAATTTCGTCTTGAGCAATGGGCTTGCGTTTCACGTAACGTTCAGCGGTTTTCAAACGAGCCAACATTTTCAAAGGCTCGCCGTATAGACCAATGCTTGCTTTTACCAGCTGCAAAGAGGGCGTCAACTCTGCATAGTTTGGGTTCCCTAGAATAGTAGCTTCTATGGTGTCAAGTCTCTTCATAATTAAGTCCAGTTTCTTACTCAAGTCTTCAAGAGTTTCAGCTTTCTTTTCTTCAGTCATCAGTTGCACACACTGGAGTCGTTAACAATAACTTCAAGCTTCCAATTATTTTAAACGACCGAATGATCAAACCTTTAGAATCTCTTAAGAGCAAATTAAGAATTTATATACTACATAAGGGAAACCATGAATGGACGAGGGAGTCTAGTGGCTTCTGACCAGCTTTGGCTTTACATGCTTGTCGCTGGAGGCGCAATTGCAGTGGTTCTTTTCACGTTTTTTGCTATGAAGGGCAGAAAAAAAGCTGAGAAAGAAGACCTGAAGAAGGTGATTGAGGCAAAGGAAAGCTGGCCTGTCTTCAAGCCCCAACGCACAGTGACCCGTGAAGAGGCGAAGAATGCCAACAAAGAATTGAAAATGTTACAGTTGGAAAGGGAGATTCTCAGCTACGCTATAAGGCGTCTTTATGAAGCCCAAGCAGAAGGCAGAATATCAGAAGAAGAACGTGAAAACTTGGCACGCAATTACAAAACTAGAATGATGAATGTCCGAGATGCCATTTCAAAAAGCGAATCTGTTGTGGCGCTGCAGGAACTTGAATCGATGCAGGAAGATCTCATCAAGCTTTTCAGCGAACGCTTCGATGACTTGGGCAACAAAGTTGAGGAACTAAGAACACGTCTTGAAGTGAAACCAGTAAAGGAAATGTCAATTCCAGTTCCTTCACCTAACACATCAGCACCATCGGTAAGAGAGAAAAGGAGAGCTCGAAAGCCTTCGACTCCGCGTAAAACCGAAGCTGAAAAAAGAATTGAAGAAATCAGAGCAGAAGTGGAGAAGGTTTTAGAACGGCTGGGACAAATTGAAGTTGAAGGCTAAGAGTTCAAGTTGGATAGAGAAAGCCAAAAAGAAGGCAGCCTCAGAAGCAGTAAAACACGTAAAAGACGGTTACATAGTCGGACTTGGAAGCGGCAGCACAGCAGCCTATGCTATCAAAGAAATGGGGAGAAAAATTCTACAGAAAAAATGGCAGATTCTCGGCGTTCCAACATCATACCAAGCTATGCAATTGGCTACCGAAAACGGCATTAAAATAACAACTCTCCAAGAGTACCCTCAACTTGACCTCACAATCGATGGTGCCGACCAAATTGATGAAAAGCTGAATTTGATTAAAGGAATGGGCGGCGCACTTACACGAGAAAAAATCGTAGCTTCAGTTTCCAAACAAGTTGTGATAGTAGCGGACGAAAGCAAACTGGTAAAGACACTGGGCATGAACCACTCAGTTCCAATTGAAGTGCTGCCCTTTGCAACATCAGCGGTCACGTTAAGAATTCGGAAAACGAAGGGAAAGCCATGCCTGCGCGAAACGAGCGGAAAGGTTGGTCCACTCGTAACAGACAATGGCAATTTCATTTTGGATGTAGATTTCGGACCAATAGACGCGCCCCGCAGATTGGATTCTCAGCTTAAATACATTCCAGGCGTAGTTGAAACAGGCATATTCGCCGGCATGGCAGACATCGTATACCTAGGAACGAAGTACAATGCTCAAAAATTGAGGAAAAGATGATTCAAACTAGAAACAATTTTGAAGCCTACAGGAGACAGCTTGGTACTTCAGACAACGAGAGACTGACTTTTCGCAGTCCGTGTTTTCTTAAACTTTACTTTGTTGCCTCCTCAAGGCATCAACCGTTGCTGCTCCTGCTGTCAAACCAAGTATTAGTCCCCATATTGCCACGGTTCTGACAATATCGTTGGGGATGGTAAGTAGGAAACAAAAGAGAGCCCAAACACCTACTACAGCTGTTGGTACACTTACAACAATCCACAATTCTTTCCACGTATAGATGATGAGTAGATCCTTGAGCCATCCAAGCAAGTCTTTCCCTCTCCTTTGTTAACATATGGCGACAGTGATTTTTATGTTTTCTCATTAATCTTCTTGTTGCTAGCAAGTGTTTTCTCTGAAAGGTTAAACATCATAGGGGATGATACGGACGACTTTGCAAGGTTATAGACTGCCTTTCGCGGACTACGACTAGAGGTAGTGACCAAAAGCTGTGCACGAGAATGCCGCCTTTTCCCGTTGGGTCTGGGAAACTGGAGTCTTCCTCATTATTTTGTGTAGTCCAGTATGCTCTTTTGGAGAGCTCCTTCTTTGAGAGCTATGACGTATTCTATTACGTCGTCTGGTCTTCTGAACTGGAGGTTGGTGATCTTCTGTAGGCCCCAGCCCGAGCATTTTATGCTTGAGACTGTGGAGGCGATGGTGACGGACTTCATCAGGTCTTGGGTTAGTTTGTAGGCTGCCAAGAATGCTCCGCACCATGTGTCTCCGGCTCCTGTGGTGTCTATGACGTTTTTGAGGGGAACGTTTAGGGCCGGGATCAGCTGTATTCCGATGTTTTTTGCTTTGACTATGGCTCCGAGTTCTCCCAGTGTGATGATCAGCATTTTGGCTTTCAGAAGCCTCAGCGCGGTTGAGATGGAGTCTGTTTGGGTCAGAGCCTTCGCTTCTGTGTCGTTTACTATGAAGAAATCGGCTGTCTGGGCAAGGTTCCTGAGGGTTGTTCTGTTTCTTCGGTTTTTCTCAATGTATTCTATCCACGTGTTTATGCTGATTCTGGTTTTCGGAGAGGTTTCTCCTATCTTTTTGACGATCTTGCTGACTATGCTGGGTGGTAGGGGTGAGATGTGAACTATGGTTTCAGGGTTGAGTAGTTCGATTGGAATGGTTGAAGCTGCTATTTTTGAGCCGGCGCCCAGAGCAGCCTCAAGATACTGCGCTTCTCCTTGCTTATTGTATTTGATGTTGAACCTTGTGGAGGGCATATTGCACGTTCTAACATGATCAGTGTTCAGAAGTCTCAAGGTGTCCGTGAATTGGTAGTGTTTTCCTATGGCTGAAACTAAGGCTACGCTTTTGAGTAATGTTTTGGCAGCCATTGCCGCATATAGAGCGGCTCCTCCTGCTTGAACCCTAATGCCGTGTTGGTTCTCTATTTGATCTATAGAAACGTGTCCAATGAACATAAGATCACAAGCCAACAGGGCAACCTCCTAGTGCTCTTTAGATCGAGTTCAAATATCTAAGTTTGTTTACGTAAAACTCTTCACTAGAACCACTGATTGCGTGCGTGCCACTGAGGATTAAGCTCTTGGCGCGCGCCTAGACGTGTGTCGTCGGGAAACTGGAAAAAAAGACGATGACAACTGTCATCCCCTTAGATCTCCTGTCTCAGTTTAGAAGTAGTAGTCCCTAAGGCCCTTAGGACTACTACTGGAATTCAACTGCAAAGGCTCGGCATGCTTGTCGTTGTCAAAACCGTAGGGAAAAAACAACAATAAGTGCAACTCCTCTAAAGCTTCTATATCAGTCGTCTGGCCCGAGCCAATTGCATCTAGAGGTAGTTGTCGTATAACGTTGATGTCAACGTCGTACAAGACATGCCTTAGAAATAGCTGGTCTTTTTCTGGCGCGCGCGATGGGACTCAAGCATCAGTATTTCTGTGCAAAGGGATCCGAAAGATAACAAAGAGGAATTTAGAACACGCTGCCATCTCTTGCGCATGCGTATAATACAAGTAGGGAAAATTGCATTAACTGGCATGTATACATGTGAGAAATGTGGCGAGCTTGCCTAATCGCTTTGGTTATGTGGAGAACAATTGTGACAGTTGCAGCCGTGAGATTGAGGGAACGCATTTCATAATCTGCAAAGTGGACCAGCGAGATAGAAAACAGAGACTTGGAAGCTTCTGTATCCGATGTTTAATCGAGCTTCTAGATAGGTTGAAGGGCAAGCTTGAATGGTTTCATACAGAAAGCGGTTGGAAAGGATATATCCGTCCTGAAGCTAGATCCAAATTAGAGCAGGAAGGTTTCATTCATCCAGAACATAACACTCAGTCTATAGAGATTAACCAGATTGGGCAAAAAAGCGGGAAAGTCGGGAGAACAGAAGTTTTAGAAATTTTGAGTGAAATAGCACGCATTAAATAAAGATTTCAGACTAAAAACGGGTGTTTCTTTCTTTTTTTAGAATGATATTAATGAATATATATTAGGAAAAGCAGGAAGCTTAGACTGCACGGGCTCTTTTTTTTAAGGATCTAGCGCCCAATTTGTAATAGCGTCTTTAGCGCGTGCAAGTGAACAATGAGACAACGGACTAGAACGCGGAAAACACTACTAAAACAATGTTTTTAGTTTTAAAACCGTTTTGCTAAAAATGCTTATACCAAGTCGTGCCATTCTATTTTTCCACTGCTAATGGTCTACTATCATGGCTGTAACGGGTATTGGCTCGTAGAAACGTTGTGTTTGAGGTTTGCTAGATGTGTGGGATATTT
>JAPUUO010000016.1:242-18607 GCA_026967815.1 Candidatus Bathyarchaeota archaeon | reverse complement strand
GTCATTTGGAATCTATCAACGAGCTCTGGACAGAGAAAAGAGTGGGAATCTAGTTCACTTCATCTTGCTTGATGTCTTTATTCTTCTTTTAGTCTTACTACGTCAGCTAGTTGTGGAGTTGATACTTCGAATAGGACTGAGTTTGTTTTTCCTATGATGCTGTGGACTGTTCTGGGGATAAGGGTTATGTCGTCTCCTTCTTTTAGTGTGACCACTCGATCGTTCAAGATGAGGTCTACCTCTCCTTTAAAGCAGTAGATTGTTTCTTTCTTGTCCTTGTGAAAGTGTTGGGATGTGTGGTGATTTCCTTTCATGATGAGGATTTTGCCGCCATACTCGCTTTCCTGTGCTATCCAGAGCTCTTTTCCCCAAGGCTTTTTTATTTCTCTCACAGACTATCCTCCAGTCATATGATTAAGGCTAATTTCATTTCATGTCTTAAATGCATGGATAGCATATTTGGTATTCGGTTCATCTTGCTTGATAGTCGTATTCTTCTGTAGACTATTCTTCTTATCTATGTAGCAAAGGAAAAGCAGAAATAAGGATGAAAAGAGTTACGACATCGATAACTATGATCTCGGTAATCAGTTTGAAAGACAAGATCAAAGAAATCGGTGGTAAGGCATGGTCTCCTGTTGATGTGGCTCGAGTAAACGACCAAGTTGTTAGGTTATCTTTGTTAGAAGGGGAATTCCATTGGCACAAGCACACGAATGAAGATGAGCTTTTCTATGTAGTTGAAGGAAATATCGTTATTCAGCTGAAAGATCAACCTGATATAACTCTTAACAATGGACAAATGACAGTAATACCTAAAGGCAAAGAGCATTGTCCAAAGAGCTCAGAGCCTTCATACGTCTTGCTGTTTGAACCTTACGTACTTAAGACACGAGGAGATTAGAATCTTCTATTTCTGTTAGATTATATTCTGTAGACAATGACTGCTAGTAGCGTTGTTATAGTGAATATCGGTGGAAAAAACTTCATCTCTGATTGAAGTTGTCATCGGCTTAAGAAATCTTCTAGATATTCTATGTTTCTTCTAATTTCATCTTTCTTACATATCTTTCCATGTCCAGGCACTATGTTTTCTATGTCAAGTCTTTCCAATTTCTCTAGACTTTCTATCCATTGTTTCCACTCTTTAGGTCCACCAAATCTTGTGGTCAATGGCATATCTTGGTATATTGTGTCTCCTGCAAACAAGGTTTTTGATATGGGATGGTAAACTGATGTCTCACTAGGCACGTGTCCAGGAGTATAGAGTAATAGAAGCTCTTGGTCATCCATTTGAAGAGTTTTATCATCCTTAAAGGTCTGATCTGGCGGAAAGAGTTTAACGTCTCCAAGCTCCCTTTCTGCTCTCTCTTTGGTATACGAGAGCTTTTCAACCATCATCTTGACAATGAAAGGTTTGTAGGAATCAAGAAGAGTTCTAAAAGAAAACAATCTTCTGTGAGAAAGAAACTTCCGAACATTTTCATGTGCAATAACTTCGGCATCTACCTCTTTGAAGATTCTCATTCCAAAAATATGGTCTGAGTGATGATGAGTTAGAATGAGTAAGACATTTTCTTGCTGAGTTGCTTTCTCCTTTGATTTGCTTAGAAGATATTCCCCATCGGTGATGGTCATTCCTGAATCGATATGAATGACTGTATCGGAGGCTAGTATGAAACCAGCATTAACTCCGATCCCAGCTATATGATGTAGACCTGTAACTCCAAAAACATTATTGCCAAAATCATGAACCTGCGGCATACCCTATTCACTACACACAAACTCTGCGAAGATGTCAATGCTGTCCATTTTTATGGCTTGTGGAAGAGTGCCAAAGACCATTCTGACAAGATGCTATACCGACTACTCTCCCAAAAGTCTATCTTTCCTCACTGGAGACCAAAAGAGAACCCACAACTGCCATCGCGCGCGCGGGAAGTCATGTGCATCAGACTCGCGAAAATATCCTACGTCATTTTTTTTATCAGATTGTTTATGTTTTCTTTTCTGTAGCCCGTGACGCCTCCGGTGGTGTAGCTTTTTTTCACTTTGCCCTTGAAGCCTTTGCTCGGCGGATGTAACCGAAACACCGGCTTCATCCTCGGTAACTTATTAAACTCCACTTTAGCCTCGTGTATAGCCTCTGCGAGTTCGTCCAACGACTTGTAGCCTATCTCTTTTGCATACTCATCTGAAGGTTTCTTGTTGCCCACCAGTCTACCCCATTTTTTCAGAAGCAAAGCTATGTTTTCTTTTGAGATTTCGCCCCAAGTCAAAAAGTGTTGCGCCTTCCTTAACATGCCAACATAAGCAGGTCGATCATCCACAAGTGTGGCATGACAGTTACGATGCAGATGTAAGAACTCCATAGTCTCTTTAATCTCATGATAAATGTCGCTTCTCCCTCGAACTCGAACAACTGCCAAACATTTCCGCTGTTCCGTCATCCCTACCTAACCCACTCCGCCCGAGTAACCAAACTATAGGTTTTTCTCAAACCGTCAAAAACCGCATAAGCATAGGACGGAATCGTCCTCGTAGAACCAAAGCTTCTAGTCCAGCAGTCTTTAACACCAGCCAAATTGAGAACAACCTTGGCAACTTCACTTGCCACTAAGCCTAGTCCACGCGGACCCGGCACAAGCAAAACCTCAACACTTCCACATTTGCCGCGAATCTGAAAAGGCAGAGTGTGAGGACGTCCACACCCACACTGCCAGCTTCCGCAGCCTCTTCGAACCAAAATAACATTCAAGCGAGCATCAACAGCTGCTTTCTCAATAGCCGTCCGCACCTGCTTTGCCTTGCCTCCGCCCAAGCCAACAAAACCATCACGGTTTCCAACAGCCACAATCGCCTTAAAACGAGATTTCTCCCCAGCATCAGTCTGCTTCTGAACCAAGTTAATGTTAATCACTTCCTCCAGAAGATCAGGCAGAAGCACATCCGCAATTTCAGACTCCCGAATCTTTAGACCTTCAGCGAAAATCTCCTCAATCGAAGTAATCTGTCCGGCTTGAACCATCTTCCCAAGCCTAGTGCGAGGCACCCAAGCCTCTATTTTTTCTTCAACTCCTCTTCTTCTAGTGGGACTCCTTCTTCTTTGTCGACGACCCCTCATTTCTCAATCTCACCCTTCTTCTTTTTAGAAACACGACGTTTAGGCTTAGAAACAGCCTTTCGCATTGTTTTCTTCTTGCTCTTAACCGTAGGCGTAACCTCAACTCTCTTCTCTTTTGGTGCCTCCTCCTCTTTAAAGGATGAAACAATCTTCTCTTTCACAGAGAAAAAGTGTTCAGTAATCTGCTCCGGAGATAAACCTCTAGACAAAAGCTCAGAAAAACGAGTTTGGTATACTTCTGGATTAGAAGCCAACTGCTTAGCATAAGCAACAATGTGCTGCCCCTGAATCCTCTCCTCGCTAGGCAAAACACCCTCATCATGCGGCACTGAAACACCCGCATCCAACGCACCTTTAAGCGTCGCAAAAGGCTTTGCACCCTTAGTCGGCGACTGCAAGCCAATATCCAAAACAGCCTCTTTCACACCAGAAGCAAAAGCTTTCAGACCACATAGCAGTCCAGTAAGATAAGCAGCAGGCAAATTAGAGCAGTTGCCCAGCCAACCATACTGCCGAACAAGCTCTCTGGAATCAGCACACACAAGAACTTTGTCACCAACAATCTCAGCCCTAATCATCTGAGCAATAACACGCTTCAATGTGCAACGAACAACAAACCGAGGCAACCCAGATAGAACAAGAGCCTTCCTTCGACGATAGTTAGTTTTCCCCTCTCTTCGCCTACGAAAAGCAACCCTATAACGAGGACCAGTCGCCATCTAACGCTTCCTCCACAAACCATGAGCCTTCGCGTAGCGCTCCATCTCTGCAATAGAGCTAAACATTCCGCTACCAGCCAGCGTATAAAGCCGACGATAACTGCTCTCAGTAATCGCCCGTTCAGCTTTCCGCTCCCGCAAACGCCTCCTCAAAGCTCGAATGCGCTTCATCCAAGCCTCCTTCTTAGAAACCCTTGCCCGAACTGATCCGGTCCTACTACCAGGTCCTCTTCTTAAGCCCTTCTTCTTTTTTTCATGCGAAACCCGAGTTCGAGCACGACTCACACCTTTCTTTTGAAGAGCCTTAATCAAACCTTCATGAATCAACTTGCGAATTTCATCCCGCGTAATCGCAACTTCAACATCATCATTATGCTCAGGATCGATCCAAACCCGATTTTCACCCACTTTAAGAATCTCAGCCGCCAATCGGCGTTGACTTTTAAGAGTCATCTATTCCTTTTCCTCCTCTGCCTTCTCTGCTTCGTCAGCCTCTTCCACTGCTTCAGCTTCAGCCTCCTCTTCTGCCAACGGCTTCTCCACTTCTCTCGGGTTAAGAATATGAACGCCGCTTTCTCTGGCCCTAGTCATGATCTCAATACGCTTCCTCGCTCCAACAGTATGAGCAATCCGAATCGCTTGGGTTTCAGGTTCAACCTTGTCCACATCATCCACTGTGTGAATCAAAACTTCAGCATAACCAGAAGGATGAAGCCCACGTGCGGTCTTAGGACCACGATATCCAACTTCAACAGACTTAGGCCATCCTTTCTTCTTCCTGCGCATCTTACTGTCTATACCACTTGGTTTTCGCCAAACTTCACTCACCCGTTTATAACGCCAGCTTTCTTGACGCCTAAACTTTGGCTTCTTATTTTTGAGGTTTCTACGCAAAGCCAAGGCACGCTCTATCACCGATTTTTCGACTTCTTGTTTGTCCGACTTCATTAGATTTCCATTCCCTCCAAGCGTTCATAGACATAGATACCGTCGAGAAAAACCCTTGGATCTTTCTTCTTCACCTTGGTTGCGTTTTGAATGTTAGCCGCTGTTTGGCTTACATCTTCAAGGTTGATTCCCTGGACAACAACATCGTCGCCTTTGGCTGAAACCTTAACATCACCCATTATCCTAACTTTGCGAGAGCTACGCTCTCCAGTGAAGTTTTCAATCAACACCGTCTTTTCTTTCACCTTAACAGAGATTGGAAAGTGAGAAAAAACTATCTTCAATTTATGAGTGAACCCTTTTGTTACCCCAACAATCATGTTTCGAATGTGAGAACTAATCGTGCCTACAAGCGCTGCCTCTCTCTTCCGAGGCCAACTCGCTTTAACCCAAACAGTTTTCCCATCCAATTCAATAGTTACAGGTGCTTTCGAAAAATCACGTGTAACCGTGCCCTTTTCTCCCTTAACAGAAACAACTCTCCCTTCTACTTGAATCTCAACCCCAACTGGAACCTCAACCGACTTCACCGCTTCAGCAGCCTGCATCTCCAATTCTCCTAATAAACAAAAGCGAGAAGACGCCCTCCAATCTTTTTCTCCTTTGCTTCCGTATGAGACATTACGCCATGCGAAGTTGAAACTACAAGGAGACCAATATCTCGAGCTGGAAGAAACCGTTTCTCCCATTCTTCAAATTCCATGGTACCGACCGAATAGCGAGGTCTTATGGCACCGCACTTGTTGACGCGACCAAAAAGCTGCACCTTAAACTTGCCTGAACGCCCATCATCAATAAACTCAAACTCACCTATGTACCCGTTTAACTGCAGCACTCTTAAGACGCGACCAAAAAGCTTTGAAGCCGGACTTATTATACAACCTGGCTTATTTCGCAGTTCATTGTTCATTATGGTAGTAAGCCCGTTTGAAATCGTATCCAAGGCAGACAAGTCTTTTCTATCCCCCTCTACTCATACTTCTCAAAGCCAAGCTGCTTGGCAACTTCCCGGAAACACTGACGACACAAGTCTAATCCATACCGGCGAATAACAGAACCATAAGAACCGCAACGTCTGCAAGGTCGGCTTCCCTTGCCAAACTTGTACTCTTTCTTAGATCTCTGTTTTCCCATAAGGTTTCACCATCTTCTTATACGATTTCAACTCCAAATTCGTCTTTGATAAACAGCATAGTTTCCTCTGGGGCTAACGTATGCTTTGACCCTACATGTGACTTAGCCCGGCGTCTCTTTTTCACCCGATATCCTGGTCGACAAAACGTGACGCAAACGTCCATGCCATGTATGCCCAGTTCTGGCACGTATTTGGTGCCCGGCATTTCAATGTGCTCTCTGATACCGAAGGAAAAGTTGCCGTAGTTGTCGAATTTTTCTTTCGAAATTTTGTTGTCTACCGCATAAAACGCCTTTTTGAGGAACTCTTTGGCTTTCTCTTTTCGCAACGTTACTATGCCGGCGATAGGCTCACCTTTTCTAATTCCGAAGTCACGTATTGTCATTTTGGCGCTACGCTTGCAAGGCTGCTGTCCAGTCAACTGCTCCAAGACTCTCGTCGCTCTTTCAAGGATTTCTCCAGATTTCCCAACCGCCATGTTCACGGTTACTTTCTCAATTCTAGGTTTAACCATCGGGTTGCCTTGCCACTTCTTGCGGGTTTCTTCCATAGACATGTCAGTTGACCTCCGTTAACGATATGTGAGGCTGCTTGTCGCCGACAACAAAAATGTATTCCATAGTTGTTTGGAAACGATTACTATTGCTGTCTTCAATTGTGACGAGAGTGCTTCTTCGTTTTTGACTAGGTCTTTTCTCTATGTCTACGATTTTCCCAGATTTGCCTATGTTTTTTCCATCAATAATTATGACTGGTGCACCTTTGATTAGTTTGAAGTGTCCAACGATTTTTTGGTCTGGAAGGTGAATTTTTAGTGTGTCAAGCGTTTGGAAAACGTCTTCTTCTGGGTGATCAGCATCTTTCACACGGATCAGCACGTTTCTTCCATCATGGAAGTTAAGCTGTGTGTACCCTCCTTTGACTGTTGTTTTGTTTTCAATTCGGCAAAGTTTGAATCCTGCTTCTTCTTTTTTCCCGATCGTATAAGGGGTTAGTCCCTTTTGAGAGGGGATAACTCGATATGCCTTTTCCATGTCATGTATTGATATAACATCCATTAGTCCAGTCGGGAACAAATCTTCTTTTTGAACGTGTCCGTCGACCCAGATTTTTCCTTGAGAAATTATTTTCTTAGCTTCTCTTCTTGTTTTGGCAAGTCCAAGTATGTCACGTACAATTAGCGTGAGGGGGAGACACCTTGATATAGGGTGAGGCCCAGGTTTTGGTCTAACAGTAAAAACGCCTTCCTTTCGGTGGATAGGCCAGAATTTTGGTGCTGGCTTTCTTTTTAAGTGTTTTTTTCCTCCTTTTCTGCCCATATTTAGGCTCCTCCACTTTTACCTGCGGGTTTGACCTTAGTAGCAATCTTGACCCTAGCCTTGCTGGTTTCTGTTTTTCGCTTTCTTCTCTTTTTCGGGGCTTTGGGCTTTTTCTCTTCTACTGGTTTTTCTTCTATGGGTTTTTCACCGAGCTTTTCTTCTGCTTTGCGTTTTAGGGCTTCTTTGCGCCATTTGTCGTCTAAGTTGAGATGTGTAATCATGACCTTAGAAGGATGCATTGGAATCAGCATGGTAGACCCATCTACTTTCTCACGGGTTATTCCTTCAACAAAGACTCTATATTTTTGTCGGTCAACCCGCGTGACTTTACCTTCAAATCCTTTACGGTCTCCTCTCATAATCTTCACAGTGTCCCCTACTCGCACCGGAACAGAGCGAGTGTTATGTGACGCTTTCAGCTCCGGGGAAAGTGGTGCCGAAAACTGCTTATAACGTACGTGCAGTGGAGCTTGAAACAGCCTTTTTCTTTGCTTTCTAGGCTGGATGGTCTTCACTGTTTTCATCCCCTATATAATAATGCTTGCAGCACTTGCTATTCTTGGCCACCGTTCTGCCGCCTCCTTTGCTACGGGACCTCGGATTTCTGAACCTCGCATTTCTCCTTCCGGGGTCATAATAACTGCCCCGTTGTCTTCAAATTGAACCCACAACCCGTTGGAGCGTCTGTAGAGTTTTCTCTGTCTAACAAGAACTGCCTGAAAAATTTTCTTCCGCATGTCCGGAGTGCCTTTTCTTACTGAAACAATTATCATGTCGCTTACTGCAGCGGAAGGTACACGTCTTAATCGTCCCTTATAACCGATAACTTGAATAACTCGAAGCGTTTTGGCACCCGTGTTGTCGGTACATTTTATTATAGCGCCAACTGGTATTCCTCGTGAAATCTTTGCCCTTTGACCGAGCATTCCTCTAGCTACAAACGCTCGTCCTTTAGCTCTTGCCGCCACTCTTTTCTTCCTCCACTCTTTCAACGACGACAAAAGAGACGGTTTTGCTTATTGGGCGGCATTCTGCTACTTTTACAACCTCGCCTTCTTTCACGTCAAGACAAGGAGGATTGTGAGCTGGTATGTGGCTGCGTCGTCTTTCGTACCGTTTATATTTCGGCAGATAGAACTGATAGTCTCGCTTCACGATAACTGTCTTGTCCATCTTAGCGCTGACAATTGTGCCATCCAATATGCGTCCCCGGACTTTGAGGGTTCCATGAAAAGGACAATTACGGTCATCACAGGATTTCCTAGGTTTCCTCAATGATAAAGCAGTCATCACCATCTTCTCCTAAGCCTCTTCTTGACGCGGCCTTCAGGTCGCCCAACTATAGCGTCCCCTTCAATTTCTACAATTGTACCGTCTTGCAGAATTAAATGAAAAACCGTTATGTTCTTGACCACAATTTTGTCTTCGTTTCTATGTCGAATCACAAGGGTATTTCTGGTCTCATCGATAACTTTGCCGGTGATACCCACACAATCTGGATTAGTGCTTCTTACAACCTTGGCGTTTAGCCCGATGAATTCATCCTGAAGAATGGATGGTGTGACTCTCACGCTTTCTTGCTCCCTTTCTCTTTCTCTATTGCCTCCGTTCCCTCTGCAGACTCCGGCTCACTTTCAACAGTAAGAATACGAGCTATAGCCTTGCGCAACTCAAGTACTCGCCCGGGATTTTCAACAGCGCCACCAGCCTTAATCATTGTTCTCACCCGGACAAGTTCGGTCCGCAATTCTGTCAGCTTTTTTCTTCGGTCTTTGGGAGACATAGTCCGGATATCTTTTAGTCTCAAGATAGGCATTTACTTCTCTGTCTCCTTTGCTTCTTCGGTTTCTCGGGTTTCCTCTTTTTCTTCAGGCATAGCTTCAGAAGGCTTCGTTTCTTCCTCTTTCAGAGCTTGAGGTTTCTCTATCACCTGCACTTTATCTGGAAACTCAGCGTCCGGAGGCATGATTCGAACTTTCACACCAAGTATTCCAGGTTTTAATTGGACATGTAACTCTGCTTTTCGCAGATATTTTATGGCAGGTTGCCCGCTTTTAGGGAGATATCCCGCCCGGAATTTTTCATATCTTGACCTTAGACTTCGCAGTTTTCCGCTTATAATTACCTCTACGCCTAATGCTCCTGCTTCCATGACTTGGTTTATAGCCCAGTAGCCGGACCTACGGTAGTGAACACCACGTTTTAGAGCTGAGGTAATCCTTGACCCGACTACAAAGGCGTTTAATTCGGGAACTTCAATTTCAGCCACAGAAATTTGAGGATTAGGTAAATTGAAATTTTTCTCTAAAACTTCCGCAAGCCGTTTTATTGTTTCTCCACCACGACCAATTATTATGCCTGGGCGCATAGCATAAACAACTACATGAGTACCCAACGGAGTTTTTGTAACGTCCACCCCACCATATCCAGCTCTTTCGAATTCATCTCTCAAAAACTCGTTGATTTCCGCTTTTTTGAGAGATTCACTAATAAAATGTCTAACCACTGACATCAGACTAACTCCTCGACTTGTTCTAAAGCAACTTCAATATGGCAGAGCGTTTCAAAACGAGGTGAAGACCTGCCGAAAGCTCTTTGGATATACCTTTTAATCTTCATACCTGGATAAGCTGAAGCATGAATTATGCGAAGATTGTCAATGTCTAAACCCTTAAAATCAGCGTTAGCTTCAGCGCCCTCCAACACTTCTAAAACTTTCTGTGCCGCCTTAACAGGATATCTTCCAGCAAAAGCTTTTTCCAAGCCATGGCGATGCCCCACCTTCTTCTTGAACCTGCGGAAGGCAACTGGTTTTTTCTTCTCCATAACTTGCTGTAAAAACTCTTTAGCTTCACTAAGCATCATACTATTTATCGCGTTGCATACTTCTCTTGCTGCTTTATGGGACACTCTAACCTCTCGCCCACTCGCCTTAACGGTGCGTTCCTGATCTAGTTCTGTTATTGAGTATCCCCATTTTGGCATCGTGTATCGACATCTCGGTAACAGAAAGAATATTTAAACCTTTGCGGAGAATGAAGCCAACAGTTTTCCAAAATCAAACATTCTAGCCGTTTATGAATCAACAAATCATACCGCTACATTTTCAAGAGCTTCTCTTTCAATTCCTTTATCTTCTTTTTAAGCTCCTCAACCTTTTTCGCTCCTTCTTTTCCAGCCGCTTTATAGCAATCAAGAGCATACTCTAACGCGCCTAACCCGAACCGGTCATATCCCTTTCCAAAAGAAAGGTCAGCTGCCTTAAGAAAACGTTCGATAGCAGTGTCATAGTCTTTTAGTAAGAAATTGCATTCAGCTGCCTTAAACAACATATAAGAAGTATCGAAGATGTTTCCAACTTCCATGTACAGCTTTGAGGCTTCTAAAAACTTGTCTATGGCTTCTTCATGCTTTCCAGCATCCGACAGTGCTGTTCCTTCCCGATGAATCTTCAAGGGGTCCTTCTTTTCAGCTTTGTTTTCGCTCATAATTGGGCACCTACATTTTGCATAAGAGTGTTGCCCAGCGTTTTTATTGTTTTCCACTTAAAGCACGCAAGCTAGGTGAAACACCTAGTCATTTCCATCATGCAGAAATATCAAAGAAAAACACAGATGACGATTGCCATCTTGAGATATCCATGCCCATGCCCTTTCGAGCTATATGTGGTTTCAGACAAATCCATCACGAAAATCGGAAACCCATTAATTTAGCGATTTGTCTTTCCCTAAATTCCTTCAGCCTTCCTTTTCGATAGGCTCAACAATCATTGCTGTTCCGTAGGCTGAAAACAATGTGGCGGTTCCCTGCAGATTGCCGCTTGTTTCAGAGTCTGCACCAGCTATAGCATTGGCTCCCGTTTTTGCGGCATTTTCAATTAGCCTTCGCGAGGAATCTCTTCGCGTTTTTTCAGCTTCTGAAGTGTACGATGTCACTTCGCATCCGAAGATTCCTTCAATTCCGGCTACAATATTTCCGCCTACTCCTCTGGTTCGCACGGTTATTCCATGGCTAGTTCCTAGAACCTTCACAATATTGTAGCCTACCACTGTCGGTGTCGTAACAACAATAACCTGCTTTTCACTCAATTATTTCACACTACTTCACTCAATATACAAACATGTGAGCAAGGATCATATTAAGTTCTGACACAAGGAGCTAACTTGCTGTTGGAACTCTGCAGATACACGTGCACATGGCAACAACTTTCAACTATTCCGTAAACAGATCACTACTATGATTTTGAAAGATAAAGCTTCAAACGAGACTGCAAATAAATCAGTGAAGAACATACGTTTAATATGTTTACTGGAATCGTAAGATTTATATATTAAACCATTTCTAAAGATTTCTTCGCGGCGGGGCCAGATGGACAATTTCTAGCATGTTGGTTCCGATAAAGAACCATCAATAGTGACGGTTTTCTCGCCTCAGTACTCTATCGAGGAGACATAAGCCGTGGAAAAAGGAAAAGTAAAACGACTCATGGCCGAAAAATGCCCTGAATGTGGTGGTGCTAACCTTATTCATGATTATGACACTGGCGAAACCATATGTGGAACGTGTGGTCTCGTTTTGCATGAACAAATGATGGATAAAGGACCAGAATGGCGAGCTTTTACACAAGAGGAAAAAGCATCACGTAGCCGTGTTGGCGTGCCAACATCGTACTCTGTGCACGATAAGGGCTTGTCCACAGCCATAGGCCGCGTAGACCGGGACGCCTTCGGACGCAAACTTCCACTTTCAACAAGACTGCAGATGTGGCGGCTCAGAAAATGGCAAATCCGCTCTCGAGTACACTCGTCAGTAGATAGAAACCTTGCTCAAGCCATGGCTGAACTTGACAGGCTTTCTGACAAGCTTTACATACCTGGGCCAGTTAAGGAAAAAGCAGCAGTTGTCTACCGCAAAGCCTTAGAAAAAGGCTTAGTCCGTGGAAGATCTATAGCAGCTATTGCAGCAGCTGCCCTTCATGCCGCTTGTCGCAACACAGGAACACCTAGAACGCTTCGAGAAATAGCTGAAGCCAGCCTTGTTGACAAAAAAGACGTTGCTCGCTGCTATAGGTTATTGCTCAGAGAACTCGACATACAAATGCCAATTGCTGATCCCCTCACTTATGTCTCCAAGATTGCTGAGCAAACAGGCATCAGCGGTAAAACCCAAGGGTACGCCATCAAGATTTTGAGACAGGCTAGACGAAAACGGGCAGCCTCGGGAAAAGATCCGATGGGTCTCGCCGCAGCAGCCCTATACATTGCTTGTCTGCAAAACAATGAGAAGAAAACGCAGAAGGACATTGCTGAGGCTGCTGGTGTAACAGAAGTTACTGTTAGAAATCGCTATAAAAGCCTTAGGAGAGAGTTAGGCCTCAAGATTCCAGACTAGGCTTCCTCTTTTTCCTTTTCAAGTTCCATTGCAATTGGACCTACATAGCCACATTTGTGACAAACATACTGTTCCGGAAAAAGCCAAATATCAAATCTGCTTGAAAGGCGAATTTCTGGGCTTTCACATCTAGGGCAAAACTTGGGCGTCGGCTGGCTTCTTTTTAGTTTTCCAAATACTTCGCGTAAGTTTTGCAGCAAACCCAAGCCTTCTCGCCCCTTAAATAACTGTATTTAGCCAACTTTAGTCATTGGAGTTCAATGTTTTGCTGGGGATAACCCATCTGAAGAAGGTAGGAGTGCACTTTTTGTCTGTGGTCGCCTTGGAGTATTATTTGGCTGTTCTTGGCTGTGCCTCCGCAGGCGCAAAATGATTTTAGTTTTTGAGCTAGGCGCCCGAGGTCGGTGTCTTTGTCGTTGATGCCGTCTATGATCGTTACTGCTCGTCTATACTTTCTTGTTTCCAAACGTACTCGGATACGTTGTTGTTCCTTACTAATTTCGCCGCAGACGCATATGTCACGAGGAAGCCCGCATAATGAACAGATTTCCGCCATTGTACTCACGATAACATAACAAAGAGGGCTATATAAGATTTTCAACTCGTTTGGATATCTTAATAACAAACATCGTAGCCAGCCTCTCGTAGAACAAGACTAGAGCTTTCATCAGTGGTCTCAGGCTTTTTCAACAGAAACGCCGATTTCATCTAACACTGCCATTAATCTCTTTTTATCTGCACCTCGCATGCCTTTCCAGTCGAAAACAGCTGATTCCACCTTTTCAACAGTTCTTTGGATGCATTGCCTCAACATTTTAGCATCGATTTTTGGAATTGCATATTTCGGAATTATGTGACCAAACGCTGCTTGTGTCCTTAGAGCCAGCTTTGTAAATTTCTCATTGTAGTGGGGACCGCCAATTCCTAAAACAGTTGAAAACTTTGATTGATTAGTAATCGCACCGATAGCCGCATGAGCTACTGCTTCTGCTGCTTTCAGATCTTTCCACTGCCTGGGTGAACTGCCTAATTCCACAAACATTGTTGGCAGATCTAAAGATGGTCCATGATGCGTGCACTCATACGAAACCCGGTAGTTCAACCCTAGCTGCATCTTTTGCCCAACTAATTCTAAAAGAGCCTTTTTCATGGCACTCGCTGGAGAAACTGAAATTCTTCTCGTTACGCCGCCTACTTCTGCCTCACCGAAGTTGCCAGGTGTATGAACCGAAAGTGTTGGAATACCGCTTACACTGCTATGCCTAGAAACAAAAACAAAGAGCTTAGGCGTGAAAAAATCTGTGAGAAATTGTGTGTGTACAAGTTCTTCATTAACGAAAACGAGCTTAACCTCTTGCTCAGAAATCGTTTGGATGTAAACTGGGTTTTGCTGAAAACTTCCAGAAGTCTTCTCAAGTTCATAGTTGTCAATGATTTTGTACGCAATGTTCATACTTGCAACGTCTTCGGTTGAAGCTACAATAAGAATCATGTAAACCCACAAGCGCCATTGAGTTTCAAGTTGATTTTAAGAGTTTCCATAAAACTTAAATCAACTGATTTAACATTCAAAGCGAGCACCAATAGGTGATGACAGATGCATTTGTTAACCCTGAAAGATTGGAGTCCAGCTCAGATTGAGGAAGTGATTGAACAATCTATAGAAATTAAGAGAAGCCCAAACAAGTTCAAAACCGCCTTAAAAGAGAAGTCTTTAGCCATGATTTTCCAGAAAACGTCAACTCGAACACGCGTTTCTTTCGAAGTGGCCATGACTCAACTGGGTGGACATGCGCTCTACTTGGATTGGAGAACCACAAACTTCACACTAGCAGACGTTAAGGATGAAACCCGCTATCTTTCGAGAAATGTAGACTGCATTATGGCACGCTTGATTAGAAACTCAGACCTCAATGCCATGGCAGAAGCCTCTCGGGTTCCAGTCATAAATGGATGCGACGAAAAATATCATCCATGTCAAGCCATTGCCGACCTAATGACAGTCAAAGAGAAGATTGGTAAGCTGAAAGACGTAAAACTCGTTTACATAGGAGTTCACAACAACGTCTGCAACTCGCTAATTGTGGGCTGCACCAAAACCGGCGTAGAAATCACTACTGTTACGCCTTTAAAAAATGAACATTCCCTCGATAAAGAACTCATAGAGGCTGCTGAGAAAACTGGATCCTACAAGACAACATTAGATGTCAAAAACGCAGTGAAAGATGCAAACGTAGTTTACACAGACACATGGGTTGACATGGAATTCTTCCTAGACCCAAAATTCAAGGAGGAAAAAGAGAAGCGAACTAGGCTGATGATGCCCTACCAAATCAACAAAGAACTGCTAAAACACAGTGGTGCTATGGTGATGCATGACATGCCGATGCATCGAAGCTACGAAATCAGCAGCGAAATAATCGAAAGCGAAAGGTCTATCATTTATGAGCAAAGCGAAAACCGACTGTATACTGCGAAAGGCATCCTTCTGAAGCTTTTGCAAACTTGAAGCTTTTTTATACTTACCATGATCTTTAGTAAGTTGAGAGGTGAAACATGTGCAAGCCTACATTCTCATCAGCACCGACCCAGGCAAACCATGGGAAGTCGCTGACTTAACCCTTCATATCGAGAGTGTTAAAACAGCGCAAGCAGTTACAGGACCATTCGACGTAGTAGCCTTTGTTGAGTTCACCAACATAGATGAGTTAGGGGAGCTCCTGGAGAAAATTCACTCACTCGATGGAATCATTAAGACACAAACTGCAATAGTCATGCCAGCAAGACTTCCATAGTCAAACATAGATCAACAACTTTCACACCTCTTTTTTCAAGCGAAAACAGAAGAATTGAGGCGTCAACTCGGGAAACATTTGAAAGATAAAGGAATAAGCCGCTAAACCTCTAAAGTGAGTTTTTCAAGCTGTTCTAGCACGTATCTGCGGATTGCCTTGGGCGTTGGAAGTTTTGCCACAATTTTCCCTTTTTTAATCAACGGCTTTAACATAGATTCAGTTTTGCTTCCGCATTTTGAGCATTTAGGTGCAGGCAAATCGAAAAGTTGAACAGTATCTGTGAGACATTTTGGGCATCTCCACACCTGCTTTTTGCCGCTTAATTTGCCTCGTTTGGCTACTGGTTTACCATTCATTTCAACTATGTCCATACCGAAGTCTACGGTTGGGGCATTGCTTATGGCTGTTCCAATGCCGAAAGCTTCAGCACCGGCCTCGCTTAAAATCCCAATGGTCTCTTCGTCTAGTCCACCGGAAACGAAGATCTTAGTACGCTCATAACCTCTTACATCAAGTTCCCACCTAATCTCCCGAACGATTTCAGCAAAATCGCCTTTTCTTGAAGCAGGCGTATCTAAGCGAACACCATAAAGTCGCTTTTTCAAGGCTTCTGCAGCCAATATTGCCTCAGCTTTCTCATCGTAATAAGTGTCTATTAGTGCGACCCTTGGCACATCATTTGACATAACCTCATCGAAGGCTTTCCAAGCTTTCACTTGATCCCCAAAAGCTATAATCAATGCATGAGGCATCGTTCCCATTGGTTTAGCGCTTATGATTTTAGCACCGCTTAGACTTGAAACGCCATCACAACCCGCTATGTAAGCTGCGCGGTCAAGCATTGGCGATAAGGCTGGGTGCATGCGTCGGATTCCAAAGGCAAGAACAAGTTTTTCTCGCGCAACTTTCTTCACTCTTGCAGCTCTCGTGGCTACACCTGAAGCTTGACAAAGCAATCCCAGCAGGGGAGTTTCTAAGAGGCAGAATTCTCCATACGGGCCTTCTACGTACATAGTAGGCTCGCGTATTCCTCTGTAATCTTCGTGGTAGAACACGCTTCCTTCAGGCATAGCGTAGATGTCAACTGGGCAACCTTCAAACAGGTAGGCTTCTTCTTCAATACCACACAAGATTCCCCATGGCCAACCCCTTGGAAGCTTGCCCGGCGTTACTTCGGCATAGGCATGAACCTTAGTCATCCTCTTAGCTTCAAGAACCTGCTTGGTTCTCAAGAAGTAGATATCAGTCGTCTCGCCTTTCCTTATTTCCTCGTCTGTTGCATAATGAAAAATCGGCATATCTTTCACCACTCAGCTCCACTTTCTCCTCATTATTTCATCTGCTCTGGTGATTTTACATCCATAGACCCTTTTCAAATAGTCCAATGCGGCTTTTTGCGTTCGCTCGTTAATGGCTTCTACACAATCTTCGGGAACGATGATTTTATATCCCCTAAAGAAAGCATCAGCTGCAGTGTGTTGGATACATATGTCTGTGACCACACCGGTTAGAATCAATGTGTCCACTTCAAGCTTTCTTAGCAATTGATCGAGACCTGTTCTCTGAAACGCGCTATATCTTCTCTTCTCAAGAACGAAGTCGCCTTTCTTAGGCTCAAGTTCATTCACCACTTGAGCCCCCCAAGTACCGGCAAGAGCATGCTGAGGCCAAACATCGAATTCGACATCAACGTTCGGTAAGTGAGCATCATTAATGTAGACGACTGGGATTTTGTTTTCGCGGGCAAAATTGAGCAGTTGCCTAACAACTGGAATAATCTTTTCCGCCCGTTCGTTCTTGAAGATCCCTGTCACAAAATCGTTTATTATGTCGATAACCACAATCGTTATCTTCACAAAATCACTCCCCAGCTTATTGTCTAAGAATGCCTACGGGTTCAATAAGCTTTTCGCGCGCGCGATGTCTGCTCGCTTTCCAAGGAGGAATAATGAAAGCTTCACCAAGCCTAGAAACGAAGCATAGCACAGCGAACGAAATTACTGCTGAACTTTAACCACGACAGCAACTGACAAGTCAGTTACCCAGGAACAGCACACTACCGAAGCGTTTCTCGCCTTATCTTAAAGGTTACTGTGCCGCCGGGTGTATAAGGATAACCCGGGTCAAGACATTGAACATAACCGACGTTGCCGTTTTCATGGGCAAGTCCGAGTTCTTTGAAACTGATGCCGTGGCTTAAGGCAGTGATCATTGACAACATAGGACCCAACGCATGAATGCAGAGAGCATCAGTTTCATTCGGAATTATGTGCGGTGATTCAATGACAATCTTATCTCCAACTTCGAAGACAGGACACTTGCCTCGGATTTCGTTAGCACGTATAATAAGGCGATATAACCTAGCCATATCCAACCACGCCTCAGTGAAATCGCAATTGGGTATTTGTCTATTCTGAAAAATAAAACTTGTTAAATGGTATGACCAAGATGCGCGTGCGGGAGTGAAGCTTCAGAACTGTTTTCCCTGACTTTCTTGGCCGCTTTCTTGACCCTCATGAAATAGATCAAGAGGACTACCACAGCTCCAGCCGCTATTACTATTATTGGTACAATCCATAGCTGCAAAGGCTCTGCTTGTTGCGTCTTTACAGTGAAGTAAATCCTTTCAGAGGTTCCCATGTTGCCCACCGTATCGTTGGCATAGACAACCAGGTTATGCGTCCCGTCACGTAACCCAGAGAGGGTTGTGTTGCCGAGCGTTGTCACGTTAGCTTGGCCATCCACACTGTAGCCAATCCAAGAGGTCAATTCATCCACCGTGAAAATCAAGGAAACACTGCCTACAGGATACGTTCTGTTCTCCGGCGAAAGAAATCCAACGTTGGGGGCTACGGTATCAACCGTGAAGTAGACGGTGCCAGAGGTTCCCATGTTGCCCACCGTATCGTTGGCATAGACAACCAGGTTATGCGT
>JAPUUO010000016.1:0-142 GCA_026967815.1 Candidatus Bathyarchaeota archaeon | reverse complement strand
GTGAAAATCAAGGAAACACTGCCTACAGGATACGTTCTGTTCTCCGGCGAAAGAACAGTTATTATGGGATATGACGGATATGGCTTCATCAAAGGATAGTTGTCAACATTGTTCTCATCTATGACGTACGGTTCATCGCCGA
>JAPUUO010000015.1:16224-18858 GCA_026967815.1 Candidatus Bathyarchaeota archaeon | reverse complement strand
GATAATCTGATATTGGGAAGTTTCCTTTGCTGCGTATCATTTTGTCTACTTCAGTAATTACATCTATAAGATTGGTCTTTTCATTCAGCGTCAGATCCAGCTCTCGACCTATGACTTTGTTAATTGAGGGTTCGTGGATAAACAGCTTGATTCGTTTCATCCGTATCTCAGCTTGAATTTGCTCTTCGTCGCTTCAACCAGACCTATAGGGCCAGTCATCATTACATCACCAGCTGGAGCTGCAAAATGAACGTGGAGATTGGCTTTGGCTAGAATGTCTCTGTTTGGTCCAGTTGCTATTATTTTCTCTATTTTGGAGAAGCCCGTTGGTTCTTCCAGAAAGAATAGACCGTGACCGTTGTCTTTGAAGACGTCTTCATCGCTGAGTTTTCCATTGGCGAAGTCGACTACAATTCGCTCAAATTTTTGGGCGTTCAAATGTCTTGTGTGGTGCTCCATTAGTCCAACAATTCGTCCACCCGCGATTATTGCAGCCATTGTGTGACCGTTACCAACGTTGATGGTGAGAACTTGGTCTGTTTCTTCGACAGCTGGATCTTTTAAACACCCAAAGGCAGCGGCTGGAGAGGTGTCCATCACCAGAACTTTCGCTTTCGGCAATTGCTTTCTCGAAGATTGAACTGCAGACTTCATTCTCAAGAAACATGACGGAACTTCATCTTCCCAAAAAGCCAAACTTTCAAGTCGTGGATTACTCTCTAAAAGCATTTCTATCTTCTGAATGCGGAACTTTCTGTTACTTGTTCCCTTAGGGAAGACGCCATGATCTTGGACGGCAAGGGCTACGATGTCCACGCTGGAGAGACCCTCGTTGAAATCAGCCAGGAACGCTTCCAGCTTTGTAAGATTGACCTCTTCAAGACTCAATGTTTCCCCCTGGAAATTATTAGGCTGGTTCTTTTGCGTTATCTCAATTCCGAGTTCTCGGACCTCGTCAAGATCATTCCTTATGGTGTACGCGGCATTCTCGGTCATTACAACGCGTAACCCTTTCTCAACATGGTTCCTTAACGCGGAGGAAAAGGCACCTCCGCCGATGACGTCTCCTTTAATGAAAAGATCTTTGCATAGTCGGGTTGTTTCTCTAACCTTGGCTGCAAAGACTTGGGAGGCACAAGGCAAAACCATCTTAATGCAGTTCTCAATACTCCGTTTGCTGTCATCGTAAAGAAGAATGTCCTCTGTGCCAGCCCCGATGTCCAGGGCTAAAATCTTCATTCGCTTCTTTCCTTCCCTATTGGAACCCAATCGGTCACTGTTAATTAGGCTTGTGGAGTATCTGATTTATGGGAAGCAGACAACTCTTGTTGATGGTTGATGGGAATTGCTTGAAGGCAAACATGTGAATCTGAGAAGAGCTGAGAAAGATGACGTTTCATTAGTTGCCCAGCGGTGGAGCAATTCACAATACATGGGTGAATACCAAGACGTAATGAAGCTTTCCAAAGCAAAAATGGAAAAAGTCATGCTTGAGCAGACAATCTTCTTCATAATTGAGAAGAAAGATGGAACAAAGATTGGACACATCGGCGGTTGGATGTATGGTAAAATATGTATGGAAATAGGTTTCGCTTTAGTTCTAGGTGAAAGAGGAAAAGGCTATGGAACCGAAGCTATCCAGATGATGGTGAACTATCTATTCCCAGAAAAAGATATTGTTAGAATTCAAGCACCAACAGATACAGAAAACACACCTTGTCAAAAAGCTTTGGAAAAAGCTGGCTTCACAAATGAAGGAACCATGCGAAAATCTCACTGCGTTAGAGGAGAATATAGAGATATGTCTCTCTATAGCTTCTTGAGAGATGAATGGGAAATACTTGCCGAAACAACCGCCAGCGGAAAACAACACTACTAGCTTGCGCAATGCTGTTTCTGCAATTCAACATGTTTTCAACATAGAGACAATTCTGCAAACAAAAACAAACGGTCAGAGAAAAACGGTAGCCTAGCTGTTTTGCGAGGTATTTTCTGCGCTCGCCAAGCTATCAAAGCGCATCCTTCAAGTACGTGAGGGAAAGTCTCTTGAATTCCCCTTCTGTAAGGCTCACAATGAAGCTCTGAATGTCTTCAACAAAATCTTTCCAGTCAACTCTCAACTGATTCAAATTGCGTTGGTAATGTGTATAGTTTTTGTGAAAAGAGATAACTACTCCATTCATGCCCAGACCTTCTCCAATAGCTGATAATATCGCATTCGGAAACTTCGTAGTGTATTCTTTGGCTTTCTTCATGTTTTCGGGTGTACGCACTCCCGGACGGAATTTGACAAAGGTTATAGCGAATAGTTCAAACCCCATTTGTCTAAAATCAGGAATGATCGTGTAGTCTTGAATCATGCCGTTCGTTTCAAGTTTATGGCGGGTTCTGCTGATTGTTGCCTGAGAGACATCGAGGATTTTCGCGAGTTCTCTATCACTGCGCTTGGAATCCTTAAGAAGCTCTCGCAACAACCTATGAATTAGTTCTTTCTGCATAAATCTCAACCCCAGAAGTCTTTCCTTCACTCTGTTTAATACTCTTCTCTCACACGAGTCACGAACCTTGTTTCAAATCGCCAATAAATGCAGCGGAATGTTATCATTTGACAATAGATTCTGAACTTAATGATGA
>JAPUUO010000015.1:14249-16124 GCA_026967815.1 Candidatus Bathyarchaeota archaeon | reverse complement strand
GAAAGCCTCGTAAGCTCATTCTTCACGGCTCCCTTTCTCTAATGTTTTCCGGAACAGTTGAAGAAACGCTGTGCCCGCTTCTTTTTCGGTTAGTGTTTTGGCGAAAACCGAGACTAGCGCGATTTTCTCTGTTCTTTTGGCGAGTTGTTCAGCAAGCAATCGAGCCGTTATTGTATATCTTTCTCCTAGTAGTATAGATGAGAGGGGCGGTCCCAACATCTTTTGAGTCTGTGGTATAGCTACAGCTAACGTGCCGAGGCTGTCTGAGTCTTCACTTAAGAAGAGGAGATTGGCATTTCTGGTTTCCAAGTGAAGTGACAAAAAAAGCTTGCCACCCTCTTTCAGTTCCTCTTTTACAATTTTTGCTCTCTGCATGCAATACCACATCCAAACTTGAGTGCTGTTTATGTGTCATTGAACACTTAGGCGCTGAATTCCATATTAGCTTATGCAAACACGGTGCAGGATTCTTGCCCAAACTATTAATTCAGACAGAAGAGAATACTCCCCCGCCAAGACAAGGGGGATGACACGTGAGCGTTTTCGTGGCTGAGACGTGCATGATCAAACCAGAAAAGATAGAGGCGTTCAAGTCGTTGATGCGAAGAGTGCACAACTACAAAGAAGAGAATCCCGAATTGTTCAAAGAGGTGAAGTCATGGAAACTCTTCCGGCAGATGTTTGGTGGCATAGCAGGGGCATACGTTTCAATGTGGGAATTTGCAAACCTAGCCGACCTTGAAAAATGCTGGGCAAAAGAAGAGAAAGACCAAAGATTCACGAAAATGCATCAAGAGCTTCTGCAACTAATAGACCCTGCTACATTCTCAATGAAAATATGGACCTCTGCCATGTAACATGTACGCGCGTACCACGAGAAGAAGCAGAAACGATGGTGAGCAAACAAAAAGGAAAGGCAAAAGACATAGGATTTGCACACTAAGGACAAGAAGAAAGGTGTTTCCATGAAACAAAAAGACCTGAAATACATAGGTATTGCTTTAATAATTGGGGGAATAATGTTGTTCTTAGATGGATTAGGTAGTCTACTCCTGCCAGCAAACTATCATGATTTTTGGTTTGATTTGGAGAGAGTTTTTAGAATCGTAGGAAGTCTTCTGCTAATTATCTTAGGAGCATATTGTGTGAAGGAGACAATTTGATATTACACGCGCGCGTTTGAACAGTTGCTCTTCTTTCTTGCACCAATTAAGGTTAATAGAATCTTTGTGCAAAGCATTGTAGAGTTGCACGGTGAATAGGCATGTTTGAATTTGGAAAACTCAGGCTCAGACCCATAGAAAGAGAAGATTTGAAGCTGTTGCATGAATGGGAAAACGACTTTGAACTAATAATGTATTCAAGAAGCAAGCCAATGAACTTTGTGAACACGGCTCAGTTAGAGAAGCAATATGATGAGTGGGTGAAAGACGAGAAAGAACTTCGGTTCATGGTTGAACTCCTGGATTCGGAAGAAGCGATAGGAATTGCGCGCCTGCGACGAGAAGAGTGGGGCAATGTGAAGACGGCAGACGTGGGAACGTATATTGGCAAGAAGGAACTGTGGGGAAAAGGCTTGGGTCGACAAATCATTGTGGCTTTGTTAGAAATGTCTTTTAACCAATTGAATATGGAACGCTGTGAAGCGTGGAGTGTAGAATATAATCATCGTGCTCACAAGGCTGTAGAAGCATGCGGATTCAAGAGGGGCGGAGTGGTGAGACAAGCTGCCTTTGTGAATGGGCGAAAATGGGATGGCTACCATTTTGATATCCTTCGAGAGGAATATCTAAAGACACGAATGGCGTTGCTGAAGCAAACGTTAGGAGATAAAGCAGAAGAGTACGCTGAAAAACACTGCACCATCAAGGGATA
>JAPUUO010000015.1:0-14149 GCA_026967815.1 Candidatus Bathyarchaeota archaeon | reverse complement strand
AAGACGTAGATGTAGGGGATTGTTTGGAAGAAATCGATGGCTATCCCGACTTGTGAAGTGCCATTGGGCGGTTGAGACCCTCGGTTTGATGGTGACTGTCCTCGGGCCCATTCTGGAGGTCCCCCTCCGATTCTCGGCTGATAGATTGTATAGGGTGATATCGGATTGAAGCAGAAAACTAGCAGCCACATCATGGTGAAGAACATGAACCAAGGATAGATAATTCCATTGAAAAGCCTCCACGGCATTACAAAGGTGCCAGTGCGTCCGTATTTCGTGTTGAAGGCCATGTCTTTATGTTTGGAAAGCACTTGGAGACTGCCTCGATACCATCGGTATCGTTGTTTCGCAAGGCTGGTCATTGATGTGGGGGCTTCGGTGTATCCAATGGCGCGGGCTTCAAATACGGTTTTGTATCCTGCTTTGAGAATCCTGAACGTAATATCTGCGTCTTCAGCGAAGGTGTCTCCTTCAAACAAGCCAATCTCTTGAAGTACGGATGCCCGAAAGGCTCCAATTGGCCCGGGCACAACCGTGACACGCTGCAAGTTCGCTTCGCTTCGGCGGTGAAGGTTGATTCCAACAATATATTCAAGGGCTTGAAGTTTGGTTAACAGGCCACGTCGATTCCCGACTTTGACGTTTCCCGCGACTGCGGCAATGTTGGGATCACGAAAATGCTTGATTAGGTGCTGGATGGCATTTGGGTCAAGAACCGTATCAGCATCGATGCAGACGATGAAGTCTCCCTTGGCAACTTTAATTCCCGTATTAAGAGCATCCCACTTGCCACCATTTGGTTTTGTGACCGCCCGGGTGAAATCATTGTTTGTATACTTTTTTGCGACTTCAAGGGTTTCATCGGTTGACCCATCATCTACAATAATGATTTCTTTATTGACGTAGGAGAGATTCAGAAGCGCCTCCACAGTTTTGCCAATAGCCTTTGCTTCATTATAGGCCGGAACGATTACGGTAACTACTGGTGTTCCGTTCGTAGGATCAGAGCGTAAATCGTGCTGTTCCTGTCGTTTGTGAAGATACGCTCCTCCAAACGTAACCAAGTTTCGAAGTGCAAACATTACCAAAGAGACAAAGAACAAGTAAAAGGATATGTGGTACAGGAAATCGGGGTACAGAAACATTAGGCAGATTTGAACTGCTATAATGAGAATCGTGGTTCCCAAAATCAGTTTTGCCACTGATAATCCAGAATGTTTGATTGGCGAGGAAAATTTTTTCCTGACACGGGGGTACCACAGGAAAGTAGCGGTTACGGTGCAGAGGCAGATCAAGAGAGAAGCATAGGTGACGATGTAGCCTAGTTGACTGAAAAACATCAGCATTGGCTCTAAGTTGATTGAGAGAAGATTCAAGGGCGCCGAAAGTGCCAAGAACCCGACTGCAACGAAAAAACCTGTCAACGCCAATGCTCTCTTCAACTTCTAAATTCTCCATGGATTGAGATCAAGGTCAGGTACATTGTGAGAATTGTTCTTTGAGCTTTTCTTCATTTCAGTTAATTCAGTTCCAGTTGCAGTAAAAGCCTTGTGCAAGACAAATTCAGATGGAAGATACACGCGCACAACGCAAATGACGCTCGAAAACTGAGGAGGATTCGTTGAAAAGTGCGGAGGGTGGGATGTGAGCCCCCGGTGTGCTGGTGATATCTCCCTAAAACCATACTCTAGGTTGGCAGAACAGCGCGCGCGAAATCCAGAACTGCAATGAAGTACAATGTTTTCAAGCAAAGACACAATCTAGGAACATCATGACAACGAATCCCGCTATCAGCCCAAAGGTCGCCTCTCTGGCGAATCCTTTCCTGTGACTTTCAGGAATCATTTCATCACTCACCACAAAAAGCATGGCACCTGCAGCAAAAGCAAGCCCCCAAGGCAAAATCGGCTGAGAAATAGAGACCAAAGCGACACCCAACAAACCTCCAACAGGTTCAACAACACCAGTTAGAATCGCATACCATAGAGACTTGCCTCGGCTGTGTCCTTCTCTTAGCAAGGTCAAAGCAACCGCAAGACCTTCGGGCATGTTTTGTAGCCCTATAGCCAGGGCTATTACGAGACCAGCTGACACATCCCCACTGCCAAAGCTTACTCCCACCGCCAATCCCTCAGGGAAGTTATGGATGGTTATTGCAAGCACAAACAGCCATACTCGCGGCAACTTCGAAGGAGGGCCTTCAGCGCCCAAAAACGGATGAAAATGAGGGATAAGACGATCAACCAGATGTAATACAAGAGCACCTAATATAAGCCCAAACACAGCAACTAATGGACCGCTTAGATCAATAGCCGGGACTATCAAACTGAAAGAGGTGGCGGCTAGCATCACGCCAGCCGAAAATCCAAGCATAACATCTAGCAACCTGTCTGAAATTCGTTTTGTAAACAAGACTGGTATGGCTCCTGCACCAGTGGCTAAACCGGCAATTAAGCTAGCGATGGAACCAAGCCAAATGATTTCCTCGTTCACAGACAACCCACAAGCCTATGTGCAATGTATGTAAGATGTTTGAAGAAACAAAGATTTCAATGAACTCCACATTCTCAAGGTTTAGATTGCGTGGAAGACATGCCAGCATCGTGTAGGATCCCGACCACGGGAAACTTTTCGAGAACATCTCGACCGTGTGGAGCTTGCTCTAAGGCATTCGTCAAATCCACGCCAGCGCTGTGAAGAACTTGGTGGGTTCCGTCTTTCCAAAGAAAACTAGCTGACACATCGTATACTTTTCCCTTGAAAAGCACATACACTGGATTTCCATTTTTCCCATTGCATTGGGCAACCTCTTCCAACAGGAACTTTTTCATACACCAAACCTTTCAACGTTTGAAAAAAAGGAAAGGGAGAAAAGGGCTACCTGAGGAACTTGGAGACGAAAGGTGAACTTTCACCTCTACGCATGAAGTGGCCAGATGGTCCTTCACCCAGGAATTCGGAGAACCAAGACTCATGCTCAATCTCCTCGTTAAGGATCGCCTGAGACAAATCATAGGTTCGATGGTCCTTACCGGCAGTTAGATTACAGATGTGTGTATATCCTCTTACTGCGCATCTCTCCGCTTCTACAAGCACAGTTAACATTGCCTTGATGTCGGTTGGATCCTTAGGTAGTCTGGCAGGCGGACAAGCCGAGATGTCATGAAAAGTTTTCATGTTTTCTGGGAGCTTGCCTCCTAGCTCGTATATGCGGGGGACAAGAGCCTCAAAGTGGTTACGATCTTCAATTCGAGCGACCTCTGCGATCTCCTTGATCCCTTCTCCTTCTAGCCCTATTAGATTACATCGAAGGATAGTATAGTAGTAGTAAGTTGTAAGTTCTGCTGCAGCATTCTTGACTAACAACTCAACGAGCTGGTCAACATTGATTCCAGCTTTCTCCACCATTTCTCGTGCTACTCTAGCCATATTATCACCTCCTCAAACTCACACGATGATTAGTTGTATGCAAAATGCCAGTAAGGAAATGTAGACTTTTAAGCCTATGTGACTGTGACGCAACAGCAACATGAGCTTTAATGTCTGATGCCTTAAAACATGCATGTATGCCCAATTAGGGGCAATGATGAAACAATGAAGTTTTCAAAAGTCCATCAAATTAGTGTTGCATCTGTCTCGTGCGCGAGTGTGCACAACGACGCATAAGCATGCAAGCAACTTTTTTCCAATGTTCCGGATTGTCTTTTCAATCTTTTGTGATTTTTGGGGATTGATAGGGTCTTCTATTGCTTTTCCATCATCTCAGAAATGCGCGCATTTTGCACTGCATTAGATTTGCACTAACTACTCACCGTTCGGTATCTGGATTAGCTTCTCCTCAGTCAGTTTTGCCGTCCTCTTGACCAAGCCGTTTCCCAAGTCGGTAGTAGTTGAAGTCACCGCCTGTGGCCCAGATGATTGGATGAACCTTTCTCATGTCGAGCTTGCCATCTGTGAGGCACTGTGGGTCAACGTACGATTTGATGACTTTGCCAATGATTCCTTCGTTAGGATCATAGTCGAGGATTTCAGTCACTTCACACTCTATGTTTATGGGGCACTGGCGAATCATGGGAGCGGTTTTTAGCTCGCCGTAAAATGTGTCAAAGAGTGTTCCCTTGTCGAAGTTCCGGCCAGACTTGCTTCCGCAGATTTTCGTTTGGGCCAAGAGATTCTCTGAAGGGATGTTCACACTGAATGTTCGATTCTCGTGAATTCCGATTCGAGTATAACGTTTCTTATACAAACTGAAGAAAATGTATCTCCCAAAGTCAAAAGGCGAACTATATCCAATTACCAGGTAGTTTGGATGGTCCTTGACCATCGCTCCGACCAAAATTACCGGTAGTGGACTCAGCAGATTGCCATCAAGTTCCTGCTTCATCAATCTCGCTTTGCTCACTTACATTCACCTTTGGATAGGAAATGACCGCTACGCGTTGGACACCGCGCGCGAAATTAGAGTTTGTGGCCTTCTACTTGAACGCTCGTAATTTTTCCTTTCAATTCATGAGAAACGTCTATGGTAAAAGTTGATTCCGAAGCAATCTTGACCTTTTTGAACCCTGCTCTTCTTATGGTATCCAGATATTGATGCTTTTCAAGCGCACCTGCGATGCAGCCAGCCCAAGCATCAAAGCTCTTCCTAACCTCTTCCGGCAATTCTCCCTCTGTAACTAGGTCAGAAATCATAATTCTTCCCCCGGGTTTCAAAACTCTGTAGGCTTCTCGGAATACCTTCTCCTTGTCCAGAGACAGGTTGATCACACAATTGCTGATGACAACATCCACAGAATCATCTTCAACAGGCAGATTCTCGATTTCACCCAATCGAATATCGACGTTCTGGTAGCCATATTTTGAAGCCGTGGCTCTAGCTCTATTGACCATTTCCTCTGTCATGTCAACTCCGATCGCTTTTCCTTTGGGTCCAACTTTTCTGGCAGCCAAGAAGACGTCGATTCCGCCGCCAGAGCCTAAATCTAGAACTGTCTTGCCCTCCTCTAAACTAGCCAATGCTACAGGATTTCCACAGCCTAGACCCATAATTGAGGCTTCTGGGATATTTTCTAGGTCTTTCTCAGAGTAACCTATTCGCAAAGCGGCGTCCGTGGCGGGGGACCCACAACAACAAGATGATGAACGACGAGTTTTGGCTACTTCACCGTATCTTTTTTTGACGAACTCTTTAACTTCTTTTTCTTTCATCTTCGTCACCAACCAATAGTGTGCAAATAGGATATGATATGTTTAATGGAATCTCAATGGACTTCCGTATACTCCATCAAAGCAAATTTCTTGAAGGCTTTTCCTTGGTCTAGGCGAGGGCTTTTCGTCGGGAACTCCAATCGCTACAAGGACGACAATGTGCATATGTTCGGGTATCTGCAATGTCTTCTTGACTTCGTGAACCCACTCTTGGGGGCGCGACTCGTAGTTTGCGATCCAGCAAGTTCCGTAGCCCAAAGCCATCGCGGCTAATACTAAATGTTCTGTGGCGATCATTGGATCTCGTGTGGTCCAAGTCGCGCGCGAGCAGCATGAAACGCTGGGATCTCCAAGCACCACAACTATGGCGTTAGCATCAGCGATGAAGGTTTGGGTCGAAGGTTTTGCCAGCAGCTCTTTCGTTTTCTGATCTTTTACAATTATGAAGCGCCAGGGTTGACTATTATCTGCAGAAGGGGCAAGTCGAGCTGCTTCAAGAATTTTTTTCAGGTCCTCGTCTGGAATGTCATACGGCTTGTATTTTCGTATAGCTCGTCTTTTTTCGACGATTTCAAAGAAGTTTTCTGTAACTTCTAGGTTTGGATTCTTTCTCATTCACGCATCCTTCTACCTATTTCTACTACTCTTTTGTGGTAGAAAGACGTATAAACCTTCTCTTACATAATCTTATGAGAAAAAGGAAGTTGAGAACGTGGACAGAATCAACCAGTCTGTCAAAGAGAGTCTCTTATCTAATCTTAAGACGTTAGGTCTTTCAACAAATGCAGCTAAGGCGTTTTTGGCACTCTTGTCTCATTCCTCCGCATCGGCTGGCTTTCTCTGCAAAGAAACAGGCATACCTGACTCCAAAATATACTACGTCTTGAGCGAGCTTTCAAAAAAAGGAATGATAATCGTTCAAGGAGGAACACCGAATATTTACAAGGCTCTGCATCCGAAGGAAGCCATAAACAACCTGAAGCAACAACTTGTGGAAAACTTGAATCAAAAGGTCAGCCAAGCAGATAACCTTGCAGATTCTCTTTCGCCGATGTTCGAAAGTGTTGAAGGCAAAGAAAAGATGGGATTAGCTTATGTGATTCGTGGACGACGAAACATAATTGGCAAGATGAAAGATCTGATAAGCTCAGCCAAAGAAGAAGTTGTGGTTTTCATATCGGAAAAAGATCTGCTTGATGAGCTAAACTCGTCTATATTGAAGGCAAGTAAGCATGTCGAAACAAAATTTGCCGTAACCAGAAAACTACGGATAACCACAAACCTGAAGGAAATAGGTCAACCAAGGATCCTGGCATGTCCTTGTAACATGGTTATTTCGGACATGAAGATGCTCATAACAGTCTCCAGCTGGAAGGATGAGGTGGCAATAATGACCAACGATAAAGCACTGATGACGATGCCTAGAGAATACTACGGAAATCCAAAATGCTGCGTAAGAGTCAGTTGAAAGCCCGCTGCGTGCGATGTCCTCCAGTCGTGGTCTTTCTCGATGACTCTTTCTGAATTTTGGTCAATTCAACTTGAGAACTGATGGGGTTGCGAAATGCCTAAGATTTTTCCTTTTTAAGAGTTTGCATCAGCTGGTTTTTTCGCTTCGATGTCTTGGCTTTCAGTTGAACAATCTTCGGTTTTGCCTAGAACGATATTTTTGCTGAGGACGGAATTCCACCTAGAAGTTTAGATGCTGCTTCACCCACTGCTTCTCGGTTTTTCTCGTTCGTGTACACGCGAAGGATGTTCATGAACCCTCTCAGCACGTCAAATATGCCAGACATGTCGCTGAGCCTCTGCTGCACCTTGCGCCCATCTTTGGTTCGACGGAACACCGGGATCTCCATGGGCTCTAACAATACTGAGTGCCGATAGGGCACCGAGGGCAGGGTGGGCACGTCGATCACCACTGATTCGGGCTGGACTTTGGCTTGGGAGGCGATTTGGTTGCGTATTTGGTTTCTAAATTCTTCGACCGTGAAGATGCTGGACACAGTTTTGTCTTTGACGTAGAATGTTTGTTCATAGGCGCATTTGAGCAGTTTGCGCTTCTCGAGGTTTTCGATGATTGCTTTAGATCTGCCGCATTGTTTCAGCATAGTCCATACGGTGTAGTCGTTTAAGGCGAGGTACTCGTCTGGCGTTTTGAAGGCTACAAGGCCTAGTTCGTCTTTTGCCTGTTCCATCGCCATGGCGAGCATGAGTTGAGCCGCTCGTCCAACTCTGTGGAAGTATATGCTTTTGAAGGATTCGATTCGTGCGATGATGAAGGATTCAAGGGCGGAAAGGGCGCCTAGGTCTACGGCGAGGTTTTCGTTTATCACGTCGATCATGTGAATGAGGCGGAAGATGTCGACGTAGCCGTATTGCGCGCCCGTGTGGAAGGTGTCGCGAACAACGAAGTCGAGTTTGTCGACGTCCACCGCGCTGCGAATGATTTGGTCCATAAAGGCTTTTTTAGGCTTGTGGAGCCAGCCAACCGAAAGCTTCGCGATCATGTCAGGGTCGTATCCTAACTTGCTGAGTATATCGTGTAATCCGGAGTTTTGAACGATCCACACGTTCATGTCTTCATGGGTTTTGTGGAGAAACTTGTCGAGTAGATGCTCGAAGATGTGAGAGAACGGCCCATGGCCAACATCATGGAGTAAGGCAGCAATGCGGATGGCTTGGTAGTCTTCCTCACTGAAATAAGATGATAGATAGGGGTTTTCAGCTAGGAGCCCAGCGAGGTACATCACGCCAACCGAATGCTCAAAGCGTGTGTGGTTCGCCCCGGGATAGACGTACTCGGAGCCGGCCAGTTGCCGTAGCCGTCGGAGTCGTTGCACGGGAAACGAATCGATGATCTCCTTTTCAGCTGCAGTGATGTACACGTAGCCAAACACTGGGTCTTTAATTTCACCCCAATACTGCCGCATACAGAACTTTCTCCTCTGTTCATTTCTCATTTCCACGCATCATTTATTAAACAATCGATCGCATCGAACGCAAACATCATCACGATGCAAAAGATTGGGCGAGAATCTTTGTGCGCGCGCATAGGTTAATGATTCGAATATAAACCTGAGTAAAAGTAGCGCTGGGGAAACGAGATTTGAACTCCTTTTTATTGGCAAAAAACCTATTTCGCATCTCGAACCATTAGCCACATTGGTAGATTCAATGGTTCTGGAAGAATTATTTTTTTCTTGACAGAAAATCCATACTTTTCATAGAAATTAATATTGTCTTCTTTTTGAGTCTCCAAATATATGGGTTTTCTTTCTGTTTCAGCTTTTTCTATAAGTGCTCTTAATAATTTTCCTCCAAAACCTTTTCCTTGAAATTTTTGTGAAACACCCATTATTAATAGATGTATATATGGGCCCAAATTCAGGCTTTTCTTCGCTTCTTCAATTGCCTTACTGAGAACTTGCATTTTCTTTGCTTCGCTTGCTATTTTCATAGAAAGAAAAAAAGCACCACTTCGAATAACTCTCCATGCTGTCATATCTTTATCATGAGGTGCAATTGCCATTACTCCTTCTAAATTATCAGATGTCGATAAGACATTACCATATTTCATACAAAATCTAACCATAACTTCAGTTAGTACACGGTTCTTATCTTCATCATCAAAGACTTCTTTCCACATTGAATCTTCAGAAAATGCATTAGTGAGTACATTTACTGCGTTCTTAAGATCTTTTTTTTGTATTTTATATAAATCACTAATTAATGACATAATGATGAAGTAGATTTCTTATTTTATAAATTACTCGCAGACCGCGCGCGCATGGTTAAATGGGGTTGGTCTGGTTGGGTTGGATTAAATTTTATATTGAAAGCGACGACCTTATGGGTAAGGCAGTGTTTTGGGTTTGAAATTAGTGTCCAAGTTTGAAAGTGATTGTAAGAGAACAGATTTGATTGTTGTTTACTTGGCGAACCTAATTAACGTGATTATGGTTTTCTTGTTTGTAGCTCGGATTTCTGCGTTGTCACAGGTGGAGGGTGTTCTTGGCATTGTGGCTGTGATTATGGGTTTTTGTTTAGGGTACATCGCATTCATCAATAGAAGAAATAAGAGGGACAAGTGGGAAACATACCTGCTAATTCCGATTTTTCTTTTCTTTATTGTTGAACTCGTACTTGATTACATCTTGGACTTTGATTTTCGTAGCACTGCCCTCGTGGGGCCATATGTGCTATTTTACTACGTTGGACTCTGGGGTTTAATCGGATACGCTTTTAGGTTTGATAAGAAGTGGGGTTTTTTGACCTTAGTCACCTATTTTTTGAACATGTCTCTTTCAGTATTACAGCATTTTGTTTAGACTATCATTGCATTGGTGGAAAATCTTGATCCAAGTTGCGCCCTGCTTACTAATTAAGCGCGTGCAGATTTCATTAATATAGGATTTTTCCCATCCGTAATAATTTGAGGAGTCATGATCCTGTAGGTAGTTCAGGTTGGAGTATGTGCATGGGAGCCAATGATGCGTCGGTGATGGCGGATAAGACAAATGATGGGCGACCTTTGGTTGTATCGGTCGCCGCGACAGTGATTTTTCTTCTCGGGCTCACTGGGTTGTTGTTGGCGATCATCGCTGGTGTTGGTGCTGTGCTTCTGCACGTTGACCTGCCAGCTTACTATGTCCTTGCTCTCGTGTTTTGGTATACCACTGGCCCCTGTCTGATTCTGGCTGGCTATAATCTGTGGAAACAGAAGAAATGGGCAGCTCAATTGGCTGCAACAATCATTCTTCTCGACGTGGCATCAGCGATAGGCCGCGGAAACATCTCCGCATTAGCGGTCGACATGCTATTCCTGGTGCCTCATTGGCCTCGCTTGGATACCCTTGAAGCAATAATCAGAAGATGTTGAATCATCAAGCCGAGGCTGACTGGGCGCGCACTAGAAAAAACCCATGAACTTCAAAACCAAAACGCCAACAACGGATGCGGAAATGCCTACAATTAAGAGTATGTGTTTCATTGAAAAGCTTGTTTCGCTTACTTTTTCTTGGATTTCAAATTCTCGTATCTCGTTTGTTTTGGTGTGAACCTGCACTTTCGCTGTCTTCTTCTTCGATTCCATTTCAATTATGTAATTCTCTCCCTCCAAGGTTGCTTTTATGGGACGTAGATCTCGTTTGTATCCTAGTCTTTTCAGGAAATCCTTTGACGAAGAAGTGAATTGTTCAGCGTCCAAGCTGAGTTTTTCTTTTGGAACAGGTCTCTGTTCGGGTGGCGAGGACATTTCCTTCCCACTTAAGCATGGAATCTTCAGAGGTTTTAGAGTTATGAACGACAAAACATTATTTCAAGTCTTGAGTGGAGATATCTCCATAAATCCTACTTAGGTTGCAGGTGACAAGTAGCGCGCGCTCAGCAACAACATTTTTCTTTGGGAATTGCCGATGTACTACAAGGTATATCAGAAATTCTGAAAAGCACATCAAAGATTGGAATCACGGGGGATATCACCCGAGGGATTTTAGTCTAATACGACCGCATAGGATTGAAACAAAATGCTAACGCTTGCGTCTGCGTGTTGTTGTTAAATGCTGTAGGGAAAAAACAACAACACGCAACACTAGCTTAGAAGTAGTAGTCTGTGGTGCCTATAGGACTACTACTTCTGAACCAAGATGGGCGCGTGCATTGATGACACGCTTCTTGTGTGATAATCGCATCTTTGGGTGCGGTTCTGTAGAAAAGTGGAGTTTTGCGCGAGATATTTCCATTGGTGTAGGTGTTCAATCTAGACTACGACTCTATGTATTGGACCGAGGGTATTTTCGTTTTTCTGAATCCACACGCATTAACACAAAAGCCTAGTCAATCTTCTCTTTTTCTGCACCTTTCGAAACTACAGAAGAGGCTATTTGTCCCTATGACGCTTCAAGGCTCTGTTTAGGGCGTCAATCACGTTTTCTCTGCCCATGGCGACGATGTAAGGTCCAAGTCGTGGACCTTCGGAAACTCCGAGTAACATGGTGTAGAGAGTTTTGAAAAATCGGCGGGGCTTGATGTCGTGCTCTCGTGCGATACTGAAAATGGCGGTTTGTATCTGGGTTTCATCGGCTTCAGATTGGAGAGCGTCGATGAGAGTTTTGGTTGCAGACCTCTCTTGATCGCTCAGAGTCATTCCGGTTTCCTTTATTTCCACGAAGTCTTTTGCCCAGTTGCGTGCGTACTCGATTCGTTGGTAAAGATTATCTGAGAGTTTTTCTTCCTTCAGATAGCCGTATTCCAGCAGTTTCTCGGTGATGTAGTTGATTTCTGAGCCTTTCGGTGCCACTCGCACAAGGTACACGAGCAGATTGTAGGGGACATGAATGCGAGGTTTGCCAAGCGGCTTCAGCCACCAGCAATACTTGTAGAGCCCAGTGAGCTTAGCATGCTCCTTCTTATCGGTTATCTTCTTCTTTCCGAAGAATACGTCTTCCAGCTCGTCGAGTTCACTCATGTACTGCGGGATGTCCACCACCGAAAGGGACCGCGTGCCAACAAACCGTTTGAGCATTAGCAAAACAAGGGACTGAGGTGAACCATAACGGAACCACACTTGGGGCGTGAACACGTTGCCAGCCGATTTCGAGATTTTTTTGCCACTTTTATCTAAAAACATCTCGTACTGCACATGACTGGGTGGAGTCCAATTCAAAATTTCCCGGCAGATTCGGTCGTTCACCCTCACCGAGTCAGCGATGTCCTTGCCATACGCCTCAAACCGAATGTCCAGCGCTTTCCATCGGGCCGCGAACTCGACCTTCCACACAAGTTTGCCCTCACCTTTCCGGTAGTCGGCTTCACCCTTATGCCCGCACCCGTCAAACCACTGCCCCTTAATCTCCATCCCTTCACACGCATAGAGAACCTTCTCTTCTTCAGGCAAGAACTCATACGCCCGGGTTGTGTAGATGCGACCACACTCGCTGCAAATAGCGAAGTAGGGTAAGGCTTCTTCATATTTGTCTTGACCAACCTCTTCCTGAATGATCTTGCCCACCTTCTTCGCGTTCACTAGAATCGTTTTAATTTCGTTGGCAAGCAGTCCCTTCTCGTACATCTCAGCGCCGGAAACAACAGTATACTGCACCCCACACTTGTCCAAAGCTTCAACCAACAGCAGCTTCATATGCTCCGCAAAGTTCTCATGACAGTTGTACGGATCCGGAATCTCCCTCACCGGAAACCCAAGATACTTCTCTAAAGACTTCGGCAAGCCAGCCGGCACCTTGCGCAACCCATCCTTATCATCCGCGAACGCCACCAACTCGGACCCGTAACCCTGAGCCATCAGAGCAACAGAAACCGCATACGAACGCGAAGCATCACCAACATGCCCCACATGCGGAATCCCAGAAATCCCAATACCCATCTCAGTCCGTATCAAATCCAAGCGTCTGCCCAACTTCCGCTCTCGCTCAACAATCCGAAGCGCGGTCTTGTCGTACCATGTTCCGTGTCCAATGATTTTGTCCGTCATGTAAACAACCAAGATTAGTATATGGAATGAAACATCAAGTAAATAGTTTCTCCGTGGTTTATAAAAGGAAGAGCGAAAATGTAAGGTCTGCGCGCATCTAAGATTATGTTACTGTGGTGCCACAGTCACACACATTTAAGAATGCACGCGCCCAAAGGTCTACCAAGTTAATTGCGTACCCCGAGATGGAGGTGAAAGAATTTGGAAGAGGTTACTATCCTGCGTGGACACGAAGAGTATGAAGAAACGCTAAAGGACATCGAAAAATCGTTGGGAATCGTGCCGGGGTTTATGAAAGCCCTTCCAGCGGATGTCTTGGTAGCGGAGTGGCCCCTATTCAAGAAGCACGTGCTAGGAGAATCTAAGATCCCAGCAAAATATAGGGAGTTGATTGGGCTGGCAATCGCAGCTAACATCAAATGCCCATACTGTCAGCTATTCCATAAATCAGCCGCGAAGCTTCGCGGTGCGACCGAAGAAGAATTGGCTGAAGTTGCTTTCCTCGCAAGCTTCAGTTCAAGATGGAGCGCTATGATTCACGCTCAGCACTACGATTACGACACATTTGAGAAAGAAGTCCACCAGATTGGAGACCACCTTAAGAAGGCGATGTCCGGCAAGTAAGGAGTGTTCGCCAAGCAGTCCTGACTGAGAAGACGCCTAACACCCCCCCTTTTTCACGGTGTGCGTGCTGCGCAATGGAAATAGAGAGCGTTCTTATGTGACAAAATACAGGTTTTTTCCTCGGATATCTCAGGAGCAAACGTAAAGAGACACAGCAGATCAAATGGGAATCGAGAAGATTCCTTCGTGATCTAGACATACACGCGATGACACAACGAATCGTCAAAAACGAGCGTAAGGGAAATATCGGTGTTCCTTTGGTATTTCGTTGAATGGAGATAGGAAAATACTCATCTCAGTCAAAGAGGAAAGTAGATAAAAAATCATAAACTCAGAAAGTCCACTTACAGTTGATCTGGTGATTTGCATGCCATATGTTGTTGAAGTTACTGTGAAGAGTCAGAGGGGAAAATGTGCGTTTGGACATAAAGTGGGGGATAAGATAATTCTTGACGGTAGGTCAGTGAAAGGTGATATCTGTTACAGTGCGCTTATGACTCTGCTTCCAAAGATCTACGCTATGCGCTACGGAGTGGAGTTCCCGTGGAGCGAGGAAGATGGAGACGTAATATTCAATGCTTGCCCAGATCCTGATAATCCGGTAGTGTTCAGAATTCAACGTGTTAGAGAATAGCTGTTGAGCACGCATTTATTCCTACGCGCGCGGCGCGACTGCATTTAGAGCTTTCGAAACCTTAGACCTACTCAGAGACAGGCTCCCCTTTCCTTTCTTTTGATAGGATGAAAGCATGTTGAGCTGATGTTGAACTCCTATCAAATTGCTTCGCGCGGCTACTCAGAAAGATTGCCATCTTCAAATAAGAA
>JAPUUO010000014.1 GCA_026967815.1 Candidatus Bathyarchaeota archaeon | reverse complement strand
TTGCCAAACTCGCTCAGGAAGAGCTGAAGCACAAATACAGGCTCGAAAAGGAATACGATGAAGTCATATTGAAGTATATGTAGGATTGAGCAAACCACGCGCAAGTAGTCTTTCCTCACACTTTAAAGGATGTGCGTGAATAAACAAAGGCGTGAAGATTCTGTGTGGTTCGCTAACATTTGGTGAAATATCGAGTAAGTATAGACATCGGTGGAACCTTCACTGATCTAGTTGCCCTAAGCGAGGAAAGCGGCGAAGTCCTAGACATAAAAATACCTTCAACTCCAAAAGAACCGGCGAGGGCCGTCATCAGAACATTTAGAGAGTTTTTTAAAAGAACAAGCGACGTAGAAGTATCAATTGTCATTCACGCCACAACCATAGCTACAAACGTCTTGCTTGGTCAACTAAACCTCGAATTGCCCAAGTCCGCACTAATAGCAACAAAAGGTTTTCGCGACATAATCGAAATTGGAAGACAAAACCGCCACCAAATATACAACCTTTTCATACAGAAACCACAGAAGCTCATTCCACGGATATTCCGCTTTGAAGTCGAAGAGCGCATTGGACCAAAAGGTGAGATTCTCACACCGCTCAACAAGAATCAAGTCAGAAGCTTAATGCCGAAATTGGAAAGAGAAAATATCGAATCCGTTGCGGTTGCTCTTCTCTTCTCTTACATTAACCAAGTACACGAACATGAAATCGAAAAAATATTGAGAAAAGCGCTGCCGAAAATTCATGTTTCACTTTCATCCGAAATCGCGCCAGAATATAGAGAGTACGAACGGACAAGTACAGCGGTCGTTAACGCTGTCTTGATGCCAACAATATCTGGTTACCTTGATGACTTGCAAAGAGACATCAGAAAATTGGGGGTAAAAGCTCCGTTGTGTATTATGCAATCAGATGGGGGGATAGCCACAAAAAACACAGTTACAAAAAAACCCGTAGGTATGATCGAATCCGGTCCAGCAGCAGGTGTCATAGCATCAGCTTATTACGGAAAACTCCTTGGAATCGAGAACATCTTGAGCTTTGATATGGGCGGAACAACAGCCAAAGCTGGAGCCATAAGAGACGCAACACCTGAAGTCGTAAGCGAATATGAAGTTGCCGGAAAAGTGCACAGTGGAAGAATAATAAAAGGAAGCGGATATCCAGTAAGAGCCCAGTTCATGGATCTAGCTGAATGTAGCGCCGGAGGAGGAACGATCGTTTGGGTAGATAGCGGCAATGCACTGCAGGTTGGTCCTATCAGCGCGGGGGCAGAACCTGGTCCTGCATGTTATGGCAAAGGTGGGGAACAGCCAACCGTAACAGATGCCAATGTTGTGCTTGGAAGACTTAACCCCGAATATCTGCTTGGAGGCGATATGAAAATTCACCCAGACCTTTCAGAGAAGGCGATTTCGAAGGAGGTCTGTGAAAAAATCCCGCTAGAACTTGCTGAAGCAGCAGCGGGGATCATCAGAATCACGAATTCGGCCATGGCAAAAATCCTGAGAATAGTATCCGTTGAGCGTGGTTACGATCCAAGAGACTTCGTTTTAGTTTGCTTCGGCGGGGCAGGACCAATGCATGGTTGTGCGTTAGCTGAAGAACTGAGCCTCACCAAGATAGTCGTTCCCCATAATCCTGGTCTATTCTCTGCTCATGGGTTACTAACTGCTGATTTCAAATATAACTTTGTAAGGGCAATCATGAAGTTGATGGATGAGATTGAAGTAAAGGAAGTTGAAACGGTTTTTCAAGAATTTGCAATTAAGGGTGCTAAGTTACTTAAAAAGCAACGTGTTCCAAAAGCGAATATGCGTTTCATCAGTCAAATGGACTTGAGATATCTTGGTCAAAGCTATGAATTAACAATTCCAACGTCGGCACCGTTTACCGAAGATGTTCTACGCCAAACAGTTGAAAACTTCCACAAGAAACACACAGCAACTTACGGCTATGCGGTAAGAGATGAACCCGTAGAATTAGTGAATGTTAGACTCATGACGACCGGGCTGGTTGAAAAGCCAAAACTCAAAGGGGAACCTCTACAGCGAGAAAATCCGCCGAAAGAAGCTGTTATCTCAAAACGCAAAGTATTTTTTGAACAGAATGCCGAGTATATCAGCACTCCCATTTATATACGGAAAAAACTGAAAGCTGGAAATTCAATCCATGGTCCCGCGGTTATTGAACAATATGATGCCACGACTGTTGTCTATCCAAATTGGGTAGCTGAGATCGGTCGCTTTGGGAATATTATTCTTTCAATAAAGACCGGAGACCATTGAGTTGTCAGTAGATCCGATAACTGTTGAAGTCATAAAAGGGGCATTGATCTATACCACCGAGGAAATGGGAATCGTCTTACGAAACTCAGCGTACTCCCCTAACATTAAGGAGCGAATGGACTTTTCATGCACAATCTTTGACGCAAAAAGGCGTCTGGCTGCACAGGCTGAACACATCCCGGTTCATCTGGGTTCAATGCAACTAGCAGTTCAAAAAGGCCTCGAGAGGTTTAAGGGAAAACTCGAAAACGGCGACATGATACTTTTCAACGATCCATATATCAGCGGAACACACCTGCCCGACATAACGCTCATCTGCCCAATCTTCTATGAAGGCGAAACCATCGCATATTCAACGAACAAAGCCCATCATTCAGATGTTGGAGGAAAAGCTCCTGGAAGCATGGCTGGAGACGCCACTGAAATCTACCAAGAGGGCATTATCATTCCACCAGTAAAATTTATCAAAAAGAACGTTATTCACAAGGAAATCGCAAGTATAGTGCTAAGCAACATTAGGACACCAGAAATCAGCCTGGGTGACTTAAGGGCGCAAATGGCTGCAAATCTCCTAGGCAAAAGACGCATTCTAGAACTCATAGAAAGATATGGTACAGAAACTTTGCAAAAAGCCATAGAAAAAATTATGGATTATTCGGAAAAGCGAATACAAAACGAAATAAACAGAATGCCAAAAGGAGTTTTCTCTGCAGAAGACTACCTTGAAAACACAGGAACGAGCAACAAAAAAGTCAAAATCAAAGCTACAATAACTGTCAAGACGGACCAACTGCTCATTGATTACACTGGGACGGATAAGCAAGTAGATGGGCCCATAAACGCTGTTTTAGGTGTAACTCTCTCTGGAGTGTATTATGTTTTAAGATGCTTAACTGACCCTTCTATACCGATGAATGATGGATGCTATAGACCCGTGAAAGTCCATGTGCCCGAAGGTACAGTGATGAATCCAACTCCGCCAAGACCAGTGGCTGGAGGCAACGTCGAAACTTCTCAACGAAATGTAGATGTATTGCTAAAAGCCTATGCCCAAATCTTACCAGAAAAGGTTTGTGCAGCATGTCAAGGAACAATGAACAACGTTGCAGTCGGCGGGATAAACCAAGAAAACGGCAAACCTTGGACCTTCTATGAAACAATAGCTGGAGGATTCGGAGGGAGAAAGGGAATCGACGGAGTGGATGCGGTGCACTCTCATATGACAAACACAATGAATACACCAATTGAAGCTATCGAAACCACCTATCCAATACGCTTCATAAAATATGAACTACGCAAGGACAGTGGGGGTCCTGGAAAATATAGAGGCGGCGTAGGCTTAGAAAGAAGTTGGATGCTGCTAGCTCCTTCAGCCACATTATCAGTGCTCGCTGAAAGAACAAAAATACCGCCATGGGGGTTGTTTGGCGGAAAACATGGAAACCGAGGTGAACATTACATCATAAGGCCAAATAAGAAACAAATAAAACTAAGGTCCAAATGCACAATCAAAATAGAGAAAGACGACGTCTTCCTTGTAAGGACTCCTGGTGGAGGAGGTTACGGGAAACCATTGGAACGTTACCCCGAATTAGTGCTTCAAGACGTTTTAGACGAACTTGTTTCGTTGGAAACAGCAGAAAAAGAATATGGCGCGATAATCGATTCTACCACCATGGAAATTGATTGGAAATCCACCAAACAGTATAGACATAAACAAAAGAAGTTAGACACTTAAGATTGTCTTTAGAAACGTTGCTTCAACAGTTTTAATCGAAAGCATTACACATACTTCCTCATGTCTTCCAGTGCCGCGGAAGGTACAGGCAAATCTTTCATTGTAACTAAACCCGGCGGAGCATTAATCACTTTTGGAATTGAATTTACAATAGCGGCTATTGTTGCTAAATCACCATGCACACAAGGGCTTATCTTTTGACAAACCGGTGGCACTCCATCGATACTAACAGAATCATATTCTTCTTTAGCACCTATATAGGCTTGGAAATCAAGTGTAATCCTCTCTTCTCCGCCAACAGAGCCGTGCGCACACTGCTTTAATCCAGCTACTTGACCTTGCTTCACTCTAATGGCTTCGCTAGCAACATTCTTCATGGCTATTACTGGCTGGGGTAAGTCAACTCCTATCTTGTCAAGTTGCCATTTCAACGCGCCTGCAATCATGCCTAGGGATTGTTCAAGACCTACATGACCGGTAACAGCTTTGTTCTTAATCCTTTTATCAAACTCTTTTACTGAGAGCCCTGCCCCTATCTTCTTTTGAAAGGGAACCCTACGCGTAGCAGCGTTCATAACTCTTTCAGCTTTTATTCTGTTAACTTTTTGACACACTCCAGTAAGCGCAATAACCAACGTGTCCATCAAGAAACCTGGGTTTATACCTGTTCCGAGAAAGGTTACTCCATACTTCATGCCTAACGCGTCCAGTTTCCTCGCAAATTCAGGTTCCGAAACGTAAGGATAAGCCAACTCCTCGCACGTAGATACCACGTTTACTCCATACTCTGCTAGTGGAGCAATTTGGGAATAGACATCCTTAAGATAAGAGCTAGTTGTATGAACTACAATGTCTGCGCAAGCCTTACACAATACAGCTTTCGGGTCGTTTGAAATAACAACACCCAATTGCTTGCCGATTCCTAAGACTTCGCCTAAATCTTTTCCAATTTTGTCCGTGGCGATGTCTATGGCGCCCACAATTTCCACCCCTTCCTTTTCGAGGAGAAACTTAGCAATGCTGCTTCCAATGGCGCCGACACCGAACAGAACAGCTCTTATTTTTTCCATGTAGCGCCCACCTGTTAAAATTCTTCGAATTGGAACAAAAATAAGTTGGTTTACTTAAAAGTCTAGTGGATCCATTTTCTCAAGAGCAGTTACAAAATGCCGAGTTTGATGGCGACATCAACAGCCTTATAATCTGGATGAAGTTTAGCAAATGCCTTTTTCAAACCTTTAGGCGTAATTGCAACGTTCACCTTTTCCACTCTAACCTCGTAAAGTTCCTCAATTGCTCGCTTTATGTCTTCCTTAGAAGCCTTAAGGTTTACAATAAAAACCAGCTTGTTTTCAGCTTCAAGTATGCGGCTGGCAACTTCGGTCATAAGAGGATACATTACAACGTCTTGCGGATCCAAGCGTTTCAGCCTCCGAATAATTCTCCGAGTTTTTCAAAGGCAGACTTTGACCAAATCGTAAGTCTACCTGGATGAGTTCCGGGAGCCAAGAGCTCCACATTCAAATTGTTAATGTTAACTACATTCATGCCGAGAATGTTTCGAGCTGCTTTCATTATGCCTTCGTTTTCAGAAACTACAAGTAATGGCCCAACAGCGTGTCTTTTTTTTCTTCCTCTTATTTTGCCCTTTCCAGCCCGAATTTTCTGGCTTTCCGCAACCCGATAAATATCAGGCCAAACACCTAGTTTAATGAGCGTCTCTTCAACTTCGCGTGTCTTCTTTAATTTTTGAATATCATTCGCAACCACAACGGGAAGATCCTGAACATATTCGGTTATGTGACCGCGAGAAGTGACAATTTCCTTTAGAGCAGTTGCCGCCACAGCCGAACGCAAAGCTAGCTTCATTTCTTTCTTAGGAATTTTCTTCACAATTTTCTTCTTAGCCACTGGAGGAAAAGCTTCTCGACCGCCAACTGTGCCAACAGCATATCCGGCTCTTCGTCCCATCCCCTTTATTCTCGGAACTCGGGCAACTCCGTGTCCAGCGCCCCAAGACTCAACGCTCCTTCTTTTGCCAGCCAAAGGGTTTCGTCCCTGCGGTTGAAAACGGTGAGACTGAAGAGCTACCACAGCCCTTTTTATCACATCATGCCTAATCGGAGTTTTGAAAACAGCTGGAAGGCTGATCTTGCTTAGAACTTTACCTTCCAAGTTGAAGATTTTGGCTGTTCTCTTGCCCATCTTCACATCCTCATTTTATCCTTGAAGTGACTCGAGCGATATGGAAACAATTTTCGGAGGCTCTTCAGGAACTCTTTTTGGAGAGCGTGCGGCATAGCGTAATCTTATTAGGCGCTTAGCTGGGCCTGGCAAGCTCCCGTCTATGAGGATGTATGTTTCGTTGATTTGGCCGTAGCGTAGAAATCCTCCTTTCGGCGTAACTTCGCTTCCGTCTGAGCCGATTTTCAGGATGCGCTTGTTATATTCTGTGCGTTGGTGATAACCCATTTGGCCTGCTCTTGGAATGCTGTACTGAACTCTTGCGGGGTGCCAAGGTCCAAGGGTTGCAATTCCCCGCTTTGTTTTCCGAGCCTTGTGAGATAAAATTCTGACGCCCCACCGTTTAACTGGTCCTTGAAAACCCTTGCCTTTTGTTATGGAAACTACATCAACATATTGCCCTTCCTTGAAGATGTCGGTAGCCGAAACTGTCTTTCCTAAGAGATCTTTCACGTATTCAAACTGCTCTTGAATTGTAGTTCCAGCTACTTTGATTTCCATCAAATCAGGCTTCTTCTTCGGAACGTTTGTCAGTCTGGGCTGAGTGGCAACCAAAATGCGGAATTCAGCAATCTTATCGAAGTTTTCCTCCATTTTCTTGAAGGCTTGTTCTCGATCTTGGTTCTTAGGCGGAGTTATAGCTCGTTCAAGGTCTTTCGGCAGTTCCCTCATCCAAGCTTCTGTGAAACTCTGTAAACCATAGGGATCTTTTATGTAAGCGCGAATGGCACAAACTATGACAGGAGGGGCTTCTAAAACCGTAGCAGGGCGGGCTACTTCTTTGCCAAAATCTGACGAGCCAGACGTGTCGTTTATCTTGAAAACATGGGTCATTCCAGCCTTATAACCTGCAAATCCTAATAGGGTCGGGGTCTCACGCTCAATTTCAGGCCAGAAACGGATTCTACCAACTCTGCGTGCAGCACGTCCTCTAGGCAAAAAAGCGAGGGAACCACGTTTCGGGGCGTGCCTTTTTCGATGACCCACAGGTTTTCACCCTGTCCTTTCTCAAGTTAGAATGTCAAGTTATAAAGGTTACGAATTCTTTGGCGGGATTAGTCTATCGAAGTGTATTCAAGATGGCTAAAGTAGTGTATATTGCCTCTTCTGTTCGAACAGTTTTTGTTCCCTGACATGGAATGGTATTCAGAATAAAGTGGGAAATCTCTTCCAGTTTTAATCGTTCATGCGCCAAAATTTCATACAATCCTTGGGCGGGAGCCCCAAAGGCCACCAAAACATTATCGGAAACTTTCCACTTTTCTCTCAGTTTTTCCATGACTTCTATTATTGCCTTTCCCATTCGGGAAGTCATAATTACTAAGTCAAAGCCCTTTCTCTTCACTAATTGTCCCAACGGAACGTTAGACGTCGCTACTTTATAACCCCAATATGTTTTCGGTTTTTCTCGACTTACCAAAATTGCCAAAAATTGTTTCTGAAGTCGAGTGATTTCCACGGTTACTCGTGTGTTTAGTGGCAACTGTTTTCCCTGTATCAAAGCCGGCTGTTCCACGCCAACATCTACGAATGACCCTTTTATGGAGGAAGAGACAACAATTCCTTCACGGTATTCTCCAATGTCAAGCTTCTTTAAACGGTTGATTACTGGGTGATGGGGCGTACGCAAGGGTGGCAAAACACCAGCATAGCGCAGTTCCGACCTAATTCTAAACAGTTTCTTGCGCAAATATTGTGGGGTCTCTATGTAAGAGAGAATCAAAACTATCAGTTCAACGTCTCTGGTTTGGTCAACATTCGGCATATCTGGGTAAACAATAACCTCATCTATTCGGAAAATTGCGGCTGCACGCCCGACTAGACCTGTTCTGAATGTTTTCTCTCTTAGGTGAGGAATATCCGAAATAAAAGAAGCCGGTATGGCTATAGAAACCTTCTGTGTTCGTTGTATAGGCAAGGATGCCTCTTTTAGTGTTTTCAAAAGAGTCAGCCAAAAAACTCTTAAAATTGACTACATACTAAAGCTTATCTTTTGATTTCAGTTTTTTTCATGCGTCCCAGTGACCGCTGGCTTGCTTTTCCGCATTCTTTGCATGTTAGCTTTATTGGAATTTTCCGTGTTGTTTTAGACCTTCTTGCCATCTTGCTGACAGGCACTTTGGAGAATTTTCCATGCCCCCCATGTCCTCGTGTCCCGCGAGATTTTTGTCTTTCACCCTTTGACAGTTTACCTCTCTTGCGGCTTACGCTGACTACGCTCACTGTGTGAACTATATGTTTTTTGCAAGTTGAACAATAAACTCTGATTTCTTTTGATAGCTTCATTTCTGCAGCGCCCAAAATGACAACTACAAGTTAATATATAAACATTAACAATACTCACCTAGTAAGAACGGACTGTCTCGTCTTAATTCTTACATCAAAGATCTGACGTTTGTGCGCAGTCTATTCTCCGGACATCTATTTCCTAAAGGCCCACCGCACCTCGGCTGGCCTCTAGAAACAAGTTTGGAAATCTCTTCGTCAAGTCCCTCGGCTCTTTGACTGCGCAATTCGTCCTAAATAAATTTTCCATTCTATTAGTCTTAACTCCGATGCCGATGACAACAATACCTGATTTTTTGAGAAATTTGAGAGTTCCTTTAAGGGCATCATCTATTTTCGAGTAGCCGTAGGGCCATCCATCAGATAGAATGGTCACGAGCCTAAGATTTTCACTTCTCTTCTTTAGAAATTCCCCCGCAAGATGAAGCGCATCAGGCATGTAAGTAAGACCTTCGAACCTTAATGCCCCAATCCTTGCTTTTGTTTTAGACCCATATCTTTCTGTTGGATCTTTCAAAATGAGAAACCGATCGTTAAATGCATAAAGCCCCCAAGAAGAAGAATCTATTAACAGTTCCTTTGCAGTCTCGGCAAGACATATGCTCAGGTTTCGAGCATCATCGGCGATGGGGCTCATGCTTCTGCTTGCATCGAGAAGGACGACCCATGCATAGCTCTTACCTATATTCTCGTCCCGCATGAAAACATCCATTCTCGGATTCTTGCTGGCCATAACCTGTATGATTTCTTGAAGATCTAAGACTCCATACATCTTTCTGGGATCCTCGTCTAAAGCATCAAACCCCACCATGAGGCTACTAATGAGCCTCCTTGTTTCGCTTTTAGTTGCTGCCCGCGTTCTAAGGAATTCCGTGTGATCTTCACGTGGAAAGCCGATTGACTTGAATCTAGTTAGAAAGGCAAGTGCTTCATATCTGCTAAGAATCTTTTCCTCTTTGCCCTTTTCGCGAGACAAGGAATCAAAGACCTGAAAAGCCTCCGCTTCAACTGCCTTTTGCTCAATTCTGCGTTGCGCGTCAGTTGAATCTTCTCCTAGTGTTGCCAAACATTTGCTGAAAACCTCGCTGGCTCCATTGTCAGGTTGCACTCGATATTGAGGAAAAAGGATGGAGTGTTCCAAATGTTCTGTATGGGGAAGTGATGGAACTTCCAGTACAGGTCCATAACATTCAAGAGCATGATAAGTCTCATCTGCAGCTCTTAAACTCATTTTGTCATCATTGAAATGGTTACTCGCAAAATATTCAATGAATTTGCGCCGTAGTTGCGTCAGTTGATTCATTACTTGGCTAACTGTTTCCCATTCCTTTGTTCTCACATCGCCCTTAATCACACCCATATTCAGTTGCATCAACAATGCACCCATGACTCTACTTGCTGGATTCCAAATTCTTCCAAGAGACCTCGATCTCTTGAAGGCAAGAGAGTTAGCGAAAGCTATGTCTGAAAGCTTATCTGGATAACGCGTCAAAATATACGCGTTGACCTTAGTATCTTCAACTAGTGACTCCGAAAACTTTGCAAGACGATTATCCTTCTGCTTCTCCCAGTCAGAGTACACCTCAAAATCTGAAACAGCAACGTGTGCACTAAGGTGAAAAACACAAGCTTTGAATAGTTTGACAACTAGCAACTTCCCCTCAGATCCTGTTGGAAATCGATATCCCAAGAATGAAATCGTTTCCTCCTCTTGATGTGTAATAGGTTCTGGCAAAACTATGACAAATCCAACTTCGTCACGGGCGAGAATTGGCTGATCAAATGTTGGGTCGATGAGCAATTTGGTCTTGAACTTGTCTTTTTCGAAGAACAAAGACCAGGCATATTCAAAGTAACCCATTTGAACCACCGTTATTATGTTTGATTGAAACCAGTGACCAGCTAATCGCTCTTGAAAACGCTTTCGATGATTCTTCTCACATCACCTTGCACTTCGACGCTATCACTGGTCAAGGCAATTATTGTTTCCTCAGCAGCCGCTAGGGGATCCAGACCGTCGCTAATCAGAACCGCCCAGTGCATCAAATCTCCAAGTGAAGGCCCGTAAGGTAAGTCCCCTTCTTTATACTGCCTCCGCATCTCTGCTCCAACTCTAAGAATCTCAAACGCCGTGTTTTCATCTACACCTTTTTTTGTTATCAGCTGGGCTTCTTCAGGGAGAATTCTATCTCCAACGCTTGGATAGTCAAACCCTATCCACACACTCATGCGCCTTCTGAAGGCTGCGTTCATGGGTTTGGTTCCAGCGAACTCTGATGAGAATGGGTTCATGGTAATGATTACGTATCCGAATTTGTGACGCTTGACGATTTCGCCATCTTTTTCCGTAATCACCATATGTCCCCTCGTGTCAAGTACAGGGTTTAACCTAGTGGCGACATCCTGTTTCATCATGTTAGCTTCATCCAAATACATTAAACCTCCATTTCTGAGCCAGGAAACCAGCGGTCCATCGATCCAGTTTTCTTTGCCAAGCCCGATATATCGCCCTATAAGGTCATATGACGATGTTTGAAGACCACAGTTTACTTCATACATAGGCAACCCTGTAAGTTCAGCAACAAGGTACGCGATATGTGTCTTTCCTGTTCCAGATGGACCAATTAACGCGCACTGTTTGAAGTAGTAAAGTGCTCTTATCATTTGCTTAACGTAATCATGATCGCCTTGGATGTATGGTGGTGTACCTTCAGGAATTAAACCTCTAATCTTCTCAGGGAATTCGTAATTTGGATGAAGATCATATTTTTTGAGGTTAACATTATATAAATCATTAAGAGGTGACCTTGTCTCAGATTTTTTCCTATTTAATCGCACACTGATTCTCGCGCCATTTCTTTTAACATGTATTACTCCGTTGTCCGCCGGGTCTGACCCCCGGGTTTGAAGAGACACGATTTCAGCCTCATCAAAAACTATAGAGTGGAGGCGATATAAATATTATGTCGTGCGACTTACGACTCAAAATTATTTGCACCACTAACACGATACCCTCAAGCTACGGAAAACACGCCTATCGACGCAATTCACATTCTACGTGAACTCACATGCACAAACATTGAAAGTGTGCGAAGAATCGTGCGACATACAAATCCTTTAACTGACTTCCCCTCCAACTTCAAAGAGGATATTCATGAGTAATGAACAGTTTCTCGAAGAAGAAAGAAGTGCAAGAGATTCCCAAATTGAAGATAGGTCAAGCCCCGAAATGGAAGAGAAAAGCCTCGGTGATCCTTTCGAAACTCTAAACGAGATACGTGAAGAAACAGGTCAAATCTCCGAACTTACAGCAGAAGAAAACATGCTTGTCAGAGAGTTCTTTGCAGCCCTCCATAAGATTATGAAGCCTTTTGCTCAAACCCTGCCAATTTCAACCGCACTATTACCAAAAGAATGGGGAACTGTAAGCCACGCAAGCTTGGACCTCACTGGTCAACTTCTCATCCTCTATCCAGATGGTAGAATGAGGCCAATAAACTTAGAAGAGCAGAGACACCGTGAACTTCTTCTCAAGATTACCCATGATATTATTCCAAAATTAAAGAGACTTGTCACGTTACATCGACAAAATATCGAATCACGTGTTAAGTTCATGTCATTCGTCACAAAGGAACTTCAGAACACCGCGAAAGCATTTTCATCAGACGCTTCCAAGCAATCAACTATCTGATCGTTATTTTCATGATATAATTGTTTTCTGGATCTAAATGCATTTCACGTTGCCGTAGGTCATAGAATTTATACGTAGCATCTAACATCTTCACATTACGCAATTGATATATTTGTATCGCAACCCTTAAAAACTACGTTCTTAATGGTCATAACGAACCGAAATGAGTGTGAAAGATATGTCAGGTGAAGAGACATCGGAAAGTAAAGAGTTGATAAAGGTAGAGAAATTAACTCCAAATTCGAGAGAAGTGAACACGATTGTGAAGGTGATTTCCAAGAGTCCAGTTAGGAATGTCACAGGAAGAGACTATTCTGTACGCAGAGTTGCTGACGCCTTGGTCGGAGATGAAACGGGATGCGTATTCCTAACGCTCTGGGACGACAATATAGACAAGGTAAATGAAGAAGCCACGCTACGCATTAACAATGGTTACGTGAACTTGTTCAGAGGTAACATGCGCCTAAACACAGGAAGATACGGCAGCTTCGAACTCCTAGAAGAATCCCCAATTACAAAAGTGAACACAGATAACAATTTATCTGACAAACGATACGAACAAGAAAGGCGTTATAGGTCTGATCGGCAACCCAGATATGGCGGAAGAAGATACGGCGAAAGAAGCGGTTACCAGCAACGCAGAAGATACTAAACACACGGCAAGCATAATAATCTACTTTACAAATTTCCTTCGATTCCTTTTGAATTTCTTCTTGCATTTCACACTGCAGAAATAATACGTTTCTCCTTCATGTTTGATCTTAAATTTGGATGTCCTTTCATCCAGAATCATACCGCAGACAGGATCCCTAGGCATTACTTCGCCCTTCACTCCACACAATTATGAATACATACAGATAAGCTGTCTGCCTATTATGATTAATGGTTCTAGAAACTTTCCATTTTTATGCGCGCGGGGGAAATTACGTTAAATTCAGTCTCCCTCAACTATTATATTGATCAATGATTATTCAAAGCCAGTTGCGACGCATACATGGAACACAACGGGATTCTTACCGGCAAGTTTGTATTCAAACTGCCACCTTACTGATGACTCGTCAAATTAAGCCTTTTTTGGCAAAAAACAAGCTCAAAATAATTAGAAATCTTGATGCGGCGGGCCGGATTCGAACCGGCGAACCCCTACGGGAGAGGATAGCTCATTGGGTGCCATCGCCGATCTTGAGTCCTCCGCCTTTGACCTGGCTTGGCTACCGCCGCATCCAGAAAACAATCAAACATAAACGAAATTTAAGCGTTGCTTGTTTGAGCTTTACGCTTCTAGTATTTGAGCTTTCAACACTGCGAAACATTTTTTGTCTGGTAATCAAATTAGATAAACGCTTTATTGACCAGCAAACGGCATTTTTGAAAAAAGGATTAAATCAGGTAGAGTGGAGATAACTTTTATACAATCTAGGTGACTGAATCTTCCGTTTGCCGAGCAAGTGGTTCTTCACGCTCAACCGCAGGTTCGGGTGGCTTCGCTGGTTCTGTTGTTGCTCCTTCGTATGTTGGAGTCACCTCAGCCGTCTCAGGCACCTCACCCGCCTCAACTGTTTCAGTTGATACAACTGTGTTAGCGACCCTAGGTACGTTGGCTTGCTCTCTCTCAACTAAACTCTTAACAGGAATACCTTGTCCGCCAGAAGAAAGCAGATCAGAGGGAGGGTAAATTGTGCCCATGAGCGAAGCAAGCATATAAATCGCCGTAAAAACATGCTGATACACACGGTGAAAAACAAAAGGAACCCCACTCTCTGGGTCAACTTCTAACATCTTACTGATTAGTGCATCCTTACCAGACAAAACTGCGCTACCCCCAACCTCGTATTTCACAACACTAGGTTTAGTCCGTACAGTTAGCGCAAACAGGACAATAACCTTCCCACTTCGCCGCTCCTTCTCTTCCAACTTCGCGCTAACATCAAATCTCACAGACTCAGATCCAACATTATCAGCCAGCTTCATCCCTAACATATTCTTAATTTCCACAAAGACTGAAACGTCTACCCAATTCATCGAAGACTCGATCTTTGACACACTCCCAAACAAAACTAAAACTATAACCTCTTCTTTCCACAACCCTCCAAACAAACCCTAAAACTCAAAAGCAAAGTTGTTTTGTGTGTAACACTAAACTACACACATCGTTGACATTTTTGGAAAAGAAGCTTGAAGAGTCAGATGGGCACATTATGAGTTTCAGGAGACTGCAGTACTTAATTGAGCTGCTACAAAAAGGGCATAGGTGCGTCTTCTTTAGCTGCCAAGAACAAGCAAAAGACCAGAGTCAAGTTCCATAGACTTGTTTCAACATGGAAAAGTCTGCAGCGAAACTGAATTTTTCTGCGAATTCTTTGTCTTTTTTATGGCGTAAGACTATCTTTTCTGGCACTCCATCGTGAATATAAGTTATGTAGATCATGTCTTTACCAAGAGTTGACTTTTCCAGATTCTCTATTACGCTTTTAACCTTGCGAAGTTGGTCTATCTTTCTATTTATCTCCTCTATGGCATCAAATAGTATTTCAGCTTCTCCTTGCTCACTCGCGCTTAGCATGAGAGCTTTGTAAGAAATCCATTCTGTAGATGTGTCTGCTTTCTTTTTCTTTTCCTCTTTGCTTTCTTTTTTGTTCTCTCTTTTGGATTTTCCCTTCGAAGATCTTTGAAATGTTGACAGCTTTTTAAACCATTCTTCATTCCCATGCGTTTCTTGCATGTCTCTGAGAAATGATCCTAGCCACTGGCTGTATTCGTCGGCAACAGACTCGTACTGATCAATCTCCTCCTCGATGCTTTCACGCAAGTCACGCAAAGAATGAAAACTCCGGATTTCAGTTGCTAGACCTTCTAACATTGTTAAGTGCTCTCCGTGTTTCTCTTATTCTCTTCACTCGAAACTGCATGTTTAGTCAATAGAATCTTCTTCACTCCGAAACCAGCTGGGTTTACATCTTCTTCAAGGTTTTTTTGGCGATTCGCAAGTGTGTTGCGAAGGCTTCTAAGTTCTTGGTTTATCTTGTCGAACATGTCTATTCTTGAGCTGACATCTTCTCTGTAGGAAGTTAATGTTTTGCTCAGTTCAGGAATAATGAATGAAGCGACGTTGAGTATGACTTTCGGAGGGTAGTCTTCTAAAGCTTTGGATTTCACTTCGTTTCGGTTGTTTACGAAAACTAGATGAGCTTCATCGGTCAGGATTATCCTTTGGGTTTTCCATGTTTGCGAAAAAACATTTGTAGGTAGTTTAAAATGCATTTTTAACCGTTTTAGAATATGTCTAAGGAGAACACAGAGTTCTCTGATGAGTTTTCCTTCTTGTAATAGAAATTCGCTTAATTGTGAGGTTTCCTCGTTTATGATTCTAAGAGATTCTTGCGTCTGTTCACTTGAAGATTGGTAAGGGCGAGGAAGAGTTTCTCCTTTGACCATTTTCGTGGAATCCTCAATTCTCTTCTCTTCGACCTCAACTTTTTCCATCAAGCTTACCTCTAGAAGTTTATCGAGTATTACGTAACTGCTTACGAAGAGATGACGACACAATAAGAGAATTTGTATATAGCCTTGTGCTACGTACTTGCCAATTTTCCAAAGTTTGATTCGTAATATGAATTCAAAATTCAGAAGAATAAAATATAGGAATAATCGATATTCGCTTTCAATTCACTTAAAATTAGATTCAAACATGGAATGTTAACGCTTATGGAAACCCTCACAAAAAAGCCCGAAACCGTTGTAAGACTATATGACGAGAAGGCAGGATTATACAAATTCGTAATGAACGATAAAGGTCCTATACAGGGTCTTGAAGCAATTGGGAACACGCTTCAAAAACTTGGGCTCTCCAAAAATGAGATCAGGGTTTACATTTATCTTGCAAGAACGGGAATGCGTAAAGCCAGCGAGATTTCTGAAGCTATTTCTCTACATCGAACTGAAACATACAGAATTCTGCGAGACCTCGAAAAGATCGGATTGGTGTCCTCAGTCTTCGAGAAACCACTCAAATTTGTGGCTACGCCTTTCGAGAAGACGTTGGATCGTCTAATAGGAAGCAAGAAACTCAAGCTACAGAGTCTTGAAAGAAAGAAGAAAGGCCTTGTCGACTTGTGGGTTTCCCTTCCAAAACTAAAGGGTAAATTTGTGAAGAGAGAGATTTTTCAGATATTAGAAGGTGAGGAGCAAATCAACCTGAAGGCCGAAGAGATCTCGGCAAAGACTAAAGAGGAAATCTGGGTATTCCTGTGTGACTCAGATATTTCACGCTTTTACCATTCTGGATTCTTGGATAAACTAGAGAAAATTGCAAAAAAGGACTTGACTGTCCGACTATTGACTAGTGATTCACCCAAAAGTCGTTTCTTCTTAAGGAAACTACAACTGAACGATGTTAAATGCACGTATTCAATCGATCTTCCAAGCTTCATTGTAGTCGATCAAGAGCAGCTTCTTTTGTCAATACAAAGAAACAATGGGCAGAATTCGGATACCGAAAAGAAGAAAGACAAAATTGCAGCTCTGTGGACAAATTATGACGCTTTCATCAAAGTCTTGGGTACGCTTTTCACTGAACTGTGGAGTACGAAGATGGCAGTTGAACTGAACAGATAGACCCCACAGAATCTTATGCAGAACTGATCGTGCTCACTATCTGAGTTTCAGCTCGTTTTTTTGTATGTAGCAGGCTGCTACAGACGAATTCTATTACTTTAGTTCATCCTTTCTTTCATTAAAAGAAATTCGAGGTGAAAGATCGATGAAACGGTTCACGAAAGACCGGAAAGCACTGAGTACTGTTGTAACCACCTTGATCATTCTGGTAGTCGCTGTTTTGCTGGCGACTGTCGTTACTTTCTATGCGATCAATGTGACGACAACACGGGTTCAAGAGGAAAGTCTGCAAATCTATAAGCAGCATCTCTGGCAGAACGGCACAAGTTATGCGGAAGCCGCATTTCTAGTAGTTAATACTGGCGGTCGCGACCTTGTCATAGATAAAATTGCTGTGCGCGGTCAAGAGTCTTCATGGACAACGGTTTACTACAACAAAACTACCAATGCGATTTCACCTGATTTGTACTACGTTGCTCCAAACTCAAATGGCACGCTTTTAGGGAAAACTGTCACTCTTGGTACAACAACTTACGCACTCGTTCAGGCAAACAGTGATCTGATCTTGAAGTCCGGTTGGAGTTTGATTGTCTACGTTACAAATCCTGACAGCATATCGGTGAGTGACATAGGTGTTACCGTAGGTGTGACCCTCTTCACTGCGAACGCTCAATACTACAAAGAGACAAACGTAGAAGCTTCGATCTAATTAACCCCTTCTTTTTTCTTTAGTTTCTTTACAAGTTGGCCAGGTTACTTCAACTAGGTATAACACGTGAACTCGTTTTTGAATGTGTAGTACTGTTCTACACACAAATTATCTTATGTCTTAAGATGCAAAGCTCTCGCCGTCAAACGGAGAGAAAAAAATGAAAAGTCTCTTAAAGAGTAGAAAAGGGCTCAGCACCGTTGTGACGACATTGATAATCTTGGTGGTTTCAGTGCTGCTGGCGACTGTCGTTACTTTCTATGCGATCAATGTGACGACGACTAGGGTTCAAGAAGAGAGTATCCAGGTGACCAAGCTTCACTTTTGGAACAATGGCTCGACCTTCAGCGAAGCGGCCTTCCTCATCATAAACACTGGTGGACGTGACTTGGTGTTGGACAAGATAGCTGTCCGCGGTCAACAAAGCGAGTGGGACACTGTTTATTTTAACAAGACCCAAACTGGAATTTCGCCTGATTTGACATATATTACACCAAACGCGAACGGTACTCTGCAAGGCCTGAGCGTGACACTAGGAACTGCAACTTACACATTGACTCAGGGTATAGCTGGAAACGACATGATTCTCAAATCTGGCTGGAGCATGATTGTCTACATGACGAATCCTGACAGCTTGTCAGTCAACGACATAGGCGTCACTTTAGGCGTGACCATCTTTACTGCGAACGCTCAATACTACAAAGAGTCGAACGTAGAAGCAGCTACTTAGAGAAGCAGCCCTCCCCTTTTTCTTTTTCCCATTTTTTTTCAAGGAACTGTGGCAGTTTAGATCGCTTGTGAGTACTCGAATGTGTAGTGCTGTTCTACACACAAACCATCTTAACAATTATCTTTACAGAAATCATTCAGATGGAAAAAAGGAGAGAAAGACCAGTCACCTTGTCTTGGCTGGATTTCTCTAGTCCTCATCACCGAAGCTGAGTGCGTTGAATGGAAAAAAACAAACGAAAGAAAGATTCGCCAAGTTTGTTATCTTCTCAGAGAGGGATGAGTCTTCCCGTCACCTTTCTGATGCTTTTTGTTTCGCTGATTGTTCTGATTTCTGCCACCTACTATTTTTCGATCATCAGAATTAATATGAAAACTCAAGCATTCAAGGTCTCAGGTGCGGAGCAAGAAATGCTCTCATTTGAAAAGATCGTTAGTTTTGTGGCTTGGTCTCCTGGGTCTTCCCAGTTTTACGAGTTTGGGAATTTCGGAGGAGAGTTCCAAGTTGTATCAACAGCGAGAAGATTGGTCCTGAATTTAACAGACGGTTCTTCCTTTCAGGTTGTCTTCTTTAATAGTTCGATAGGGAAAATTGCCTACCAATTGCCCGCTTCAGAGACACAAGACAGTTTTTTCCTAGTGGGAGACAACCGTGCCATTATAAACCAAAGCTGGTCCACAACGACTCAACTTAGCGTTTCCCAGAACACAGAAAACCACTACGAGATAGCGCTTTCATATCGACCTTCGGTGGGCTCTGCGGTTACTGGTTCAAGCGATGGGAAACCTGTCAACAATCTGCGGGTTTACATAGTCAACTTCAACTCGTCGCAGAGCGTAACACGACTTGGGAGCTTTCGTCTCAAAGCGTCTTGCTTGAGTGCCGCTTCCAATTGGCAGAGCTACAACTTCTCCAACGCAATAACATCTCTCTTATTAAAGGCAAGCCTAGATGGACATGCCGACGAAGTCTCCTTACCCATCTCAAGTAGCTCGCAAGGCGCCATAGTCAACCTAGAGACCATAGTTTGCCACGTGAAAATGGAAACCGTAGGTTGGTGACTGCATGCCCTCAATTGTATCAGGTCACATCTATACCTTTGTTGCGTTAGCAGCCGTCAGCACCATTCTAATAGCCACACTTAATGCTTACACCACCTCACTTAGAGCCATCCCTGAAGCGGAGCAGCTGAGAAACCTGCTCAATCATCTTGCGGCAAAAGGAAACGAACTTCTGGCGATAGCCACTACAACAAACTCATCAACAAAGGTTTTTCTCCAGCTACCTACAACAATCGGATCCCATCAATACTGGCTACGCGCCTGCAGCGACTCCTCAAGCGCGTGGCTAGAAGGTTCACTGGGTCAGGAGATGGAGGACGCGGCAAGCTGCCGGGTCTTCCTACCTCAGGGAACATCTGCATCAGGTCATTTTATTGGAGGATACGGACCGGCGATTTTAGAGTCCTATATGAATGGTTCAGCTCCTCAGCTTAATCTCGCTTCCCTAGGAGGTTAGAGCAGTGAAGTTTAAAATAAAACCAAAGAAAGGAAATCAACAACCAGCGGAAAATGCTTCTGATGAGCCTTCTATGGAAACCTTAGTCGGCTACCTGGGTCTCAAGCGTCATGGAGCGCCAGAAGGATACACTGAAATAGAAACTTATCCCTTGAAGCCACCCTTCTCTTACGCGTCAATAGTCCAAAACGATGTCACAGCTGAGCTTTTTTACATAATTGATGAGCTTCCACTGGAAAAAGAGGAAAGAGAAGCCTACGAACGCATGCGAAACGTATTAGAATACGAGCTAAAAGCACCCGACGGAGATGAAAGTCAGGGCACGTCTTTTCATCGGCAGCTGCCAATAATCGCCTCTAACCATCCTAAGGCTTTTATGGGAATCTCGCCGATTGGCACCCGGAAAATCCAGTACTATTTGGAACGAAATATTGTGGGCTATGGAAACATTGATCCGTTGATGCACGATCCCTACGTCGAGGACATAAGTTGCGGCGGCATTAACAAGCCGATCTTTCTTTGGCACAGGATTCATGAGAACATTAAAACCAACACTTTCTTCAGCGCTGAAGAAGAACTAAATGACTTTGTCATGAAAATTGTCCATAAGGCTGGAAAACATGTTAGCATTGCCTTTCCAATCGTAGACGTAACCTTGCCTGGCAAGCATCGTTTGGCTGTGTCTTATGGAAGAGAAACGACTCCATCTGGAACAAGTTTCACAATAAGGAAATTCCGCAAAGACCCCTTTACTATTGTTGATCTAATTGCGAACGAGACGCTAAATGAGTCTATGGCAGCTTATCTGTGGCTTCTGGTCGAAAACAAGATGCCAATTATGATTGTAGGTGCTACCGGCGCCGGCAAAACCACAGCCCTAAACGCAATTGCGTGCTTAATTCGCCCCAGCTACAAGCTAATCACAGTTGAAGAAGTGGCTGAGATAAATCTAC
>JAPUUO010000013.1 GCA_026967815.1 Candidatus Bathyarchaeota archaeon | reverse complement strand
CGAATAAATCCTATCACGTTTACTGTTATGGCGAGTGGGTAGATTATGGTTCTAATCCCTCAACAGATTACGACATGTACGTTTACAATCCACTAGGTCAACTTGAAGGCTACCACACTGAATCGGCTGGGCTTCCTGAACACTTGGGCACGACGGTTGGTGAACCGTTTTTTGTTCCCAAATATTCGGGAAACTACAGCTTTGTCATAAGAAACGACCTTCGAGAGAGCAATGCTTCCCAACCAGCAACATTAATGACTATCGAAGATGTGGAATGCAACAAGTGGCATGAGGTCGTCATTGAAGGCAAAGAAAACAATGCCCCCGTCTTTAACACGAGTTGGGCGTTTGAGTTCGTTACTGAAAGCCCACATATTGAAGTTTGGGTGAAGGTTCCAGAGACACTTGACATGTACGAGGCTAGGCTTTTTTTGATGTCTAACCCTGAAGCCGGTAAAGGAGAAATGCTGAATAGTGTTCCTCTAGCTTGGGAACAAGGCCTCTACGGCGAAATCTCTGGAACTTATGGCGGATACAACCTTGAAAGCAAAGAGTTTGGGGGATTAGCCTCTGCAAGCTGCGAATTTTACGGGGAGGACATGCTAGTAAACTACACTTCGTCACTTCATGGTAAAAGCCTTTGTCATCTCGTTCTCATAGGAGAGGACGGAACTGGAAAGATAAAGTTCCTAGTCAAGACAGAATTTGGAAACGCATGCTTAAAGCCAGTTGATCTTCCTTTGCAGGTATACCCTGACAACGAGACGACTCTCACTTTTGTTTCCAACATCACTGACTTGACAAATGCAACTCTCTACTATTCTGTTAACGACTGGAAGAACCTAACAGCTCTGAACATGCAGCTAATTGACAACAGAACATCCATGGCAGCTATTCCTGGTCAGCCGGCTGGCACAACTGTCAAATACAAAGCTGAAGCCGCGGACGTCTTAGAAAACGTTTTGACCTACAACGGTAGCTACACAGTGAAGTACGCTTCCCAGCTGAACTTGACTCTAAAAACTGATGCAATTTTCATGGGAGAAAACATAACCGTAAATGGGCTCGTAACGCCGCCAAGTGATAATGTGTCTATAACCTTGATCTATACTTCTACGAATGGGACCTTTCAGCAGATTGCATACGCCATTGCCAACGGCTCTTTCACAGCTAGCTTTAAGCCTCCAGCTGAAGTCGACTGGCATGTCCAAGCAGTGTTTGAAGGAAACAACATGCTCTACGGAAGTTCCAGTCTATCCTTGAAATTTAAGGTTGACCCTCCGTCTCTATTTAGCCAATATTCCATGTATATTTATGCTGGCGTTGGCGCGGGAATAGCCATTACAGCCATTGCGTACGTCGTGAAGAGAAGAGAATAAGAAATGCTACATGTAGATGCTAGCATACTTCTAACCTAACCTGCCTATGTACCCGTATCTGATCGGTGTCGATGGCTGCACGGACGTCAGACTACATAGTATCGTAGGTAGAAAGAAATTCCCAAAAGTATGGAAATAAGCCAGAGGGCCGCGGTGAGTCGCATCCACATTCGAACGTTACCGAACTTTTTGAAGATAAATGCGACGCCCAAGCCCTCTGCTAGGATTCCGATGAACATATGGATGGACGTTAGCGGAAGACCTATCGTGGAAGTTTCGTTCAAAACCGCACTGAGGTTCGTCACGAATGAGGGAAGCATTACAAGTAGAACTCCGATGGCGTTCAAAACAACTGCTGCAATCATCACGTTTCCATGTGTCTTAAGGCTTCTCTCCGTCTTCTCTTTGCCAAATTTGACACCAACAATGAGGACAACGAGAACAATTAGTTGCAGCAGTAAATCTAGATCGGCTGAGAGCGATGCTCTTGTCCCAAGAATCCCAGACATAATATGTAAAATAGTTAGTGTTAGTTTATAAGTTGTTTCATAGCTTAAACGGCTTGCTTGATGAGGGAAATTCATAAAAAAAACTCTTGCCTATAAATATTCGAAGAACCACAAGGGAAATTTCTCTTATGCCCTCGACGGCATCATTTATTATGGGACATGATTCTGTGCTTTCAAACGTTGACGAGCATACGGTTCCTCTTTCAAATTCTTTAGCTCTTCGGATTTATTCAGACACAAAACCGCACAACTCGCATATAGCTAATCTGCAAAAAGGTATGATTTTGGTTCACAAAGGAGCAGAAGTAATTGGAGAAGGAACAGGATTCGGAGTTCCAGTTCTACTGTATCCTGATGAAACGTATTTTTCAGGCGCGGCCCGTGTTTACGTGTCTCAGCAAAGTGATCTCAAGATCATTCGCAAGGAGTTCTGCATGAACAAAGTTCCAAGAAAGAGAATCAGAACAGTCAGATTGAAAAGTCAAACTCTCCGCGTCATCTCAAATCTAGTGGCTGATGTGTACCAGAAGCACAAACACTTACGACTTCTCACGCTAAAGAAGCTATCTGGAAGTCTGGGCGTTCATACAAGCTTTGTCAGGGCCGTTCCTGCGGGCACGGTGGTAGTAACCTACAGTCTATGTCGAGATCGCATCGAAGTGAAAACAGACTTGAGTCTTCTTAAGAAAGAGAATCTGCAAAGGATTTTTGTGCTAAACGAACAAGGGTCAAGGTTTTTCAGGAGATACTCCGATTCACATGGTACAGTATTGGTTGATAGACAGATTGGTGCTTGGGACACGATTGAAGCTGATTGGGCGAGCCTAAGTGATCTACAAAGCAGAGTTGGCTTCCGTTTGAAGAAGACAAGAAACAGCGTTTTGCGGAGAGGACGAGAGTTTCTAGAGGGATGCTTAGACTGGGCTGGACTCGACTACGAAATCAATCCGACAAACGTTTTTTTTGAATATGAAATCGAAATTTTGGGGGTTGCTCGCTCAGATGACAACTGTCATGCTGGTTTACCCGTATTTCCGCCCTCTTAATGACAGATCGATTTTTAGATTTCCACCTTTAGGGCTGGGCTATATAGCCGCGTACCTAAAGCAACACAACATCTCAGTTGACCTAGCGGATTGCACCTTCCTCAACCGAGAAGAAGCCTTGGAAAAAGTCAGAAGTTCAGACCCGACAATAGTTGGCATCTACTCAATGTTCACGATGAAAGACAAAGCTATCCAAATGGCTAAACTGCTTAGAGAAAACTGCAAGCTCCTTGTTGCCGGCGGGCCTCTACCTACGTTGAATTCAGCAGTTTTTCTTCATGATTTTGACGTTGTGGTTAATGGAGAAGGTGAAGAAACTATGCTTGAACTTGCCCGTGAAGTGGAGAAAGGCGCCGATTTGTCGAGAGTGAGGGGGATCACATTTAAAGAGAAAGACAAACTGAAATCCACACCTTCAAGGAAGGTCATTCAGAGCCTAGACAATATACCATTTCCGGCCAGAGAATTGTTTGACCACCAAGCCTACAAGAATTACTATGCAAAAAAATTCGGCTACACTGCCACGTCGATGATAACATCTAGAGGCTGCCCTTTCAACTGTGACTTTTGCAGCCGACCAATCTTTGGGAACGAGCTAAGGATTCGGTCAGCAGCGAATATCGTGGACGAGATAGAGACGGTGCAAGCACTCGGATACGAGAGAGTATGGTTCGCCGATGATTGTTTCACCTTAAATCGCAGAAGGCTAATTGGCATATGCAAGGAAATTGTTCATCGACGCATAAGAATAGAGTGGGAATGCCTCTCAAGGGTAGATACAATCGACCGAGAAATGACGGAGAGAATGAAACAGGCTGGATGTGTGCGCGTGTTTTTCGGCATGGAGTCTGGAAACGACTCAGTTCTTACCCTGATGAAGAAAAGAGCAACAACCAAACAAGCCAAAGAAGCGGTGTACACGACCAAAAAGTCTGGGGTTCAAGTCGGCGCTTTTTTCATCGTCGGGTATCCAGGCGAGACCAACGAAACTATTCTGGACACAGTGAGATTTGCATCTTCACTTCCTTTGGATTATCTCTCTTTTACCTTACCCTATCCCATTCCGGGCACACCTCTCTATGACAGAGTGAAAGACCAAATGATAACATCCGATAGGAAAGAACCTACACGTTTGCGACTGACAGAGCACAAACTACTATATCGCTCGTCTTTCTCAGAAGACAAGCTCAAGTTTGCCATCATGAAGGCTACGGTGCAATTCATTCTGAGGAAGTATTTGGGAAAACGAGTTTACAGGCTGATAGGAACACCATTCGAAAGTCTAACCGATATTATGTTCAAACTAATCCGGTGATTTCTGGTGCACACGTAAAACGTTGGGCCGTATTGCTCCTTCCAAATTTTGCTTCCTTTTTTCATCGTCTCTCTTTTGATTGGCTTTTCACAGCAGCTTTTGCCAGCCAATAGGAGTCAGCCTTGTTCTTAGCTTCATTTAAGATGTCTATAATATCCTGCAAGTCAGCGTCTGCCACTGAAAATTCGACATTCGAAAGACCACAATAGGCTTTCCGCCACATCGCAACGTGAATAGTGTCGTAGTTAATGAAAGAAACCTCAAGTTGACCATGAATCGCCCCAGTCTCACGACCTATTAAACCGGTAGCTAATGGAATTTTCTTTGATTTGCCTCCCATTAGATTTGATCTCCATGTACTTTTGAAGTGCGAGTCATGTCGTGCGTAGCAATATTCACTATAAACTGTGGTCTTGAGACTAATAAATCTTCACGCATCTTTGCTGTACATGAATACATCTGATGCGCCACAGTAAGTGTTTGCACGTTGGCCGCCGCATTGAAACAAAGCAGAAGACAATGAGTCGAGTGTTTGTTTAACTTGCTTGATATTTGAAATTATACCCCATACGATAAGAATTACGGCAAGCATAGTAAGCAATCCGCTGAGAAACGCAACGGCTATTCCACCAAGCATTTGCCCTTGAATTTGGGAACAGCTAGGCTCTAGTTCCTATCCAGATGAAGAACGAGCTTGCCATGAGAACCGCTAATCCAATAAGAACAGCCCACTTTGTCACAGGTATTCACTTCATTTGAGGTTGCAGCAATAATCTGAGGAGAGAGGTTCAAAACGTTTTAACGATTCTTATGTCAACAAAACGAAAACCCTCAAATAACTCTTAACTCTCAGAAAGAGCTAGTGATGCAAACGTTGGAGAAATGGGCCGGTAGTTCAGTGGTATGAATGCCGCCCTCGCAAGCAACGCGCAGAGAACGGCGGAGGTCGCGGGTTCAAATCCCGCCCGGTCCACTTTGATTAGGAAGTATTTTCTGGGAAAGCAAGTGAAATTTCGCTTTCTGAGTTTGCGCTGGAATGCGTGCGCCTGCTTTATTAGAAACGCTTAGACGGCACTAGGCTTCCGACTAAGGCTAAAACAGGACCTATCAGTAGACCTGCCCACGCGAAGAGACCTAAAACTCCTAGAATCGCCATGAAAATCCTAACTCTAACTGTTATCTGCTTTCGGTAAATTGCCAGTCGGAAAATGGCTAGCGCCAAGAGAATTGGTATTACAATGAAGATTGCCGTCAAAACCACGCCGACGTCTGGACTCGCGGTTGTCAAGGCCAGAATCATTTGGGTCAACATCATGAATCCACTACCTAGATATAGAAGACCTGCCAAAACGCCTATCCCGCTGAAGAATCCTCTCAAAGGTGTAGGTCTTTTCCAAATTAGCAGAGCAAGACCAATGACTAAAGTGACCAGGACCGGAGCCAGTATCAAGAGCAGGGACTGTCCTTCCCATTGATGAATGCCTATGACGTCGATGGGTATCCTGATGAACTCGTCTAATCCGAACTCTTCTTTGTAGCCAATGGCTAGGCCATAGCGTCCTCCATGCGACTGCTCATAAACCGCTACGTAGTAGGTTCCACCAGCAGAGACTTCCTGATCGAAGCTAGCGAGTTCATAGAAGCTGCTTGGAGTAAAAGGTTCATAGGTGGCACTGGAGGGACGCTGCCCGTCCAGTAACGCTATTCCCACGTTTTCTGCAGTCTCCACATAAGCAGGTACGGTGTCTTCAGAGGTTATGCCAGGACCCATTATCACCAAGTTCGGGTTGAACCGGCTCTCTTCAGAAGGTGGAACAAACAATTGAACGAACAGCCTTTCATTCGGCGGCAACTCAAACTCGTAATATTGAGCTTCTTCGCCTTCATGAAGTTCTGCATAGATGGCCCAGGACTTCGTAGGATTAAATATGGTATAGGCTGTAGCGAGGCTTTCATTATCAGTTGGTGTGTCCGGTGTGTGAGCGAATGCGACGTTCCCGGATGAGATCATAAAAATGAGCAACAACGCGAGGTGAAGATATCTCGGTTTCATACTTTATGGTTATTGCATGTGTTATTTAAGTGCATGTTGCTGTTGGGTCACAGTCACATACCCTTTTAAGGTTTAACTTGCGAATTCCAAGGCAAGGTGTGATCTGAATTGGTTCGTGAAGGAGAAAAGGCACCTGATTTCACTCTACAAGCAGATGATAGAAAAGAAGTGTCGTTGAGCGATTATCGAGGCAAGAAGGTGGTCCTCTATTTCTATCCGAAAGACGGAACACCAGGATGCACTCGAGAGGCTATCGAGTTCAAGGAAATGGCTAAAGAGTTTGAAAGAGAGGGTGCTGTCATACTCGGAGTGAGCAAAGATAGCATCAAATCTCACGAAAAGTTCAAGCAAAAACATGACTTGCCTTTTACGTTATTAAGCGATCCTGAAGGAAAAGTATTGGATCTTTATGGGGTATGGAAGAAGAAAAGTCTGTATGGCAGAACCTTTATGGGCACAGAACGAACCACATTCCTGATCGACGAAAAAGGAATTGTGAAAAGAACGTACCGAAAGGTGAAGGTAAAAGGCCACGCACAAGTGTGCCTCTTGGACCTGAAAGGGTCAGGAGAGTGAGAAAGCGCTAATTCAAATTATTTACTCTAAAATCTCAAGTGTGCCTCCAGACGAAATTGCCACGCTTCTTGAAACAACCACCTCAGCTGTGAACCGGCATGAGTGAGAAGAAATCGAGGATTCCCCCAAATCAGACAGTCACTTCCAAGTATCCAGTCTTGCACGTAGGTCCCGTACCCGAGTTTGACCGGAAGACATGGGACTTTACAGTCGAAGGTCTAGTCAAGAATGCAGTGAAGCTGACTTATGTGGAGTTTACGAACCTTCCAAAAACCGTGAACACCAGCGATTTTCACTGTGTAACAGGGTGGAGCAGGCTTGACAACAGGTGGGAAGGTGTTCCATTCAAAGTCATCCATGATCTCGTCAACCCTTTGGAAGAGGCCAAGTACGTAACGGTGGTGGCAGAAGGTGATTACACGACGAGCTTACCCCTCAACGATTTGTTAGAAGCTGATGTGCTACTGGCGTACCGGCTCGACGGCCAACCCTTGAAGTTGGAACATGGCGGTCCACTTCGTCTAGTAGTCCCCAAAAAGTATGCCTATAAGAGCGCAAAATGGGTGAGGAAACTGAGATTCACTAAAAGACAGGAATTGGGCTACTGGGAAAAACGTGGATACAGCAACACGGCTGACCCTTGGAACGAGGAGAGATATGCATGAGTAGATCTCTAAACGGAGAAATCTTCGAAGCAACGAGAAGCGAGTATCCAAGCGATGTCAAGCGTATACATAGGGCCGTGCAGGGTGAAATCGATGGACCAGAAGACACAACGTGTTTGAATACTGCTCCAAAAGCCTTTCTCATGGGCTGCGCAGCTTTCGCTGCAACACTTTAAATTTGGCTGAAGAAACTATCAGTGTTGGAGTGATTGTGATGGTTAGGTTTAATGGTGTGAATCATCTCGCGATGGCCACGGGCGACATGGACAGAACTATTCGTTTTTGGAGGGACCTACTTGGCATGCGGCTAGTAGCTGGTCTGGGCAGGCCTGGATACAGACACTACTTTTTCCAACTTTCGGATACAGACTTGGTGGCTTTTTTTGAATGGTCAGGTGTGAAGCCAATGGCCAAGAAAGACCATGGAAGACCCGTTAGCGGTCCTTTCATTTTTGACCACGTTTCATTTGGGTTAGAAAGTGAGGACGAGCTGTGGGAATTGAAAGATAGACTTGAAGCCGCAGGTTTCAGTGTTTCCGATGTGATTGATCATGGGTTCATTCATTCGATTTACTCATTTGACCCTAACGGCATTCCGATCGAATTCAGTGTCAATGTTCAAGGCAGGGACATAAGGAAAACTCCTACTGTTGTAGATGTTAATCCTTCTGAAGTGACCCTGGAAGGCTCAGAACCACTTCCGGACAAATGGCCCACAGTCAAGACGCGTACTCCCAGATCAGCTAGAATTACTTATCCTGGTGCAGGAAGCGAACTATTTCATGGGAAAAAAGAAACATAGTTAATGCACGCGCACGAGTGCGCATTCTCAGATTATGAACTGTGTAAACGGAATCGGTATTTACGTGCTGAAGGCAGGACGTACTATTTCTTTTCAAGCGATGCTTCTAGGGTTCGCTCTATATAGTGGTCGACACTGCAACATGCGCCTTTCTTGACTGCGTCTTGTATTTTCTTGTGCAGCCCTTCTGGAATTGTCACAGTAGGCACACATTTCACCGTACACATATTGATATTTGCGATTGTTATGCCTTTTCGTAGTTAATGAAGCAAAATCGATGATGTTTGGATATTAATTATTCATTTTATAAAGCCTAGTCGATTCTGTAAGTGTGGTTTTCCGTGGGCAACCGGCGAACCATTCTCCCAGACCGTAATTGGAAGTACTTATTATCGCGAGTGGGCGTTGATTTCCTTTATGGACAACAATCAACGACGAAAAGACGGAGGAGCTGACTACGTTAGCACTTTAGAGATTCATGATAAAGAAAGGATTCTTATCTTTCAACGCAAGTTGTTGCAGTGGTATGGCAGGCATGGACGAGACTTACCTTGGCGCCATACCAGAGATCCCTATCACATCCTTGTTTCGGAAATGATGCTTCACCAAACTCAAGTCGCTCGAGTCATAGAAAAATACCACGAGTGGTTTACAGTTTACCCAACTTTCGAAGCACTAGCGTCAGCCCCCTTAGAAGAAGTAAAGCAATTGTGGCGACCGTTGGGTTACAACTTTCGGCCAGAAAGACTACACCAGATTGCGAAATTCGTTGTACACGAGTATGATGGCGAATTGCCGAGCAGGTTGGAAGACCTCATGGCGTTTCACGGAATTGGTCGCTACACCGCTGGCGCAATTCTTAGTTTTGCGTTCCACAAAGACGCTCCAATTGTCGACACGAATGTCCGGCGTCTCATTACGCGTATCTTCGACATTCGAGGCAACCCAACGCAAGCCTGTGTAAAGAGAGAAATTTGGCACGTTGCCGAAACCCTTGTTCCCACCGGCAAAGCACACATCTTTAATCAAGCTCTTATCGATTTTGGAGCTCTTGTGTGCAAGGCTCGTGATCCGGCATGTTCCTCATGTTTTGTCAGTGAGATATGTGCTTGGAAACACCCCAGAAAACTGTCAAGTGGGTGATGATGAACACGCGCTCCGTTTATGATATTTGGAAGACTTCTTTGGCGTTTCTGGTGGTTGTTTCAGCCAGTTCATCCAAAGTGATACCTCTAAGCTCGGCGATTTTCTTAGCTATAGAAAGAAGGAAAGCTGGTTCATTCCGTTTTCCCCTGACATCTTGAGGGGCAAGCCAAGGGCTGTCAGTTTCAAGAAGAATCCTATTCAAGTCTGTCCATTTCGCGATTTCACGCAGTTTATGCGCGTTAGGAAAGGTAACTGGTCCCGCGATCGATATGTAAAACCTAGACTTGACACACTGCTCAGCCATTTCTCTGCTTCCTGAGAAGCAATGCATTACACCGCTTATCTTTCCAAAAAACTCTGAAAGTATTTCCAGAATGTCCCGATGAGCTTCTCGATCGTGGATAACGACTGGCAACTCTAGCTCTTCGGCAAGGAGCAGTTGGGCTGTAAACGCTTTTTTCTGGGCTTCCCTGGACGACAGGTTTCGATAGTAGTCCAGTCCGATCTCTCCGATGGCTACAACCTTTGTCTCTTCACACAACTTCCTCAGCTTGTCCAAGACGTTCTGGTTCAGTTGACTGGCATTATGAGGATGAATTCCTACAGTTGCATAAAACCCCTTATGCTTTTCAGCTAATTCAATACCCTTTCTACAACCATCAACATCAAATCCAATATTCACGAGATGTTCCACGCCGACCTTTCTGGCTCGGCTTATCACGTGTTCCCGGTCTTTGTCAAAACTTGCCCATTGAAGATGAGCGTGGGTGTCAACGAACATGTTACAACCTCATTGATAGCTAGCATCACCCGTGTCGATAGTCACGATTAGATGCCACAGAGATTCAGATTTTAAGGTTACTATAGAATTCCTCGCGGGTTTAAAAGTAGTCGTCTTTGGGAGCTATAGGATTACTACTTTTTCAGAGTTTTGGAGTTGCTGAGAGTTGAAGAGGCTTTGAGACCTTGGATAGAGTATAAAGCGTTCACTGCAATACGCGCGCGCAATGAGTGATATGATGAATCTAGCCGTTGCTTTTCTCACTACTTCTCCCGTTGCCATGAATTTTTCCTTGCATTGAGACATATCCATCTTATCCTAATTTTAATCCTTCTCAGCAAGCCTTCGAATGCAGTGCGGGTATTTCGACTTGAGACATCTACATCAAGAGAACGGTTAAGAAAACTCGCGAGCAATTCTTATTTATTCGGTTATGATGTAGGGTTACGGTAAGTGTGGACGTCAAGATTGAGCACAGCTAAACGGACTTCGCTGCAAAGGTTTCGTTTGAAAAGGGCACTGGAAACGCTGGCTCACAAAGAAGGAAGAGGCACCGAGTTGGTTTCGCTTTATGTTCCGCCTGGGCGCCAAGTAAGTGATGTTGTAGCCACGTTGAAGCAGGAACGTGGAACCGCATCCAATATCAAGTCGGACACTACGCGCAAGAATGTCCAAGATGCCATCACGAAAGTGATGCAGCGCCTGAAACTTTTCCGCGGAATACCCAAGAATGGCCTAGTTATGTTTGCAGGAGCAATTCCGCAAAATGGGCCTGGAAGTGAACGTATAGAAACCTATGTTATTGACCCGCCTGAACCCATTCACATATGGCTGTACCGATGTGACAACCGATTCCACACTGAGCATCTGCAGGATCTACTCAAGGAAAAGGAAACCTATGGTATTCTGGTTATCGATGCTACTGCATCCGCTCTTGCAACGCTTGAAGGTACCCGTCTACAGGTCATAAAGGAAGTCACTTCAGGAGTGGCCGGCAAGCATAGGGCTGGCGGACAGTCAGCGCGTCGATTCGAGAGATTGAGAGAAGCCCAACTTGTAAGCTACTATAAACGTGTCGGGGAACACGCCAACAAGGCTTTTTTGTCTCTACCTAACTTGAAGGGACTGATAATTGGCGGACCAGGATTCACTAAGAACGAGTTTGAAAAAGGAGACTTTCTCAATTATATGCTGAAAGACAAGATCATAGATACGATTGATACTGCCTATGTCGGTGAGCAAGGAGTTCAAGAAATAGTGGATAAGGCTCCAGATATTCTGCAGAAAGTACGTTATGTGGAAGAAAAGCGCATTATGCAACAGTTTCTCTACGAGATCGGACATGACACAGATTTGGCTACCTACGGCGAAGAAGAAGTGAGAAGAAGCTTGAAAATGGGTGCCGTGAAGACCCTTCTGTTATCAGAAGACCTTGACCTTGTTAGAGCAACTGTCAAATGCACCAACTGCGACTATCAAAAGCAAGAAATTATGCAAAGTCAAGCGTTCCTAGCGTATAAGCAGAGTCTTACAGGACAGCCATGCGCAAAATGCAAAACGCCGACACTAGACCTTGCAGAAACAAAGGAAGTCATCGACGACTTAGCCGAATTAGCGGAGCAAGCTGGAGCAGAAGTTGAGGTCATATCTGGTCAAACCGAAGAGGGACAAATGCTAAAGAAATCTTTCGGCGGTGTGGCCGCAGTTCTCCGCTTCAAACTTTCCAACTAATATTCAGCAACAAACCTGACATTTGGATAGTCTCGCACTTCTTTGCCTTTTCCCTTCTGCGCCAAAATTTTCATCTTCGCTATTTTGCATGTTCCTATGATGCTTTCTTGAGCTAGGTTAAGAATTCGCGCGCTTTCGGCGGTTCCAGCATAAATGGTGACATTCTTCATGAGGGTGTTTAGTGGCTTCTTTTTTTCAGCTTTGTCCCTGCGAATCTCCTCTATCACTGCTATTATCAAGTCGCCGCATCTCTCAGCTTCTTCATCCATCAATGTCTTGTCTGGAACTGGCCACGGAGAAACATGAATACTCAGGTGTCTCTTATCTTCAGCATAGAGAGTCTGGTAAATCTCTTCGGTTGTATGCGGAATAATCGGTGCTAGCAACTGGAGAATTCGGTAAATCGCCAAGTAAAGTGTATGCTGTGCCGCTTTTCTCTTAGACTCACCGTAGGTTTCTGGCTTGTAAAGTCTATGCTTTACAGCTTCAATATAGGAGTCGCAGAAAGTGTGCCAAGTAAAGTTGCGAATCTCTTCAGCTGCAATGTTGAACTGGCATTCTTCCAGCGCCGAAGTAGCCTTTTGGACAACCTTTGCCAACTTGCTCAACAGCCATCTGTCTAAAAGCTCCAGTTTCACATTTTCAGTTGGACGATGATCTTGTAGGTGTTGGCTGGCAAATCTCGCTGCATTCCAGAGTTTTCTGAGAAACCTCCATCCATACTCCACATCAGCCCACCTGAAAGGAATGTCTGAACCAGTTGCTCCTCCGCTTGCAGCCCACTGGCGGGCGGCGTCTGCCCCATATTTACTGATGACCTCCGGCGATGCTATGTAGTTTCCAAGGGATTTATGCATCATTCTTCCGTCAGTTCCTAGGACCATACCGTTGATTAGGCAACTTTTGTAGGGTGTTTGGTTGAAAAGAGCTAGGTGGCGGACCATCAGATAGTAGGCCCAAGTGCGTATTATGTCGGTGCCTGAGGGGTGTACGTCTGCAGGATAGAAGCGGTGCCAGTCTTTGCGGTCTGGCCAGCCTGCGTGGACTGCGCATGAGATGGAGGAGTCAAACCATGTGTCTAAAACGTCTGTTTCAGGGATGAATTGGTCGTGGCCGCATTTGGGGCAGTCTTTGATCTTGGGGGGGTCTTTTCGGGGATCTATAGGGAGCCAGCCTTCTTCGGCTAGGATGATTTCATTGCATTTTCTGCAGTACCAGATAGGGATTGGGGTTGCGAAGACTCTTTGGCGGCTGATGACCCAATCCCATTCTAGGGAACGAGCCCAGTCTATTAGGCGGGTTTTCATGTAGTCTGGGTACCATTTGATATCGTTTGCGGTTTTTTCCACTTGGGGAGTGAGTTGGCGGGTCTTCATGAACCACTGCTTTCGTTCCAGGATTTCTATGGGTGTTCTGCACCTCCAGCATTGACCCACCTCCTGTTGGATCAGTTCGCTTTTTTCTAGGAGACCCTGTTTCTCAAGATCTGCAATTATGGCTCTTCTCGCTTCTTCTATGGCTAGGTTGGCGTACTTTCCTGCTTTTTCTGTCATTCTCCCTTCTTCATCTATGGACATGATGATTGGTAGTTTGCGTGTTTTTGCGGCTTTTACATCTGTTTTGTCTCCGTAGGTGCATATCATCATCACGCCTGTTCCGAAGTCTGGATCCGCGAGTTCGTCTGCAACGATTTTTACTGCTCTGTTAGTTGTTGGGATTCGGATATTTTTTCCGATGTGTTTTTGATATCGTTCGTCGTCTGGGTGGACTGCGACAGCTACACATGAGGATAGTAGCTCTGGTCGTGTGGTGGCTATTGCTTTGTGTTGGCCGTTTTCCAGTTGGAATCTTATTGTATGGAGTTGGCCTTGTTTTGGTTGGTGCTCTACTTCTGCGTCGGCTATGGCGGTTTCACAGTGGGGACACCAGTTGATTGGATGAGTTCCTTGGTAAATGTAGCCTTTTTTGTGGAGGAGGATAAAGGAGAGTTGAGTCTTGCGCCAGTAGTCGGGGTTGCGAGTTTGGTATTCTGTTGTCCAGTCTATGCTACAGCCGAGACGTTTTATGGCTGTTCGCATGATGGTGATGTATTTGTCTACGAATTGGTTGCAGAGTCCTATGAATTCTTCCAGTGGAAGTTCGGTCTTTTTGATGTTGTAATGCTCTTCAGTTTCTACTTCTGTTGGGAGACCGTGGCAATCGAAGCCCTGAGGGAAGAGGACGTTGTGACCTTGCATACGCTTGAACCTGGCTACTATGTCGAAGTAGGTGTGGTTGAGGGCGTTTCCCATGTGAAAGTCACCTGACGGATACGGCGGCGGCGTGTCGACCACGTAGGTTGGACGGTGCTTGTCTTTCCAATCAAAATGATAGACGCCCATCTCTTCCCATTCTTTCTGCCATTTTTCTTCGATCTTGAGAATGTCGCATTGCTTCGGCAGAGTTTTCATTGATTCTTGCCCCTTGTTAGATGTGATTAACCGTAGGAATTAGATGGACGAAATAATTAATGTTTAGGTGTTTCTCAAAAACGAGTCTAATCCTCTTATCTTTCGTTTGTGAGTCTGAACTTCAATTTTTTCGCCTATGCTCAGGCGCATTCCGTCTTTGGCCGCAATTGTTGGCACGCCTGTTTTTTGCTGGATGAACTTAGCTTCACCTGCTGGTCCTTTGAATATCATCTTCATGCCGAAATGAGTAAGCACAGCCATTTCCGGGTTCACTTCATCCACGATTTTAACGGCATCTTCGCTAGTCATGTGTCCCTTCCACGGGCTTCCTGCAGGTCGCATGGCGCAGAGTAGAAGGAGCCTCACGTTTTTGTAAGGTCTTCCAACCCCTTCATAGTATTCAGTGTCTGAAGTGTAGGCGATATCGCCTACATCTACAATCTCAAATCGAAACCCAACCGCGCTGGGGTCTGAATGCTTGGCCTCAGCAGCAATTATTTTCGCACCATCTATGTTAAAGGAAACGCCAGGTTTTGCATCTACAACGAGTTCAGGCATAGTTTGGTGATACTTTGAAAGACACGGGTCACAATTTTCGTTGCCGACTAATACGCTGTGAGCAGCAGCTAAGACACCTCTTTTCCTAGTCATCCCTCGGGTCATGGCTTCTACTAGAACTCCCGCATCGTTGCAGTGATCAGGGTGACAATGCGAAACGAGCACGCCAGTTATTTTTTGCGGGTTTAATCCAGCCTCTAGCGAGTAGACAAGAGCGCCAGGTCCTGGGTCGACGTGCATGTTAAAGCTCTTCGACATGAGACGGATTCCGCCTGTTCGCCGTTTCTGCGTTATTGTAGCGAATCTTCCACCACCTGTTCCTAGAAAGACGAGTTCAATTTCTGTCATAGGCGTTACCGTCCAAAAGTCACTTTGGCGGGATTGTTAATGTGTTTTCCGCTTTCTTGAGGGAGAATTTATTATTTGTACGCTTGTACAGTATGCATGTGTGGTCTTCAGAATGAAGCTTGTCCTCCGCATAGGCGGCTCGGTTGTGGCTTCACCGTTTGATCCGGCTTTGCTAAGTGGTTATGCTGATCTGCTAATGAAGTTGAAGCAAGAAGGACATGTAGTGGCGGTGGTTGTGGGCGGCGGCTCATTGGCAAGAGAAATGATTAAAGTGGCCAAGGAGATGAAGTTGAAAGAGCCAAAACAAGACGAAGTTGCCATTTCGGTTTCGCGTTTAGTTGCTCAACTTCTCCTCATGAAACTTGGTGAAGCGGGGGCGCGTAAGGTTCCAGTATCTATTAAAGAGGCTGCAGATTTCGTTAAAAATGGTAAGGTTGTGGTTATGGGGGGTCTGAAACCCGGTATGACAACCGATGCGGTTGCGGCACTGTTGGTTGAGCGAATAGGCGCTAACTTACTTGTCAAGGCCACAGATCAAGATGGAATATTCACGAGAGACCCGAGAAAACATCGTAATGCTAGGAAGCTTGATATGATAGATCTTGATGACTTAACGCGGTTTCTTGAAAGTGAGAAGCACGAAGCTGGAATTCATCAGGTTCTAGACCCTGAAGCGATTCGCATTCTGAAAAAGAGGAAGACACGAACGGTAGTGCTTAATGGGTTTAACCCCAACAATGTCTTATTGGCTGTGAAGGGTAAAAAAATTGGAACCTTAATTGAATAGAGCATTCTTAAAAATTATACAATATTCCGTTAGATAATTTTAAATGGTTTCTCGCCAAATTGGATTTTGGAAGATCTTTCTGAGTTGTATGGAGGACAAACGTTGAGCAGTTTAGAAAAGGTTAAAGTTTATGTTTGCAGTTTGAAAGAGATTCCTGTGCAGTACATTGTAGACGTGGAAGCAATTGGACACCCGTGTTCACAAGCTGGCGACCCGGAGATGCGCCCCCGCAATGGTTTAAAAGATCTCAGATGGGATGGAGTGTCAGGTGTCCTTTCAGATGGGGAGAGAAAAGCTATCGAGTTGGCGACTCAGTTTTGCGAGGAAAACAAATTGGCTTTAGAAATTATAGACCTAGCCATTGTCGGTTTTGCCAAAAGGATCAGACTTTTTCTGGCCGGAGTGAGAAAAGTTCCGGCGATTGCCTTTAGAGGAGAAATTTTCACCGAATTTCCAAGCATAGAAGAGTTGAGAACTTTACCACAAGAATAATTCTTTTTTTCTCTACATATCTGACCAAATAAGACGCCTATCTGATTTGTTGCACAAAGAGAGCGTTGTTGCCCAAGATAAAGTGGTGCCTAACTTGAAACAGCGATGTGGCAGTAGACGGTGAAATCCAAGTGACAGTCATATAGAAGTTGCTTCAGGTGAAAACATTGAAAGACAGCAAAAATCTAGACAGGCGTTAGGAATATTTCTGTTTAGGATATATGCAAAGCCAGAAAATAAGGTGTATATTAAGATTGACGAATATGTTTTCTTGGAAACAGCTCACAAGCTGTTTTGATGTCGGTGCTAAATTTGAAGAGAGAGAAACCAACAGGAGACTATTTCGGATACGAAAACGAGGTTATTCAAGGAAAGAAATGGAACTGGAAAACATTCAAAACCATAAAGAACTATCCAGTATCTCCTAACCTTCTTGACTGGGTAATTGGGCAGGAAAGAGCGCTCAACGAATGCTATCTCTGCCTTGAAGAGTGGGTGCATAAACTTAAACAACTCAAAAAGGAAAAGTGGTATGAAACATGGAAAAACCCGGATAAGGAAAAGCCAGCTGGAACCAAGGCTGCTCCCCCTGGCCCATATCTTCTGTTGCTTGGAGACCCGGGAACGGGAAAATCTCTTATTGGAAGAGCCTTAGCCGCGCACTTGACAGAGTTATATGAGAGTCACAAGATTCAGCTTCAAGACGTAGTCTGTTGGCCAAATAACATTGCTCCTAGCGAACCCAAAATCTCCTGCCATCCCGCTGGAGAAGCAAAAAACATAATCTTCAAGCAGAAGCTGAAAGAAGCAAAAAAGCTGTTCCTAGTGAGAATAGGAGTAAAATTCGTCACCTATTTGCTGATAGCCATCGCAGCGATTTTCTTGTTCGCAGGCTTTTTCTATATATGGCAACAAAAGCTTCATTGGGATGCAAACGAGATAACGATAACTGGCGAGACATTACAGGCTTCTTATCAAAACAATTTTTCCAAATATATACTGGATTCATTCATCTCAATCGGAGTCACAACTTTCCTTCCAGCAGGAACCCTGTTAATGTTCCTAATTTTGGTGAACATCATCGGGCGTTTCGGGAACATGACGGGTGCCAAAGGAATCAGCGGAGCCAAAGCAAGCAACGTGCCGAAGCTGATAGTTGACAATGCAAGAAGAGTTGCCCCCTTCGTAGATGCTACAGGTCATGGTTCTGCTCAGCTTTTCGGAAGCATAGCTTGGGATCCATTTCAAACGGGTGGACTAGGCACGCCCGAGCATCAAAGAGTAGCAGCAGGCGACGTCCATCAAGCACATATGGGAATTCTCTTCATAGATGAAATAAAAAACTTCAAACAAAGTGAAGCTGTAACTTTGCTCACAGTTCTCGAAGATGGACAGTTACCTATAACTATGAGAAGCCAGTGGGATCAAGGTGCAACCGCCGCTATGGCTGTGGCTACAGAACCCGTTCCTTGCATGGACTTCTTAGTGGGCGCTGGCAACTTTGATTCCATTAGCCAAATCCACGCAGCTTTAATGGACCGAATCTACGGATATGGCAAGGTTGTTCGCATGAACAATGACATGCCTAACACATTGGAGAACCGCCGGAAATATGTTCAGTTTATCGCGCAGGAAGTGAAACGTTTTCATCTGATTCCATTCAGTCGCGAAGCATGCATAGAAATACTTGAAGAAGGGCGAAGAAGAAGCAACAAACGAGATGCGCTAACCACCAAGTTTCGACCTTTAATAGCTATTGTTAAAACTGCTGCGACTTTGGCGATGAATGGAAACTTACAAGTTGTCGAAAGGATCCATGTGAAAGAGGCCATCGAAAAACACTGCAAAACCATTCAAAAACAAATCTTGGAGCACTATGTCAGCGAGAGAGGACAACTTTTGGAAATCAGTCCTGAAGGAGAAAGGCTTGGACAAATCTACGGTTTAGCAATCATCAACGACTCCTACAGTGGTGAGATGACAGGAAACGTTTTGACAGTTAAGGGCTTCCTAGAGAAACGAAGTGACAGAATGGGGAATACGTTGAAAGGCTACTACAAGGTGACTGGAACAGCCAAGAGCGGAAAGGAAATAATGATCGCAGATAGCGTAGACAAAGTTAGAAGTGTCATTTTACAGAAATACGGCGTCGACATTGCCCAAGACTATTTCACCCACATAGACTTTGCTCAAGCCTATGGAGTTGACGGCCCAAGTGCAGGTGTAACCATGGCGATTCTCCTCTGTTCGCTGATCGAAGGGAAGCCTGTCAGACAAGACGTAGCTGTAACTGGGGAAATCAATGTGGGAGTTGGCGGTGTGATTCAGGTGACAGCAGTGGGTGGTTTACATGAGAAGATCAAGGCAGCAGAAACTTGGGGCTTTAAAAGGGTGATCATTCCTGCCAAAAATTACAAGCATTCCATCGACACAAGAGATTATGATATAGAAGTGGTTGCAGGTGAAACATTGGAAGACTACCTAAAAGAATGCCTCGTCGATTACAACCTTGAACAGCTCTACCCCGACAAGTTTCGCCACAAAAAAACCTAAAACAATTTCTTCTGCCTTTCACCAGAAACAAGATTCGAAAGCCTAACCCCCACCAACCTCACCTTTCTGTCGCCACGAAGAAACTCTTGAATCAGTTCACGTGCCGTTTTCTGAACATCCCTGAGTTGGTTAGTTTGAAACGGTAAACTCTTGCCGTGAGTGTGAGTTTCAAAGTTTTCGTAACGGATTTTCACTGTAACCGTTTTACAAGTGAAATTTGACTTCACAAGTTGTTTATGCACAGCTTCCGCGAGAGCATCCAAAGTTGCAAGAATAAAGTCAACGTCTGAGGTGTCTTCTTCAAAAGTTGTGTCCCTACTCATCGATTTGATTTCCCATCGTTCCTGAACCTCGCTATTGTCAATTCCATGCGCTGAAAGATACATCTGAGTACCCCAAACGCCGAACTTTTCAGCAAGCACAGATTGTTCATATTTAGCGAGGTCGCTAATCGTTTCTATGCCAATTGCGTTGAGTCTATGCGCAGTCTTTTTACCTACCCATAGTAACTTGTTGACGGGCAACGGTGCAAGAAAGGCTTCCGCATCTTTTTCTTCAACCACTGTTAGGCCATCAGGCTTCTTGAAGTCGCTAGCTATCTTCGCCACTAGCTTGTTTGGCCCTATGCCGATCGAACAGGTCAACCTTTCATTTTTGTAGACATCTGTTTTGACTTTTTGCGCCAGTCGTTGGGCGTCTTCATAGTCCTCAACTCGAGAACTCACATCAAGAAAGGCTTCGTCTATGCCCCACTGTTCAAATTTGTCTGCATATCTGCGTAAGATCTTCATGATTCTGGAAGAGACTTCCGTGTAGAGCTTGTAATCAACAGGCAAATAAACCGCGTGGGGACAACGTTTCCAGGCTCTTGAGATGGGCATGCCCGATCGTATGCCGTATTCTCTAGCTTCATAGTTGCATGTGCTAACAACACCTCGTCCTTTGCCTTCTTTTGGGTTTGCACCCACGACAACTGGTTTGCCTTTGTATTCTGGATGCTCCCGCTCTTCAACGGCAGCGAAAAAATGATCCATGTCAACGTGAAATATTATCCGTATTTATTGTCCCCCACAATTTTCCTCTTTTGGTATATTCATTTCACTAGTATGAATATGTCGGGCGTGTTTTAATTTGTGTTACCGTGTAGAATATGCCTGCGTAGACCTATGGTGCAAGCACCCCAAGATATACATGCCAAAAAATGGAGTTGGCTCATTCCTTTGGAGTGAATAAACCTATTGTGTTGCCGTCCAAGTCGGTGAAGAGGCCGAACCAGCCTGTATTTGGGATTTCTGTTTTCTCTTTTACTTTCTTGGCACCAAGCTTCAGGGCCTTTTCAAGCATTGCGTTGATGTCGTCAACCAGAATGTATATGATTATGTTGCCTGGCGTGATCTTATCCTTTCTGTCTAGTCCGCCTCCACTCAATTGACCTTCTCCAGTGTCAAAGATCACATAGTCTTTGCCCCAGCTATAATCCATTTTCCAGCCGAATAGCTTCTTATAGAATTCTCCAGACTTTTTCACGTCAGTGATAGGAATTTCCAAATGACAGATAGTGTGAGACATGTTCTTTCCTCGTTTTTGGATTTAGAACTTCCTTTCAACTATTAAATTTATTGATATCCAATAACCATACATGCCAAGGAGTGCACACGCTGGATCTCTAAACATCTAGATTCTTGAAGAGCCAGAAATCTTCCAACCGAGATTCCCAAGCATATCTTTCAGTATTTTCAAGCTTTTCAGAGCATTTTCTCTGGGGCGAATTTCGATGGTGAAGCAAACATCGTGAGGAATCAGCATTTTCAGATAGTAAGCGAAATCTATTTTTCCCACTCCTAGAATGTCATGAGAACACATTCCGGGCTTTTGACCGTGAAGGTGGCATTCTCTGACTTCCTTCAAGTGCCGCGTGAAAAAATTCTCCACGTCGACTATCGGCTCTCCAGCGACCGTATGGCTCTTAGGTATATCCCATGTCAGAAAGAGTCTTCGCATTGGCAAAAGCTCTTCTAAAACCTCCAAGGCCATTTTGCTCAACCGATCATTTTCAACGCACATGAGAACGTCTCCTTGTGAGTGTTCAGTAAGTTCAAGCAAGCTTTGCTTCAAGGCATCCTTGTACATTGTCCAGTGATCTTTCAGGTACGTACCCTTTTGTCCCGCGAAAACGAAATCAAATGGAGGATCGATATGAATAGTAAATCTTTCTGCCCCAACATCACGACCAAAATCGAGACACAGTTTCATTCTATCAAGTACAGCTTTTCTAATCTTTGGATATAGAGTCCCAAGATTCAGATAGTCAGAAGGACCGTGAAATGAAATAGACACACTTCTTGACGCTGCAACATCTCGAATGCGCCGCCTTTCTGATTGGCTGAAACGTTCCGGAAAGAATCGGGGCACCATCAAATCTGGAACAATGTAGCCAAAGCCGAACCTGCTCGCAAATTCAATCGCATTGTATATGTCAACATCATACACAACGTGGTAGCCAAAACGTTTCCACGATATTTCTCTCATGTCAGGTCACTTCGCTCACTATTCTTAACTCTGTTTCGCATGTGCTAACCGGTGTATACCTTTAACTACTACCGCAAAATGTCTTTTTTGCGCCGCCTGCTTTCTTCACTACCTTATCAAGGCAGGTGAGGTGTTTGTTTCCGAGTATCAATAAACTAAAAAGCTCTCATATAACAACCATTAGCACAAAGGTGAAAGAATGAGCAAACTTCTAATGCTTTTGTTTTCTTCTCCGATGCAATTTCAAAACACAAACACAG
>JAPUUO010000012.1 GCA_026967815.1 Candidatus Bathyarchaeota archaeon | reverse complement strand
CCAAGACATACCTACACCATCCGCTCACAAAGTCACAAATAGATGCAAATCTACGATTAATAGGCTTTTATCGATAACAACTGACTTAGTGCTCAGTTTTCAGAGCAACTTGTTATAGATCAGAATAGGTATTTTCTTCAACACTAAAAGCAGATGGTCAGGCTTTTCTAGTCAATCTTGGCGATTGCTTTCGCTCGTTTCTTGGTTCCAGCCAAATACTCTACCATGGCATCATCCAGTTCCAACCACCTCACTATTCCAGATGCCATCCCAACATTGTTTTCAAAAATCACCTTCAAGTAAGGAAGAAACTCCGTTGCGGCCTTCACCGCCGAGATGTGACACCTACGCTTGATTTTCCAACCGATCTTCGATTTTATTTGCCTTTCCTTTTTGGTTCTCGAAAGCATCTTGATGCGTTCTGGAAAACGCAGAGGCACAAATCCAGCAGGCTCCGTTTTTTCTCTTGCTACAGCTACTCCAGCGGTCATGAAATCAATTACATAACGAGTTAGCTTCCAGTTACGGGTCTGACGGATTCTACTTCTATAAAGGTCAGCTATGGCCAATGATTCCATTGCCCTTGCTAGATCTTCCAAATCGCGCAGATGATAGGGCATGTTTTCATATATCCATTCAAAAAGCATGTTGTGGTCAACGTCAGCCATGTCTACAGCGCTTTTGGCTGCATCACAGCTTTTAGAATAGAAGATTAACCTAAGAACATTGAAAATGGCGTCTTTACGGTCACGATAGGCCAGCCAAGAAACATCTTCATAAGTAAGCTGCTTCTTTCCTTGCGCTAAAGCCTGTAAATCGTTTATGGCCGATCGCACATCCCCTTGTGAACGTTGAGCAATAAACTGGAGAGCTTCCTCTTTAGGTTCAATTCCTTCACGTTGGCATATCTGTCTTAAACGTTTTGCAACAGAACGAACGTGCGGTTTCTTGAATTGAATGAGAAGACAGTAAAAGCGTAAAGAAGAGAGCCTTGGGTCGTAAGCGTTGTTGGCTATCAATATAATTGGACATTGAGCTTGCTTAACTACTTTGATTATGGCTCCAACGCCGCCACGATCTTCCCTGCCGGTCAAGCCATCTAGCTCATCAAAGAGGACCAGACGTTTCTTTCCAAAAAGTGTGCCATATTGAGACGCTAATCCAGCAAACTTCCGCACAGCTTCTTCGGTTCGATAATCGCTTGCGTTTTTTTCGACAAGCTCCAAGCTCCAATCGTTAGCCAGAGCCTCAACAGTCACGGTTTTACCTATACCTGGCGGACCATACAAGAGTGCTGCTCGCTTTTTAGGAATGCCTCGTTCCCAAGATCTTAGCCAGCTGATAAGATCATCAATAGCCTGACGGTTCCCTACAATTTCCCCTAAAGTTTTGGGCTTATGCCTCACAGTCCAACCGGCATACATGCAGGGCTACCCACTTTGTCTCATTATTACGCCAGCCTCAATAAACCTCGCCAGTAAAGCGCTCAACTGAACCTCCTCATCAGCGCCAGAAATCAGTCGAAAATCAATTTCCCCAACGGCGTCAGCCAGTTTAACTTTCCATAGCTCTGGGATGTCTCTCATCCTGAAAAGCTCTCTGTGAATTTGACGTATAATATCGCTCCCAGCAACTCCGTATTTCAGAATCATTTCGCGCAGTTTGTCGCGTGCGCCAATGAAGTTTCCATTCATGGCTAGCTGAATCATTTCTCGTATGTCCAATGGGTTTGCTCGTCCAATAACGGAATACACGATCTCGTTGCTGATGGGCTTACCAAGCGAGGCAGCTGCCTGCAGAGTGTTTATTGCTCTTCGCAAATCACCTCCACAAACCTCAAAGATGGCGTTGAGCCCCTCGCCCTGCAATTGCACTTTTTCGCTTTCTGCGATATGTCTTAGATAAGCATCTTGATCTTCTTGCGGTAGATAGGTGAAACGAAAAGGCGCACAGCGAGATTGAATTGGCTCAATGATCTTGCCACTATAGTTTGCAATCAGTATTAAACGACAGGTCCCTGTGAAACGTTCCATGGTTCGCCTAAGTGCTTGTTGAGCATCGGAGGTCATGTTGTCTGCTTCGTCAAGAATCAAAATCTTAAATGGGATCTTCCCCAAAGTGCGAACACGAGCAAAAGTCTTCACGGTTTGGCGCACAACGTTGATTCCTCTTTCATCGCTTGCATTCAGCTCCATAAGATGCTCTCTATAGGCTTCTCCGTAGAGATCGTGAGCCACACAAAGTGCTGCAGTTGTCTTGCCCGTGCCGGGTGGACCGGCAAAAATACAGTGTGGAATGTTTCTAGCTTCCGCAAAACTTTTTAAACGTTCCACAATGTCTTTTTGATTCACCATGCTCTTAAGCGAACGAGGACGATACTTTTCAACCCACATTTCGAAACTCAACAAACACACTTCCACAATTAACGCTATAACAACGGAACTTGCAATAAAAAATGTTTGTTATTTCGAGCTTTGGAGTAAAATCCATATGCAGCATGAATCAACGATGTAATTATGCTTGATATAATCCAAAATATAGTCTTAGGAATTTCACTTGCTGCACCAGTTGGCCCTGTAAATGTTGAAGTAATTAGAAGAGGATTGAAACGTGGTTTTTTCCCAGCATTTATATTGAGTTTAGGTGCAGCGTCAGCAGACGCAACTTATTTGCTCCTCGTTTACTTTGGATTATCCAATTTCATCAATGTTCCCGTAGTAAGAGCAGCCATTTGGGTTTTTGGAGCAGTTGTTTTGATATACTTAGGATGGCAAAGCATAAAGGAGTATTTTAAAAAAATAGATTTGAGGCAAAGCAAAGTCAAAACAAGTAGAAATTCCTTTGTTGCAGGGTATTCGATCACGATATCAAATCCGATGACAATAATCTGGTGGTTGGGCGTATTTGGGGCGATTTTATCATCTACAGATCAAACGGTGACAAGACCAACTGCGTTGTTTAACAATTTTGTAATAATTATTGGAGTTGTGTTGTGGTTCTTTGTATTGTCGATATTGCTCCATTGGGGAAAAAAGTTTGTTAACGAAAAAACCATGAGATACATTTCAGTAATTGCGGGATTGGTGCTAATTGGGTTTGGATTGTACTTCGGATATAGTGCAATTGTCATGCCGACATAGGTTGACAAGATCTTGTCGTGGTCGAGACTTGGAACAACCGTGTACGCCCATTTAAGCCGCTTGAAAGTAACGCTTAAAAGTAAGAGTCAACTTCCCTCGGTATTCTAGGGTTTACAAACGTAAAGACGTGAGAAAATGTCTGAAAAAAAACGCAACTTGTATGAAGAGAGTCTAAAACCACTGAAGAAGGCAGCGGATATACTGAACCTAGAATCTGATGTTGTAGACGTCTTAGGCAGTCCGGAAAGAGCCCTAATTGTCTCCCTCCCGGTGAAAATGGAAAATAGAAAAATAAAGGTTTTCGAAGGCTATCGAGTGCAACACAATACTGCAAGAGGCCCAGCAAAAGGCGGCATTCGATATCATCCAGGAGTGTGCCTGGATGAAGTCAAGTCATTAGCGTTCTGGATGAGTACAAAAAACGCTGTTGTCGGCATTCCCTATGGTGGTGGCAAAGGGGGAATCATGTGCAATCCAAAAGAGATGTCGCAGGGTGAGCTTGAGCGATTAACAAGAGGCTATGCGGCGGCGATAGCGAGATCTGTTGGACCAGATCAAGATATACCCGCGCCAGATGTCGGAACCAACGCCCAAATTATGGGATGGTTCCTTGATGAATACCTAAAGATTTCAGGGAAATACGATGCTGGAGTTATAACTTCGAAGCCGCTAAGCTTAGGGGGCTCAAGAGGGAGGAAAACTGCAACCGGTCGTGGAGTATTTTTTGCTACGCTTGAAGCCGCTAAAGTTTTTAAAGTACCTTTGAAAGGTGCGCGGATTTCTATCCAAGGATACGGGAACGTTGCAAGGCCAATACCCGTGTATCTTCATGATTTGGGATGCAAGATTGTAGCGGTCAGCGATTCTGTGGGTGGCGCATATAACCCAGAAGGTATGAATCCTTTGAAGCTTGCAGATTTCAAAGCCAAAACACGCACTGTAAAAGGCTTTCCAGGAAGCAAGGAAATGGACACTTCAGATCCAATAAGAGTAGACTGCGACATACTTATTCCTGCAGCCTTGGAAAATCAAATAACTGAAAAGAACGCAGATGATGTTAAGGCAAAGCTTTTAGTCGAGGGGGCAAATGGACCTACAACTTCCAAGGCAGATAAAATACTGTACGAGAAAGGTGTCATAGTAGTTCCAGACGTCTTAGCTAATGCTGGAGGCGTTACAGTGAGCTATTTCGAATGGGTTCAAAACCGCATGGGATACTACTGGAGCGACGAAGAAGTCGACGAAAAGCTAAAACGGGTGATGACAGATGCCTTCAAAGAAGTCTACCAGACCGCGAAACAAACTCAAATAGACACTTCATTTGCCAAACAACCACTTAAGGTAGATATGCGAACTGCCGCTTACGTCACAGCAGTTAGAAAAATCGTCGATGCAATGCAGGCTCTAGGCCGCATCTAGTCCCTCTCTCTTTTTAACAACATATAAACAAACTTTCTCGAGTGGTTTATGCGAAATTAAGGTATATCTCAATTAACTGCCAAAACTTGTGCTTATGCTTCGAGGAACCAATCTCAAGAACAGTCAAGACATGCAACTTCTATCTTATCCATATCAACTAGTCACTACCAAAAATCATCAGTCCCTGCACAGGCAAGGACGACAAATTCTATAACCTGTGTTTCCACTGAGAAATTTATATTTCAATGTCGCAATTTTCTCTTAGACAGCTTTCAGAGAGAGATTGAAATTGTCAATAGGCTCATCTGTATCCATCAAGGACGTAGACTTCATGTTTGAAAACAACCCGGTTAAAATCGTTACACACAGAAATTGTCCAGAAATCCGGCTCGTCGGGGTGAAAGTTGGACCTTTCGAAGAGGGAAAGGAGTATGAAGTTAAACATTGGATTGCCAAAGAACTGGAACGCGCAGGTGTTGCCCGGGTTCGAGAAGAAGAACTTCTAGATGCAGTAAAGCTTCATAAGATCTCTTGGAAGGAAAGCATTCAACAAGCTAGACAGGTTTCGCCTTTAGAAGAAGATTTCTATCCGAGACTGAGGCGTTATCTTGCCAGTCTCAAAGGTGAAGCCGTTAGAAGTCCGGAAAAAATGAGGGAATACGGAAAATCTACGCGTCTTTCTCGTGACATTGTTAATTGCCGCTTAAGAAAGATAGTTTCTCTAGCTTCTTCTCCCGCACAAACTAATCAAACCCTAAATAATTTAGCCCGGGATGAACGCATTCTTTACGAACGATTATACGCAATTATTAATGATTGGAAGACAAAAATACTTAAGGTGATGAAGGAGAGTTGACAGAAGCTGCAGTTTTAGATCCTCAAGAACGTTTCCTAGACTTATTCAAATCTGAAAAGTATCGGCAAAGAGTTTCTCAAATGGCTATCTCAGACAAAACCTCGGTAGTTGTGGACTTCGAAGATTTGCTGCTCGCAGACTCCCCCCTAGCGAATAGTCTAGTTAAGACACCTGATGAATACTTGGAGTACGCCAACCGAGCTGCTTTAGCTCAACTGCAAATAGAAGCGCCGGTTTATGCTGCGGAAGTTGAAGTCGTCACCGTCCGATTCCGTGGACTACCAGAAACCATACACCTACGAATGTTAGGATCCGTCCACATTGGAAAACTTGTCATGGCTGAAGGCATAGCTGTTCGAGCAACCCCAGTCCAACCAATGGTTACAAGAGCGGCTTTCAAATGCAAACGATGCGGAAATATCAGCTACGTCGACCAACCCCCCACTCCATTTTTGAGAGCACCTCTCGTATGCTCTGACCCTGCTTGCCAAAGGAAAGGCATTTTCGACTTCGTACAAGAAGAATCCCATTTCGTTGATTCTCAAGAGATTAGAATACAAGAACGCCCAGAAGACCTCCCACCTGGTCAGCTACCACGCTCACTAAACATAAAGCTAGTTGGAAGAGACATTGTTGACGTTGCTAGACCAGGCGATCACGTGGCGATAGTAGGCGTCGTACGAGCTATAACGCGGACTCTTCCGCAAGTCGGAAAGCTTCGCGTGTTTCAGCTTCATCTAGACGCCAATTACATAGATGTCTTAAGCAAAGAACCCGAAGCCATACTCACCTCGCCAGAAGAGGAAAAGCAGATTACCGAGTTGGCAAAGGACCCATGGATTCACCGCAAGGTAATTCGCTCAATCGCACCATCCATTTACGGCTATGAGCACATAAAGGAAGCCGTAATGTACCTTCTGTTTGGAGGCGTGCCAAAACATTTAGCCGACATCACGATCAGGGGAGAACTAAACACCCTGCTAATAGGAGATCCAGGAACAGCAAAATCAGCACTACTCCAGTACATTGCCAGAATTGCTCCCCGTGGCTTGTACACCTCTGGAAGAGGAACTACAGCCGCTGGCTTGACAGCAGCAGTTCTACGAGAAAAGGGGGGAGGTATGACCCTTGAAGCCGGAGCGCTCGTTCTAGCAGATAAAGGCGTCGCCTGCATAGATGAAATGGACAAGATGCGTCCCGAAGATCGAGTAGCAATCCATGAAGCAATGGAACAGCATACAGTTTCAGTGGCAAAAGGCGGAATCGTTGCAACCCTCAACGCAAGAACCGCTGTGTTGGCTGCCGCCAATCCCACCTTAGGCAGATATGAGCCCTACCGAACAGTTGCAGAAAACATTTCGCTCCCTGTGACAATCTTATCAAGATTCGACCTAATCTTTGTCTTGAGAGATGTCCCTGAAAAGGAATCAGATACAAAAATGTCAGAGCATATTCTGAACATCCACCGCAGGGGCGCTGCTCCATCCGAAGCACCTGTACCATCAGGCATTTTACGGAAATACATAAGCTATGCAAGGAATATTAGACCGGTTTTAACTGAAGAGGCTTTGCAGAGGCTTAAAGACTTCTACTTAACCATGCGCGCAGCAAGCGAAACTGAAGGCTCACCTGTTGCCATTACACCGCGTCAGCTTGAGGCCCTAGTACGTCTTACGGAGGCTCGAGCCCGTGTGGCTTGTCGGAAAGAAATTCTCGCAGAAGATGCCGAAGCTGCGATTGCCATAATGAGAAGGTCACTGGAAGAAGTCGGCATCGACGTCACATCTCACAAACTCGACATTGACATCATTATGACTGGTAAACCGAAAAGTGTACGTGATAAGCTGCAAGTTGTTTTGGGTGCACTAGTTGAAATGGAAAGAGAAACTGGGATGGTTGAGAAATCAGCGCTTTTAGAAAAGCTTGAAAGAGAGTATGAAATTGCGATTTCAGAAGCTGAACGTTTCCTAGGACAACTAGTTAAAGAAGGCACAATATATTCGCCTAGAAATGGCTATCTAAAGAAAACATGACAGACAAGGGCTAAAAGTGAAAATTGAAGACTTGGCAATACCAGAAGCCGCAAAACAAGTCATAATTAAATCGGGAATAACCGACCTCTACCCACCACAAGAAGAAGCTATATGCGAAGGAGCCTTAGATGGGAAAAATCTTGTCTTAGCAAGCCCAACCGCGTCAGGAAAGACCCTTATCGCTGAGCTTTGCGCTCTCAAACACATACTCAAAAAAAACGGAAAGGTTCTCTATCTAACGCCTCTACGGGCGTTAGCCAGCGAAAAATTCGAGGAGCTAAAAAAATACTCATCTCTACGCAAGGCTAACGGTAGAAAAATCAGAGTGGGTATAAGCACAGGTGAATACGACAGCAGCGACAACTGGCTTGAACGCTACGACATAATTATCTCAACAAATGAAAAAGCAGACTCTCTGCTAAGGCACAGAACCAAATGGATGAATGAAATCTCCCTCATAGTCGCCGATGAAGTTCATCTGCTGAACGATAAAGACCGCGGACCAACATTAGAAGTTGTGCTTGCCCGCTTACTACAAATAAACCCGAACTCTCAGCTTCTAGCGTTGAGCGCGACAATAAGAAACGCAGAGGAAGCAGCTGAATGGCTAAACGCAAACTACATCACAACTCAATGGAGACCAGTCGTGCTCAAAGAAGGCGTAGCCCGCCAAAACGAAATCCTCTTCAAAGACGGTGGCGCAACCAAGATCGAGAACCAATCAAAGAACCCAGCTGTAAACCTTGCTCTACACATCGTAAGGTCAGGCGGCCAAGCGCTCATATTCGCTTCAACCAGAAAAAACTCTGTAAGTTTAGCGAAGAAAGCATCTGTAGAAGTAAATAGCCTCTTATCCAAGCCTCTAAAGCGTTTTTTGCAGCGGCTCTCCGAACAGGTTTTGGTCGCAGGTGAGAGAACTCGAATAAGCGATTTATTAGCTGAACTGGTTAAGCGTGGAACAGCCTTTCATCATGCTGGTTTAGGCAGTGCCCATCGGAGACTAATTGAAAAGGCTTTTCGCAATGGAAAAATCAAGGTTTTAACCGCAACACCCACGTTGGCTTTTGGCGTCAACCTGCCAGCACGAATGGTGGTCGTCCATGATTATAGAAGGTACGAGCCTGGCTATGGCTACTACCCGATTTCAGTGCTTGAATATAAACAGATGGCAGGACGGGCTGGGCGACCCCGCTATGATAAGGTAGGTGAAGCCATTCTCTTAGCTAAGAACGAAGATGAACAAGACTACTTACTGGAAAACTACGTGTTAGCTCAGCCCGAGCGCATCTGGTCAAAGCTAGCTGTAGAACGTGTCTTGCGTTCCCATGTTCTAGCCACAATTGCCGCTGATTTTGCTCACACTGAACAGGGAATATACGATTTCTTCGGCAAAACCTTCTATGCGTATCAATATGAGGCTAAAGCCATACAGGGAGTCATCACCAAGATTCTCAAGTTTCTCTATGACGAAAGAATGATTGACGTAAGCGGCAAAGACATTTACGCGACGAGATTTGGGCGCCGAATCTCAGAGCTTTACATAGACCCTGTTACGGGTGTGCTAATAAGAGATGCTCTGCAAACTCGAGCGCCAATGCTTACCGGCCTTAGCTATTTGCATATGATAGCGCGAACGCCTGACATGTTTCCAAGGCTGAGACCCTACTCAAGAGAAATAGACGAACTTGCCCTTTTCGTTGAGCAACATGGAAACGAGTTTATGTTTCCAATTCCGAGCGAATGGGAAGACAGCATCGCTTTCGAAGAATTTTTGGGGGAAGCCAAGCTGGCATGGGTTTTGAAATCTTGGATTGCAGAAACAAGCGAAGATGAAATGATTGGGAAATTCACGGTTCAGCCAGGCGACCTCTACCGCATCATCGACTCTGCCAAGTGGCTACTCCATGCTTCACATGAACTGGCACGCCTTTTCAAGCATAAGGACATCTTGCCGAGTCTCTCAGAAGTTATGCAAAGAGTGCAAAAAGGAGTAAAGAAAGAGCTTCTACCATTGGTTAGACTTGAAGGCATCGGGCGAGTCCGTGCTCGCATACTCTACAATGCTGGTCTGAAAACAATTGAAGACCTTAAAAAAGCCCATGTCAAGAAATTGACAAGTTTACCTCTTATCGGACTTAAAGTGGCAAGGAAAATCAAAGACCAGACAGGCGGCTTTATTAAGGCAGAAGAATGGAAAAAACTGAAAAAAGGCGAAGAATCGGAGCAAAGAGCCATAACAGAGTATTGAGCAGTGCAAGCCCTAGGATCTGAAAGGTTGAAGAATCTCGCTCACTCTACTCGCGCACACCGGTGAACGCAGTTACGAGCTTTGTTACTCATTTAATCCTCTTTTTTTCCGCTCTTGCCTTGTTTTTCTGATAACAAGCTTTACCTGTTTTACCGCAGTGCCTAGGTAATTCCGTGGATTCAAGACTTTGCTAATTTCCCTTGTACTCAGCAATTTCTGCACTGTTTTGTCTTCTGAAAGGACTCTTTTGAACGGTCGTTTTTCCATTTCGCTTTTTATGGCTAGGCGTCTCAGATGTTCATGCGCCTTTTGACGACTCATTCCTTTACGTGCTAGTGCTATCATAACTGCCTCAGACATGATTCGTCCTTGTGTTAATTCTATGTTCATGCGCATTCTTTCTTCGTAAACTTGCAATTTTTCAATGATGTTTGTCATTAGATTCAGCATGTAGTCGGTGAGAATACATGCTTCTGGAATGATGAATCGTTCTGCTGAGGATTGCGTTAGGTCTCGTTCATGCCATGTTGCAAAGTTCTCTAAGGCGGGAACCACAAGGCTGCGCATGATTTTGGCTAGTCCAGAAACTCGCTCACAAAGCTCCGGATTACGCTTATGAGGCATTGTTGAACTGCCAACTTGCTTGGCTCTCTCGAAGGGTTCAGCTAGCTCTCCAATTTCAGTCCGCTGAAGCTCGCGGATTTCAGTGGCTATCTTATCAAGTGTAGAGGTTATCATGGCTAAAAGACAAATGAGCTCAGCGTGACGGTCTCTCTGCACAATCTGTGTAGAAATCTCCGCTGGCTTAATGTGCAGTTTTTCCATTACGAGCTGCTGTATTTTCATGGCATTTGGACCAAGTCCTGCCTGAGTTCCAACAGCTCCGCTCATTTTGCCGACGAGAATGCGCTCTTTACATTCCAGCAGTCGTTTTATGTGGCGGGCTATTTCCCTTGTCCAAACCGCAAATTTGAAACCAAGAGTTATCGGCAACGCATGTTGACCGTGGGTTCTCCCTGCCATAATTGTTCTTATGTAACGACTAGCTTTTTCCAGGAGTATCTTTTCAAAGTTGTCGAGTCTATTCTCAATGAGGAAGAGCGCATCTTTTAGTTGTAGAGCTGTCGCCGTATCCAAGATGTCGGAACTCGTGGCTCCCAAGTGCACATACGCTCCGCTGGAGCCACAGGCTTCTGCTAACGCTCGAACAAGTGAGGTAACGTTATGCTTTATTTCTCGTTCTATTTCCTTAACGCGACCAAGCTTGACATATTTGATAAAAGCGGTTTTGACAATTTCTTCAGCGTCTTTGCGAGGGATGTTGCCAACTTCGGCATGTGCCCAAGCTAATGCTGCTTCTACATCTAGCATTCTCTGAAGACGGTTTTCCTCCTCGAAGATTTCTAGCATTTCATGTGTTCCGTAACGTCGGGTGTCTATTGGAAGAATAGGCAAGTCGTTCTCCTCAAACATTGAACAAGATTTCTCTGAAGATAACATTTGCCGTTTTGCAAAGCCGGAAAACGTTAAAGCCTAGCGGATAAAACGGATTACCGTCGAAAAATCTCTTTTGAACGGTGTTTAAGTCATGGGCGCAATAGCAGCGATCGTGGACAAAAGTGGCGGTAATGTTGTTCCAACGACGATTGCTATGCTAAAAGGGTTAACGCACAGAGGAACTGATGCTCACGGAGTTTCTACTCATACTCATGTGAAGATAGCAGGGTCTTTGGAAGAGTTAGAGGACACAAACTTAAACTCCAACATAACTATCGGCTATAATCTTTCATGTAGCACTAGTGGTGACGTGCCACAGCCAGTTTTAGGAAACGACTACGCACTTGTTTTTGATGGGCGATTTTTTCCTTCTAGTGAGAAAACCAGGCTAGCGGAATTTGCGAGTAGATTCAAAGAGGGCTCCGAAGAAAATGTAGGGCGCGTTTTGAAGGAACTTGATGGTGCATACGCTTTTGCTGTTTCCTGTTCTGATAAGATAATTGCTGGACGTGATGCATATGGGTTGATTCCGCTGTACTACGGCGAAGACGAAAATACTTGCGGCTTGGCTTCCGAACGTAAGGCATTATGGGCGCTTGGAATAAGAAATGTAAGGTCGTTTCCTCCGGGGAACGTCGCTGTGATAAACAAGCGAGGCTTCACTTTTGAAAAAGCAGCTAGGATAATTCAGCCTCGAATTAGATCGATAAGCTTGGAAGTTGCTGCTAAACATCTGAGAAAACTCCTGTTGGAATCAACAATCGATAGAGTTAGAGATGTCAAAAAAGTTGCCTTAGCCTTTTCGGGTGGCTTAGATAGTGCTGTTGTTGCTGTTTTGGCAAAAATGAGTGGAGTTGATGTTCATCTAATCTCTGTGGGACTGGAAAATCAGCAGGAGCTTCAGCATGCTGAAAGTGCGAGCAGGGCTATAGAGCTTCCAATTCATATTCAGACGTATAACATAAACGACGTTAAAGAAGCTGTTTCCAAAGCCTTGTGGCTAATTGAAGAGCCGAATCTAATGAAGGTCGGGATTGCAATTCCCTTCTTTTGGACAGCGGAAATCGCTCAGAAAATTGGATGCAGTGTTCTCTTAGCCGGACAAGGCAGCGACGAACTTTTCGGGGGTTACCGAAGATATCTAGCAGCACTCGATCTAAAAGGCGCGGAAGCCTTGCAGAAAATCTTGTATCAAGACATCATTTCATCTTATGGAACAAATTTTCAAAGAGACTATCCAGTTTGCGCCTTCCACAAAGTTGAGCTACGTTTACCTTTTATAGACCGAGAAGTGATGAGCTTTGCACTTAGTTTGCCGCTCGAATTGAAAATAGCATCTACCAAAGATTCGCTTCGGAAGAGGGTATTGAGAAAAGTGGCTGAAAACTTAGAGATACCTAATTCTATTTCGTATCGAACAAAAAAGGCGATTCAGTACGCAACTGGAACCGACAAAGCTCTTAGAAAACTTGCGAAATCGGAAGGCTTAACCGCTAGCGGCCATCTTACCAAACTTTTCTCCAAGATCTATCCAGATTTGGAAGCATCACCATGAAAACAGCAATCCTCTTTACACCTAAATATTTGGAACATGACACTGGAAGAGACCATCCAGAATCTCCTACACGTCTGCGGGTCATAAGGGAAGAACTGGAAAAAAGCATGCTTCTTGAAACCGGAAAGTGCTCAATTGTCAAGCCTGAACCAGCACGAATTAAAGATGTGGAGCTTGTACACGACCCTGAGTATGTGGACCTTGTAAAACGTTTCTGCAAGTCGGGAGGCGGTCTACTTGACCTCGGCGATACCGTTGTATCTTCTAAAAGTTTTGAGGTGGCGCTTTTGGCAGTTGGCGGAGGGATTGAAGCAGTTAAACTCGTTGCAAAAGAAGAGTTCCAAAATGCTTTTGCACTTGTTCGACCACCGGGACATCACGCTGGTCGCTACTACGCTTTGGGTTTCTGCGTCTTCAACAACGTTGCTGTGGCCGCCGAGTACCTCCTTCGTTATTTTGGTACTAAGCGCATCTTAATTTTAGACATTGACGCCCATCATGGAAATGGAACTCAAGAAATTTTCTACAACACAAACAGGGTACTCTACTTGAGTTTGCATGAAGACCCGCGAGGCTTTCCAGGAACAGGCTTCATCGATGAAGTGGGTGAGCAAGAAGGACGAGGATACACCGTGAACTTGCCGTTGCCATTCCGAACATCAGACAAAGTTTATCTGAAAGCCTTTGACCAGATAGTTACTCCCATAACTCAACAATATAAACCAGAGTTTATTCTAGTCTCAGCGGGATTTGATGGATTCTATCTGGATCCAGTTGGGGCACTCTCGCTTTCGGCGCATATCTACACGAAAGTCTACTCCAAGATTTTGAACTTGTCATCTCAATTTTGCAATGGAAAACTGGTGGCAATTTTGGAGGGTGGATACCACCTTAAAACTTTAGGTAGATTGGCAAGTAGCGCAATTGCAAGATTGGCAAGTATCGCTTACACAGTTGAGAGCAAACGCAGTTTACATCCTTCTACACGGCTTGAGAGAAAGGCTGAACGGGTCATAGACGAAGTTAAGCGTGTTCAATCTTCATTCTGGAGCTTTAAAAATTCTTAACCTGTAATTTACTCTATGACCTCAATGGCGCCCTTAGGGCACTGCACTTCGCATGCTCCGCACACAAGGCATTCATCTGGACTAGCGGGATAGGATTTTTCTTCTTTTATTTCAAACATGTCCACGGGGCAAACGTCTGCACAAGTTCCGCATCCGTCACATCTTTGATGATCAACCTTTGCTTCAACCATCACGCTTTCTCTCCGTTCAGAATCTAACAAGGATGAAAGGTCGAAAATAAGGTGCTTTGAAAGGTTAGGCGATTTCCTCTCTAAGTCTTAGAAGCACCCCATCAATCGTGGTTCTGGATCTCTCTCTCCTTCGATAATAGTCTTCAAGCAACTTGTGATATGGAGCTGTGGATATTTCGCCCCGTCTATACCTCGTTTCTGTTCGGCGGATGCCTGCTTCAATTCCCTCCAACTCTGCCTCAGCAATCTCGATTTGCCGCATCATATCAGCATATTTAGGGCTAGCAGCCTGCAACTTCATTCTGAGCTGAGCTAGATCTTTAGACAAAACTGAGAGGCGACTTTCCAATGCTTTCTTTCTCATCTTATAGCGACGTCGTGGAATTTTCCGTTTACGTGTCCTTTCTTCTAACGCTTCAAGTTCGCTAATATTCCGCCTTTTTTGTTCGTAAGCATCAACATAGCTCTTCAGCTCTTCCGGTCTTACTAGAATAGTTGGAATAGGAGCCGCCGGTCTAGGGGCACGCCAAAGGAGAGCTAAGACGCTTAAAATAACTGCCGCTGTGCCTGCCCATAAAGTCGGTCGAAAAGAAGACCAGAAAATAGCGTATTCATAGGTAGCTTCTTGAGAAACAGATTGAAACGGTGTGACGTTATAGTAAGAGAATATCAAAGCTTCTTGAAATGCGCTGTTTTGAACCACGCCTAGATCTGGAGTATGCGTAAATTCAGCGCCTTCGGGCAGTGCCATAGTTACAACAAGTTTTCCTATTGCCCAGTTGAAGCTTTCAAATGATGCTAACGTTATGTGAAAGGTTTGCCAATCACTTTGATCAATGAAGCTTTCCCACGAAACCCAATAGGTTAGCTCAAACCTTGCTGGCTCATTCTGTGCATACGGAGTACTGAAAGCTAATGTGACATTTGTTAGTGCGGTTGCGTTTCCTTGCTCGATTCTTAGATTCTCTTCTTTGAAGTGGCGTCCAAATGCGTCCCATGCAGTTACTTCGGATGCGCCTCGAAACAATTGTATGGTTAACTCGGAAAGCCTTCCGGCTTTCGTGGTTACTTCGTAAGAGTCTGATAAAAGAATGCGTTTCGAACTCTCAATTTTGACGTCTCGCATAATATTCTTTGCTTCAATAATCAGAAAACTCTCGCCTCTCCCCTCAAATGCAAGCCATGATGGCTCATAAGCAAATGACTCTAGGTTGTTTTCCGTGTAATTGAAAAACTGAAAAGCTCCTATCGTCTTGTTTGTTAACTCAATGTCCCTTTTTTCAAATGAACTGCTTGAGAATTTCATACTGCTTGGGAAAGCAATTGTTAAGTTAATTGCTGAAGCTACTTGGGTTAAGCTCGGATACGCTGGAAAGGTGGCGTTAAACGTTATCCATTCCACCCCAGGTTCTGGCTCAAAGGGAGAAATACTAGATGATACAAGATTCGAAAACACAAATACAACCGTAAAGTCGTAATGCTCTCCATTCTGTATTTTTATCAACTGAGGAAAACTTATTTCAACGCCGTAAAATCCCATTTTTCCTAATCCAACATCAGACCTCACATCTAATTGCTGATTTGAGGAATCATATGCAAAAACACTGTTGAGACTAGATCGGTAAATGAATGGGAACCCTAACGTGAAACTTTCTAACTCAAGTTCCCCGTCTTTCGCAAACACTTTAACAGTATCGTTTATGACTACCAATCCGCCGTTTCGAATTTGTACAGTATGGTCTATTTGGACATCCATCGAGTCAGATGCAGTTAGTGTAGCTTGGACATTGGTAGGGCTGTAAGCAAGAAAGCCAGCAGTGAGAGCAGCAATAATAAATAAGATAAGAAAATGGAGACGATGGTTTCTCGCCAAGTTTAACACCACATTGAAGCGTAATCATCCGAAATTTGCTTGCGTATTTAATGCGGTTTATCCTTATAACCGTTAGTTTTTCCACATACGCTTTTTTTGCTTTCTAAAGCATAGAAGGCCATCTTTTTCGCATTTGTATTGGAAGCCCACCTCAAGTACCCTTTTCGTCTTTTGTTCTTGTGACGTGGACCGTGAACTCCTCTGTTGCGTCCCTAAATATTGCTTCAGCGTGTGTTTGAATAGTAAAATGGGGAACAGAACTTGAGCTTTGAAGATTTCGGATGTAAATTTTATAGTGATACATGTGAAACATTTATGATGGTTCTGTTTAATCTTGAAAGAGAAGTGTGAGGTTTATGGCATTCTTGCCATTTTATCTATTCGGTGGGAAACTGATAAAACTTTTTTTCCATGGGGTTTGTTTAATATTTCTTCAAGTGTAGTGCTAAAGGTGATTAATTCGCATCTAATACCTTCAAACTAGTCCGCGTTTTGAATAATAGCCTTCTTCTTTTTTAGGTCCGAAACTTCGTATGCCTTTTTCTTTAACTTGCTTTCTTAGCCTCTTTGCATACTCAGGACCGATTTCTTTGCGCTTTTCTAGATAACCGATTATTTCATCAGCCTGTTGCTCGTTGTCGCAACGGCGAATAAAGTCAACTACGTCTGGGATGTAATTAGCGAACCTCTTGGAGGAGGCTTTTTCAGCATCTTTAACTTCGGAGCGAACCGAGGAAATTCCAACTCGTTGCTGCGTTTCTTCTATTTCTTTGGCTAAGTTTGGAAACATTTTCTTGAGCACTTTTTTGTCAATCTCCATGTTTCTCTGCATGCTCCGTAGGCGTGAAGTTCAAGCAGTAACCAGATTTATTCAGAGCGCATCCAATTATATCTGTTAGACAACAATTATTTAACAATTGAACCTCAGAGAGTAGTTTACGGCAATGCAAAAACAACTTGTCAAAGCCTATGGAATAAATCTTGCCAAAGGATTTTCTTTTAGCACCTTGGCCAGTTGAAGAACGCTTAAACCAGTAACCATGTCGCCATAAATCTCACATTTCTCATGGTGGTTCATCTTTTCAAGTGGCCGAACAACAACCTCTGCCTCGTTTCCAGATGGAAGCATAAGGTATATGTGAAAAGACGTTTCCTTTCTTCCTTTCTTGGTCACTGATACTCTTTCGGTTTTGGCAATCGAAAAACTGTCTTTTTGAAGTTGAGCTAAAACAGCGTTTGGTGTGAAAGCAAAAGCGACGATATCAATGTCACTGTTTCTATTGATGGTACCACGCCAAAGGCTTCCGACAAGTCGTGGGTTATGATTTTTTAGTTTCTGCATAATTTTTAGCGCTTCTCTTCGCATTTGATTCAGCCTCTTGTTTCTTGACGCGCCCTCCCTTTCTTCGGCGATTGCATCGAGTTCTCTTGCCACATCCGAATTGCTTGGAAGTATTCGTGCCCCCAAATTTTCTGTTGCTCTCTTTTTAGCTTGTTTATATTCTTTCTCTTGAGACGTGTAAAGCAGAAGAGCGGCTTCGCGCGCGACTCTTTTCTTTAAAGATGGGTAACGTGAATTCCCATTTTTCAAAGGGGAGTGTCTTCCTTCAGAAAATCGTAGGTACAAATCCTAAAATAGGTTTTATCCAGCCGCGGGAGGTTGAGCGACTAATTTAGACTTTCGTATACCAACATGACGCAAGGGCGCAATTTTCTTTGTATCATTGTAAACATCAGATGCAATTTTTCCAAGCACTACTTCTTGAACAAATTGATCGAAAGTCAGTACTGCTGCCTTCTCTTGAACAATTCGTCTCATAATCATACGGAGAACTCGTTCCTGAGTGGTTTTTGTTCGCGTCAGAGTGAAAGCGCACACGGCAACTCGTAGTTTATAGCCATCTTTGGTTGCGACATCGAGAATCTGATCTACTGTTGTTGTTCTCCTCCTAACAAGGCTTCTCAAATAGTCTCGAGAGTACTCGTGTCCCTTAAAGATGGTATGCACTTTTTTGCCTTCCACCTTTAGAACTTGGAAATACATCTTCAAATACTGGTGGGTAAAATCGTTGGTTAAATCGTAAAGTGTAGCATCCATAACTCTACCAATCAGTTTATTCGGATCATCAGTTGGAATCGAGCCTAATTCGGTGTTGCCGAAATAGGGTGGCGACGTCACTGCATACCAGTCTTTATCTCGCCATTTATCACGTACACGCCTTTTGGAAGACAAGATGAACCTCCATTGTGACGGAGAAGTTAGCATAGAAGTATTAAAAGGTTTATCATTTCAGATGAACGCAAGAAAGCTTTTTGTTGTCACATAGATACTTTCAGTACAATATAGACCAGAAGATAACCTGACAAATAGCTCATTTGGGTTTTATTCTAGCGGTTCCACCGATAAATGGTCGCAAAACTTCAGGAATTATTATCGAGCCGTCTTTTTGCTGATAGTTTCCAAGAATCGCCACCATGGTTCTGCCCGTAGCTAAGGCTGTTGAGTTAAGCGTGTGAACAAAGCCCTTTGTCGGCGCGCCTTTTTTTTCTCTATATCTAATATTTAATCTTCGCGCTTGATAGTCTGTGCAGTTGCTGCAAGAGATTATTTCGCGGTATTTGTTTTGTGCAGGCATCCAAGTTTCAATATCATATTTCTTGGCGGCTACTGTTCCGATATCGCCAGTGCAAACATTAACAACTTGATGCGGTAAGCCTAGTTTTTGAGCTAGTTCCTCTGCATTCCTTAGCAGTTCTTCATGCATTTCCCATGAATCTTCAGGTTTGCATAAAATGAACTGTTCAACCTTGTTGAATTGGTGGGTTCTAAATATTCCTCGTGTGTCTTTTCCATGGGCGCCAGCCTCTTTTCTGAAGTTTGCGCTGATTCCGGCGTATTTTAGTGGCAGGTCTTGGGCGTTCAGAATTTCATCCATAAACATTGCAGCTATGGGATGTTCAGATGTGGCTATCAAATAGAGATCTTCATCTTGAACCTTATACAGCATTTCTTCAAAATCGCTTAGGGCTGTTACGCCCTCGTAAGGTCTTCGCCTCATCATGAAAGGAGGCTCGATTGGAGCGTATCCCTTCTTAACCAACTCGCCGAGCGCGAATTGAATTAGCGCCAAGTCAAGTAAGACACCCTCATTCTTCAAGTAGTAAAACCTAGCTCCTGAAACTTTGCCTGCTCTTTCAACATCCATTATATCCAAGCCAAAAGCCAAGTCAATATGGTCCCTCACCGGAAAATCGAATTTCGGTATGTCTCCCCATTCTCGTATTGGAACATTTTCCGCTTCGCCTTCGCCAAAAGGCACCGACTCATGAAGAAGATTAGGAAGCCTCATCAGAATGTAATCAATTTTTTCCTTCTTTTCATTCACACGTTTCTCTATTATCTTTATTTGCAGTTCAATTTCACGTGCTTCCTCGATTTTTCGAGCAGTCTCTTTGCCAGCTTTCTTTAACTCAGCAATCTTGGCTGTTGCGATGTTCATTTTGTGTCGAAGTTCGTTTAGCCAAGTTAGTTGTTTCCTCCATTTCTTGTCGTGTTCGAGCAGTTCGTCTAACATTTGGAGTTTTTCGGGGGCTTTTCTCTTTTTCAGGTTTTCTTTGACGATATCTGGGTGTTCTCGAATGAGTTTGATGTCAAGCATGTTTGACGCCTTAGGTTTTTCAAGAAACTTGATTACATAACCTATACATAGTGAATCTACAAATAGGATACTTTAAATTATTCGTAATTTCTCGTCTTTCACAGCGGAAAAGGCTTTTTCAGCAACGGAAACGCATGCTAGAAGGTCATCTATTGTTGAAATGAAAGTTTGCAACCGCGTTTCACATTCTATTTGAGTGAACACTTTGTTTTCTTGCCTTGTTGTTCTTACAGATAAGCCGGGTGGAACCTTGGCGTTGTCGGGTGAAACCGCGTTTGCAACTGCCTCTGCTTCTTTTACAGTCTTATAAGTGAGAGTGATTTCAGCCTTCAATCGGCTTTCCTTCTAGTTGTTTCTTGACAAGTGTATCTACAAGTTTAATGAATGCATCGACGTTTTTGATCGGCACTTGAGCTCCAGCTGCGATGTTATGTCCTCCGCCTCTGCCCGAGTATTTTTCAGCCGCAATCTTCAAGATTTCACCGAGGTTTAACCCTTTTTTCACAAGCGGGTCTGTCGTTCTGGCGGAAAATTTTGCGAGTTCTTCTCCTTGAATTGCAGAATATGCTACTAGAGGTTTCTCAAGTTTGGGTATGTTGGTTGACAGAAGAGATGATATGGTTCCAATCATCTTGTCGTCGATTATCCCTTCGCCATGCGCTACATAGATGTTGTTTAACTCTTCTATTCGTTCAGGTTTCTCAGTTAACCAGCCTAGATATTTCGTGATTGTTCTCCGATATTCACCCAGCACCTTACCAGCTTCCTCGAGTGCAGCGCCCCTATCTCCCATACAGATGGATACCCCCACACCGGTTCTACCCATCCGTCCGGTGGAGTTAAGCAAAACTGAAAACTCTCGGGCATCCCTAAGCGGCGTCCAAGGCTCCTCATGGCTCAGAGTGTAAACACGCCCAACTAAGTTCAGCGCAACATTGCCAGAGAGTCCCTTTGAGGCGAAATGATCCGCCAAAGCTGAACATAGCCTCTTCTTCTCCTCTTCCGAAAGATCCCGTAGCACACGCCATTTGTCTCCCTTTTTAGGGGATATCCTTATGCTCGCGAGAAAAGCCACGCTTCGGTCTTCTTGACCGCTTATGTCTGGAATAAAAGGGACAGTGGTATAAGCTAGCGCCTTATGGATAGGGCGGGTTTCTCTGCCAAAAAACATAAGATCGGTTTCAGTTTGCAGATTCCCTGCAGTTTCCGCGTCTTTAACTATTATTTTGTTAACTCCTCCAAGTGCCCTTGACTCATATTTGTCTTGCATGTCTCCAAGCGCCCCTACAACTGCAATTTGAGCTAGATCTAAGTTGGTCTTATTGAGAGCCTTAGCCACAAGATACACTACTCCAGCGCCGCTGAGGTCCCGTGAGCCGTCTATTCCGTGAAGGTGAGGGTTAACGTGAACAAATCCGGGATTAGCCTCTTCTGTGGTTTGATGATGGTCAAGTATGATCAAGTGGTTATCAACAAGTTGGCTATTCAATACGTCGAGGTTGCCACTGCCAAGATCTGCAAAAATGATTAACGCTGGCTTGTCTGTGGCGATGCTGTTTGCGATTTTTTCATCAAGCCACCTCTCAATTCGAATGCGAAAAAACGCGCCTAATCTAGTAAGAGCTTTCCCGATTATACCAGCTCCAGCTAAGCCATCTGCATCCAAATGTGAAACAACATGAATAAACTCGCGATTCTCCACGGTTTCGAGAATCAGATCTGCAGCTTGTTTAGCGTTTTTTTGAAGAGAGTCAAGTTGCTCCTTGCTAACGGCATCATTAGGCATGAAAAACCCTATCTGATGAAGGCTGTTTTGGCTTCATATTTCCAATCGGGTGGAAGTAAGCCTTCCCGTTTGCAATATCGTGAAAGCTTGTAGATTTTTGATTCGATAAGTTGGAGCGCCCGTTTGTTGTGCAGATCTTTCTTGTTCTTTTCAAGATGAACGTACAGCCGACGGGCTTTCTTTAACAAGTTTTCGAGGTCTTCCGGGAGAGAGGGAACAAGTTCAGCATCCTTCAGGATTTGAGTTATCGTTTTTCCCATAATGGGTTTGATTAGGGGGATGCCGTATTGGTCACGAAGGATCGTTCCGATTTTGCTAGGATTATGGCCTTCCTTGGCAGATTTGATCACTAATGCCTCCACCTCTTCGGCGGTATACCTACACCATGAAGGCGGTCTTTTGCTTACAGGTCGGATTGAATGGGCCCTTCCCTTTTCAGTTTTTGGCAACCGTCGTCCTCCGTAGACTTCTTAAGAGCGAAGACCCGCTCATATTTAAAACCTTCGTTATATGTAGACGTATACCAACCAGCAAACTTGCGTAAAGCCTGAGCCCTGTGCGAAAACTTGTTTTTCTCCGTGGTTGTCATTTCAGCAAAAGTTTTGTCAACTTCACATTTGGTCACAAAAATTGGATCGAACCCAAAGCCTTGATTTCCTCGTTCTTTCAGAGTGATTTTTCCTCCAACCTTGCCGTGAAAACACTTAGGAGAAGCTCGTTCAGGGCTATAAAAAGCAACTACCGAATAGAAGTAAGCGTTTCTTTCAGTGATTCTTTTCATAAGTTTGAGAATTCCTTTTGTACCAAGGCTTCGATAAGCATGAGAAGAGTAGGGTCCTGGAAAGCCCTTTAATACCTCTATAAAAAGACCAGAGTCTTCAACCAAAACTGGCAATCTAGATTTTTTGACCGCGTCTCGAACGCTAGCTTTTGCAATTTTCTCTAAGTTGTCATCTTGAATCTCGATGGCCTCTATTCTCACCATAGCAGCTACAATTCCATGTTCAGCAAGCACACGACGGGCTTCGCTGAACTTGTGAAAGTTGGTTGTCACGAAAAAGGCTACTTTACCTTTCAGA
>JAPUUO010000011.1 GCA_026967815.1 Candidatus Bathyarchaeota archaeon | reverse complement strand
CAGCAGGAACGAGGATAGCAAGGATGGTAAAACCAACCAAAACCACTTTGATTCTACCATCCTTCTTTTGAAAATGAAAGGATGGTTTTATTATGCCTGTTTATAAGGATAAATCTCGGTCTGGAAAGGTATCGTATCGGATCGACATCAATTTTACCGATCAAAATGGAAAACGCCGCCATATTTGCCGGCGCGGCTTCGCGAAAAAGAAAGACGCGGAAGCGGAAGAAGCGCGGATCCGGATGACTTTATCGGACAATCTGCCCGCAGCAATCACTTTGGACGCTCTCGTGGATCAATACACGGCCAGCTATCTTTTGGAAGGCGTCAAAGAATCGACGCTCATGAGCAACCTCACGATGTATAGATGCCATATCAGTCCCATCCTGGGATCGAAGCGGGTCAAGGACATCACGGTATCAGCTGTTACGCAATGGATGACGAATATGCTTGAAAAAGAAAAGCCGGATGGGACGCGCTACGCTGCCAATACGATCAACAACGCAAAAATGGTCCTGTCCAAATATTTGTCCTATGCTGTGAAGCTGGAACTCATTCCGGATAACCCGGCGCAAAAGGTCAAAAAGTACCAAGACCCGGACGAAACGGTCAAAAGCGACGAAGCGGAAATAAATTTCTGGACGGAAGACGAGTATTGGCACTTCATCTCCTACGTAGACGATCCGGAGTGGAAAGACATTTTCCTTTTCCTCTGGGAAACCGGCGTGCGGCGCGGCGAGCTGATCGCATTGCGCTGGGAAAACGTCGATTTTGGCGGATCAAAGATCCGGATCGAAGCGACCGCCACAAACAAGACAAAAAAACGAGGTCAGATCCGAACCTCTCCAAAGACGCGGCGATCCATCCGAACGATTGATATGCCAGACTCGCTCCGAAACGCCCTTTTAGAGCGATATAAGCGCCATCAGCGCCGAGACGGGTTCTCCTACGATTTTTACGTTTTTGGCGATATACGGCCCCTCTCTCCCACCACACTCAAGCGTAAGCACGACGAGTATATGGATAAAGCCGGCGTGAAGCGAATCACTCTCCACGGATTTCGTCATTCCCATGCGAGTTTGCTGATAATGCACGGACTTCCAGATCAGATGATAGCGGACCGTTTAGGCCACACGATCGAGATTCTGCACAAAGTATACGCCCATATCTATGAGCAGCAGCGCAACTCGTTCAAAAACGAGCTGAATGCAATCTATAAAAACTACACGCAAATTACACGCACCGCCATTCCGATGCATTAAGCGATATACCGAAAAACAGCTTTATATAAGCAAAAAACCGCATCTCTGCGGTTTTCAACTCAACTAGATGGAGCAGATGACGGGAATTGATGTATAAATTACTATTTTTTTCGAATTCTTTATTTATAAGGCTTTTCAAACGCCAAATCGGCATGCAAAAGCCTTTTTTTATTAAAAACTCAAAAAAACTACACGCAAACTACACGCAAATACGTGAGGGACACGCAATTAAAGCCACAAAAAAAATGAGGGCCGAAGCCCTCAATTACCCAAGGATCCGATTGACCTCTTTTTGCACGGCAGCTGGATCATACCCAGCTTTTTTAAGTCTAGCTGTCCGATTGGAACCGTTTCCCCATTTTCCGGCGATGACTTCGGACGCAATTTGACTGATCGTCTTTTTACCGCTGAGTTTCTCGTTTACCAGTTTTTGGATAGCATTATAGTCATATCCAGCTTTTGTGAGCTTACTTTTTCGGTCCGATCCGGATCCCCACTTACCAGCAATCACTTCTGCAGCAATTACTTCATTGGTTTTCTTTGTTTGTGTAGCTTGCGACTGACTTACTGCGGCAGAGGTTGCCCAGTTCTTGAATCCGCCTTTGTTTTTGATCGTTGTGCCATCAGTAAAGAAAGCCAGATCCGCGCTTATATTGCGCGGCAGGTGGTAAACGCCATAAGCATTTTTGTCGTACATGTGCGTGTATGTACCTTTTGCGATCTCGATGTGAACGTGGTTTCCCGAGGCCCGGCCTGCGGTACCCTCGTCTCCAAACTCTTCGCCCTGCTTGAAAACATAGTTTTTGCCCAGTGCTAGAATGTCCCCGATGTAATTGTCGTGGATGATCATAATGACGGCGTAGTCGATCGTGCCATCCCGGAAACGCACCTTTTGCGTGGAAACAAAAAAAACTGCGTTCCCAGCCGCATATGAGTCCCAAGCCACCAGCCGCATATCGCAAGGGGCAAAAACCGGGTCAATGCCTGTATCTTTGCCCGCATTGTCTAAAGCGTTAGTTCCGAGGTGTGTCCCCTCGTTATTCCCTTGCGTGATATTCATCACTGCCATAGGAAAAAGGAGCGCTTGCACGCCCCCAATCGTTAGTTTTTGACCCTTTTTCATACTTCTTCATCCTCTGCTTTTGCATCGTCACCGGCATTTTGAATTGGCTTTAAAATATCTAAAAGCCCATTGACCGGACCTAAACTAATGCCCATTAATCGTGCATTTTCGCAGATCGAAATAGCCTCGTTTGCGATATACCCAATTACCGCAATATCGAAAAGTGCTTCAGCTCCGGGAATCGTCAGCCCAATCACATGTACAACAGCAAGCATGACCAAAGTCATTACTTTTTTTGCCAATCCAATCCAGCCAATGTGCGAATCGAGGCCCCCATTTTTTGATTTCATCGAGCGGCCGAATCCAGCCACAATCAGGCCGGTAACATAGTCCACAACCATACATACAATGAGGCAACTCATTGCACCCGTCCATCCTCCGTAGAGGTATGAAAAAAAGGTGCCAATCGCACCTGCAACAGTATCAAAAGTAAAAAGTTTCGCATTCATGGGTTCTTCCTCCTTCATTTCTTTTTAAAATAAAAGCGCCTTACTCTTCAGCAGCTGCTTCCGTCCAGTACGCCGGATAGTCTTCCGGACTCCATACGCACACCTGCCCTTCCGGCGCCGTGCATGTATAGACTTTGCCTTTGTGCTTTACGGTGTCTCCTGCGTAGTACCACTTACCCGCCTCGTACTCCGGAATAGCATTGATGTCGACGCTTGGGTCATCGGGCTGATCTGGATCGACGACAATCGTGTCTTTCTCTTCTAGCACCCGGACTCTTTTTTCCAGATCGGTGAGCTTTTGGATCACGTCCACGCTTTGCTGTGGCTGCGCACCCGTCCTTGCGCTTTCGATCAATTCGCCGCGCTGCTCGTCTGTCAGGTCGCCCTGGATCCAGATCGTGTCGATTTTGGCGAGCATGGCAGGCAGGTCATACTTCCCGCTTGTGATTACTCTTTTGATGATTTCGTACATTTAATTTCCTCCTCCTACGGCAGCTGCTTCGAGTGCTGCCAGTCTTTTCTTGATGTCAATGATGTCGGGCAAATAATCCGATTTGGTCAGAATCTCGTATTCGATTTCAGTCTCTACTGGCGAGTCATGGGTCACGATCGTGTATGGTGCTTTGGTTGGGACGATGATATCAGCGAGTGGGGTGATGATTGGGGTTTCTAGTTCGCAATAGATCGTGAGTGGATTGGATTGCAGCCACGCCCTAAGTTCATCGACTGCCGTTACTCCTTCCACCCTCACTCGGACGATGGAAGCCGGGTTTATATCTATGGAAACCCCGTTTGCCGTCAAGCCGGCCCACAAATAGTCTGGTGTAGCCGCTTGGAGACGATTACAAAATACGTTAGATACAATAGCGCCAGATCCGTCTTTTCGCGGTTTGATCGTCCTAGAAGTATCGTTATATCCAAAATAAGGATTCGGTGTATTCTGGATTGAATAGAGTTCGTCGTTTGATCCATCCAAAACAAGTTTTTTAACTCGCCGAATCAGCTTCCCGTCTTTCACTTCATCGCATACGCCGGATGGGAGTGAGAACAATTCCAAATCAACGTTCACTTCCTCATAGTATGGCGGTTCCCAATCTGTAATTGGCTCGGTCGAAATCATGATTTGATCCGTGTATGTGGTCCCGGCCTGGGAATTTTCGATTCCAACTCGAAGGGATATATATTTTGTTGCCGGATTCAATTCTCTCCCCGACGAGAAAGAAATGAGATATCCAAGGCTTTTCAAATCTTTATCCCACATTTGAATAAACATTTTATCGAACACGTTATTCATGGACTTACAATACACTTTGCCTGCTGGAGCCACGAAAAGGGTTCCTTCTGATCCGGTGCGAGGTTGTCCTGTCGCTCGCACCTCTCCCCAATAAGCATCTGCCCCGGTGGTAGACATCGTAAAGAAGCCACCCGACTCGGTCACAGTGCATCTTTGCTTTACAATCCCGTTATCCAATATTTTCAATCCAAAATTCTTTCCAAAACTCGCAACCTTCTTAATCCTCACCGTCTCAATTTCAACCGGATTGTCAGGACTTACGCCCCCCCCCCCGAAATATTTTGAATACAGCGCCCTTTAATGGTTTTTACCCGGACCCCGTTGTCCGAGCAGACACCCTGATACGCATTTCCTTTGGCTACCAGACCATCAAAAGCAAAGTCCTTGAGATCCTTTACCTCGATCAGCGTCTTAGTTCCGCTATCTACATCAATTTTGTGCATTGTTTACTGCCTCACTTTCTAGCGCTGCTACGCGCGCAATCAAATCAGCCACCGCAACATCGTTATTGCTACTTGTCAAAATCTCCCACTCGATTTCTGGATCGACTGGCGAATCGGTATAAGCCGTCGTGTATGGGTGGTAGGACGGCAGGATCGGGATGGAGACGTCTTCGATGGTTGGAGCGGCTAGCTTGTACAGAACTGTTATCGGATGATTCGTAAGCCATAATTTCAATTCATTTGCCGATTCGAACCTTTCGGACTTCATAATATAAATCCAATTTTCATCGGGATATGTGTCATAATAATCGGCATAACCAGACACACTGAAGTCCTGGATTGCAGTTCCGGCTGCACTTGAAACTGGCAAAGCAGTGCACATCATTACTTCTGTATAATTTCGAGCCTTCTCCATATCGTGACAAGGCGTATAGTATCTAACTGCATTGTTATCAGTCTGCTTTTGCCAAGCTTCACTACCGTTTAAAACCTTGATTCCTACTCGTCGAATGACTTTTCCATCTTTGTATTCGTCACATGTCCCGTCCGGCAAAGACCACAGGGTAAGACCTTTTTTTATTTCATTTTGCTTTGGCGGCTCATACTCTCCACTTGTCCCCTTCCGTCGCATCATCGGGTAAAACAGGAGATTGTTACACGTGATTCCTTTTCGGACCAAGATTGAAATTGAGGTCTTTCTGGGCGTGCAGTCTATCGCCAAATCTGGACCGGTTTGATACGATTCAGAAACCCAAGCGCCAGTTTCTTTTGAATACAAGCCAATGCATAAACTATAACTTCCTGCGCCGCCACCCTCTGGGCATCCAGATACGACATACTCGCCTTTCAGGCTTTGGCTCGTTGCCTCAAGCGAATAAGTCGCTTGACCTGTACTCGTCCCATTCACTTTCACGCATTTCAACTCACCATTTTCATACACCGGCTGAAAGGAGATCCCGTTGTATTCGAGTGGCGTTAGAGCGCATAGCTTGATCTCGTTTTTTCCAGTGCTGACAATAGACCGAATATCGACTCCTTTGATTGCCACCGGATTATCGGGTGAGGGAGTCACCCCCCCCCCCGAGATTTTGGACGCTACGTCCCTTGATTGACCGGATCCGGATTCCTTTATCCGATGCGATCCCGGCATAGGATGGACCCGTGGCCATCAGTCCGCCATATGCCAGCTCTTTTAAGTCCTTGATTTCAGCGAGAGTTTTCGTCCCGCCGTCCACGTCGATTTTATGCATCTTCTACACTCTTCCTTTCTAGTGCTTCAATTCTTTTTCTAAGCTCCTGCACTTCCAGCGCACACGATCCGGCCGGCAGCGCTTCCCAAGTTATTTCTACCCCAAGCGAGGAATCAGACCAAGCATTAGTCATTGGTGATTTTGACTGCAAAATAGGCAGCTCTGGCACGTCTTCGATGACCGGCTCGCCCAGCTTGTAATGCACTTCAAGAGGGTGTTCTTGCACCCACGCGCGCAATTCTGCGTTGGTGTACTCCCCTTTGAGTATCAATCCGGTATTGCCCGGCGTATTCGAGCTTACCGGGCAAAGGCAGTCACTGTCCGGATCATTCCACGGCTTAATCGTGGCGGCCGCTGGGAGCCTGTTGCAACGCATTACCTTATCAAGGCTTAACTGCAATACTTCTCCTCCAGGGGCGATAAAAAGCGCTCGCGTGTAGCCATTTACCATCCCCGATACCGTCCACTGTTCGTCTGCTGATCCATCTAAAGTGACGCACCCTACTCTCCGGATAATCTTTCCATCCTTGTACTCGTCATGGGTACCATCTGGCAAAGACCGGAGATAAACTTTTTGAGATGCTTCCATGATGGTTGTCGGCTCTACATTCGATGCGAACTTATTGATCAGATATGATCGGATCGGAATCGGATATTCCGGCTGTGGTCCAGGCTTGCCGCCCGTAAAAGGCTCCCATGTGCCGTCGCCGGATTGATAAAACATCGGGATGTAAATGTCTGCCGGATTCCAAGAAGCAGACCGCCCATAAAAACCAAAAGAGATTTTAAACGTTGGATCAGCAAGATCTTCTTCAGTAATTACACACGTGTTTCTGTTATTTGTATTGATTTCTCGGCCTGTATTCACACCATTTTTGTAAATCGTCATATACGCATACGGCGTCCTTCCGTTTTGAGCAGACATGATTTTTCCTGGTTTTACTAAAGCCAGACTTTCTTCGTGCGTCATTGTGATAGCATGATTGAAATCGTTTGCCGTAAGCACCCCTTCGATTTGGAAACGTCCATTACCTAAGTTTTTTAAAGTAACTCCATCTCGGGAAACATCTTGGATACGACTCGCATCAAAAAGCTGCTTACCCGTACTCACCGCCTGCACGCTTTTGCCTTTGATACTTTTGATCCGGATTCCGGCGTCGGATGTCGGGCCCGAAAAGGTTGGGCCCACTTGGTAGGATCCAGGATAGACATCGCCCTGCTCGAGCACGACACGATCTTCACCATTGATTCCAAATTCGATCATGCTAAAGCACCCCCAAACTTAAAGGACGGTAAAAATTTACCCCCCCCCGAGTGCTGCTTCCAGAGCCTGGATACGGGCAAGCGCATCTTCAGGTGCCGGTGCATAGTCAGTACAAACCGTTCCTTTTTCAATCTGGACATTTCTTACCCAGACGTCAGCATCACGGTCACCATAGCCACCGCCAAAGAAAATGAATAGCTCGTGCTTTCCTGATGTTTCCCGAATGTTATCCGGGATTTTAAAAATTCTCGAAATTCGCGTCCATTTCGGATAAGATTCAGGATGCGGTGCGCCGTAATAGATTTTTGCGTAAAAATTAGCGCTTTGCGGAGTCGCATGCATGATGGAGAATCCGCTGTTTGTTGACCCAAAAGAGCCTTTCAACTCACAGGAAATTGCTATATCATCCCCGACTTCAAATCCTAGATCCTCAATAGTAAATCGAATACCGGATGAAGAATTTTGTGCTCCATTTGAAACTAAGGTTTTATAGTGTAAACCGCTTTTGGTGAACTCTCTAAAGTTCACAGAATTGAGATTCATCACATCCCAGTTTCTTGTAGAAGGAGCGCTATCGAAGCAAAGGGAGCTCTCACGCAGTCGATTCCTTCCTCCGACCCGAATGCTATCTAGGTCTTTCTTTTCGACAATCTCATGAGATTTACCTAAAAAATCAAATATCATGCTATCCCTCCTCGTTCATCGCGTCGACCAAACTTGTCGGCTGGTCTGCCTGCGCCTTAGCGTACGGTACCCGTGTGTCGCCATCCTCGATTGCCGCGCGCCATTGCTTCAGAGCAGTGACATCCGGTACCACGTTCGAAGCATTTACCAGTTTTGCGTCGATTTCCTCATTTACCTCATCCACGTGATCTTTGATGGCTTGCGCTTGGCCAGATAAAGTTTGCAGACTTTGAATCTTTTGATTAGCCGTGGCGATCGACTGCTGCAAAGACGCGGCCTGCGCTACGCCCTGCTCCACAACATCGTTGAGCTTACGCGCCAGCGCCACCAAAGATCCACGCACTTCTTCGCCAAGCTCAGCCGTTTGGAAGTCATGGATTTCCTTTTCGATGTTAGGCATCCGGATCACCGTCTCCGATCAGTGGCCCGAGAGAAAGGATCACCCTCGTTGCAATCTCCGAAAGCTCTTCCTCGAATATGCTGCGCGGGATTGTCTCCAAATCAAGGTCGATTTCCTGCAAAAGCAAATCATTCACTTTTTTGATGTCTCTCTTTCCGGATTCATCGACTTCGATGCGGTTCAAAACCTCGGCAATCGCCACGCGGGCACCTTCCAAAGCACTGCGTATCGAAGCAATCTTAAAAGCAAAAGGCACCGACACCCTCTCATCCAAGATTTTGTCAATGCCTTCGATCATATCTAAAATTTGTCCATTATTTAGTTTCATTCTCTTCTCCTTTCGTCAGTACACCAAGATAAGCGGCAAAAAAATCCGTTATTTGATCTTCGATTTTTTCGAGCTCTTTTTCTTTCTGTATCGTCTCCACGTTCTTTTCTTCGATTACCTCGTTCACCGTTTCATCGTCATTCAAAATTTCTGGAAAAATAAATTTACTCATATAATCTCCTATGGATTCACAATGAAGCCTTGGCGTAGACGGACTCGAACGTAGCTTGAAAACTTTGCATCGGTTGGCAGATAAATCACATTGGCACACGTCTGGCCTGTATACTCTGCCGAATCAAATTCGACAGTTGGGCCGACCAGCGTTGCATATTGAATTTCTTTCCGAAACATGTAAAGATTCGAATTGAGATAAAAAGTATTCGCATAGTATGAAGCAAAATTTTTTGCTGCATAGATCCATCGCACTTCATATGTATCCGCAGTCCCTTTTACTGCCCACGCCATATATGCCCCACTATCAAGTCCGAAAGAAAGCCCCAATGATGATGGATCGTCTTTCCATGCGCTTGTACCAATTCGGCCAATTTTAGACCCACTTCTGTAGAAATCCATTCCATACTGACTTAGCTGCATCACTAAATAAGATGAAGACTGTGTTGTGCTGGAATAGATTGCGAGGTTACTATCCGTAATACAAATGTATTTGTTAATGTCATTCCAGGCTATTTTGACCGCGGCGGCCGTTAAATCAATTTTTGATGCAGCAATCTTTACCGTTCCAGGCGCCATGTTGATTTTGGCAATCAGCTCATCCGTTCCTACTTTTTTTCCAACTTCTAAATTGATCTGCCCGATTTCTGTGCGAATCTCAGCCCACTCCTCAGTCGTCTTTTGCCACATGGTATTGAGCACCGGATCGCCACCCCAAATCCCGGAGTCCGCGCTCAAAAGAACCATTTGCCGTTCCCATAAATAGTAGGTCTTTCCATCATCCGGATACGCCGGCATCGTCTTGCTCCACCCCTCCGTCGGGGCGACCGTCGAAGACAGGCTGATCGCATACCAAGGAATGACATTGTGAATGCCACGCCCATCTTTGCCCAAAGCACTGATCAGTCGGATCGGGTCATCCACCGACGTCGTCGCATCGGTGAAAATACGCTCGAAACCCCAAAGATACGGCGTTGCTGCGGTCGGCGTCTTGGCACCTTGTGTAAAGCTCTCCTTCGCTGGTGTCGTCAAGGTCGCCGTCAAACATGTATACAGCTTCCGGGTTCCAAGAATCCCTGAAACCTGCTTGACTGTGTCTTTTGATACTTTCAAGCTGATCGAGTTTTCCGTCTCCGTCATCTTCTGGTCGATGACATTGCGCGAGTACGTCTGCGACGCCGGCAAGTAGTCGAGCAGCTTGTCATCTATACTTTGATCTGCGTACGTCTTGGCGGCATTGATCTCGCTTTTGATCTGCGCCGGAGAAACGCTAAAATCAGCCGTTTTCGTATAATCCTTCAGTTTGTTTGCGGTGTCCTCTTTGGCAGCCGCCAAGGCGTCACCTGCAAAAGTCTGCGCCGTCTCGTGCGCATAGATCTGGATTGTGTCACCAGCGTTTTTGATGGCCGTCTCGATCGACGCTTTCGTCCAGTACTGCGTCGTCAGCGTGTCAAAAACCGCCTGATCGAGGGCGTCCGTGTACTTCTTTCCGGCGACGTCGCCATCTTCGATCTTTTTCACCACTTCGTTTCGGTACGCCACGTCGATACGCTCGGCGCTTAGTGTACCAGCTGTGATAAAGTCGGCATTGAAATGCCCGTCAATCGTCCACGCCGACACGTATGGACCGGCAAATCCGGACCTCGAAAAGCCGATGCCGGCCGGGTTGATCCGGAGGATATACTTCGCCTTTGTCTTATCCGGAGAGTCCATATAATAGGATTCGTTTTCCGTATGCACCGCGTACCCAAGATCCGCCCACTGCTGCAGGATCTGCGTCGCGTTTTCGATTGCCTTTTGTCTAGCCTCCGAAATCTTACTCGGCATCGACGCAAGCGCTTCTTCCATCGCGATTTGTGATCGGGATTGCGTCGACGTATAGGACTTTGCGCCAGATCCGAGCGTATACACATTTTTTTCGGGCGCAAGTAAGTACACCGTCATCGACGTCAGTGGGAAGACTAAATCGACGCCGTGCGGTGCCGAGCATATCCGGATCCGGTCCAAAAAGCGAAAATCATCGACATCGAAGCCAGCTGTCGAAAGGTCGATCGCGGTCGCCGTGATCGTCTTCGTCTCGTATTTTGCGACATCCAAATATTCTTGCGCCTTCGATTTAAGGATGGCGGGTACGTGCACATCGTCCCACTCCACCACTTTCACGATCTTTCCAGATTCAGCGGCCGCCGCATCGTCGATCAAGTAGTCAACGCCACCATTGACCGACGCGATCGTGATCCGCTGCTCCAGCGCTTCCGGCCAATCCGGCGACTTCTCCTCGTCCTCGAGCCGAGCGCCCAAAGGAATGAGCACCGTCGCCACGTCGCCATAAGACGATTCCTTCAGCAGGTTCATCAAATTCTCGCCAAAGGCGATTTCCTGACTTGACAGGCGCGGATAGTCGGCCAGGTAATCAAGATATAGGCCATCCGATTCATGCCGGATCCGTAAGATCCCGCCCAGCCGATCGACCAGTTTGCTTTTGATCACAGACAGCGTATCCTCATAATTTGTATAGCGGTAGAGGCTATCATTCGGATCTGTCACCGTCACCGCGCCAAGGCGAATCTTTTTGAAGTCGTCAACCTGGCTGTTATGGATCTCCAGCAAATTAGACAAAAAGTCGATGACCGAAATGTCATGGTACTCGGCTGGTCTCTGGATCGAGTCAGCCAAAAAGGCAAGCACACCCTCGCACTCAATCGTGCGCTGAAGGTGGAAGTCCTCAGCTGGGGACTGCATCCGGCCCGACCAGATCCACCGCTCCGACCCGTCCTCGAGCACCTGCACGATGCGGATCACGCTTGTCGGCGTCACTTCGTCGTAAAGAGGATGCTCCGGGTACATCCCGAAAGAAAAGGAGCCCGCTGAATTTTCCGCAAGCTCCAATTTTGGATCAATCAAAAAAGTCGAAGAGTCCTGCAAGACGTCTTCATTCAAATAAACCTTATACACCTTACAGACTCTCCTCTCTAAATTCAATGGACACGACGCCCGTGTCCGTAAAAGCAAATAGCGTAGGCTCGCGGCCGACCTTTACGCCGGCGAGCCGTTGCCAGGCATTGGCAGCCAGCGAAAAAGACTTGCCGGCCACCACCAAAGTCATCGCCTTCGAAACCTTGATCTTCGGCGTCACCGGTACCGGCGATCCAATCACCGTGATCACCTTCGACTCCGGAATCGACAAGTTTTTGTAGTTCCGAATCACGCCAGTCCGGAAAGAAAAGGAATCCCAAAGCCAGTCATCCAGTGTCGACAAAACCGCGTATTTGTATGGCTCGGCGGCGAGTGTCAATACAAAATTTGCAAGCCCTTTTTTATCCTTAGACCCCGCAACGCTCATTCGCCCAACCCAGTACCACCCCGGATCCGAGTCAATGATGACTTTAACCCGGCGCCCATGATACAAATTATTAAGGTAAGCCAAAAGTCCTTGAAACTTTGCCGTTGTATCCTGAGGATGGTCAAAAGCGAATTTCAAAGTCCGGGGCTTGTAAGTTACTCGTCCATAAATGGATTCCGTAAGATCAAGCTCCGTCGGCCTGCCCGGAATAGAAATCATATGGGTGATGGGTTCCGGTGAAGCGATTTCACACCCTGTCATAATTAGTCCGAAATCGCTCGTATGCTTTCCGTCAATTTTTATTCCAATCATTTCGCCACCGCCAATCTTTGCAATTCTTTGTCGATCTCTCTTATAAGTCCTTTAGCCATTACCCGGCTATCCAACTCGATAATCGTTTCCAGATGCAGCTGACGTATCGCGTCCACGATAACGGCGGCCAACGCTGCATAATCAATCGTATCGCCATTGCCCTTCGCCTCTTCAACGGCATCGCGCACCATCGACATCAACGACTGCAACCCAACAACGACTTCCGGCCCGGCTTCGCCGCCACCTAAGAAACGGTTTCCGTCAAATCCAAAAATCGTCGGACTATTCAGAATCATTCCGGCATCCATCGCTTTGGCATACCATGAAATTCCAAAATGCGGAACACTTGGCGGCGTTAAACTAAAGCTGCCGGAAATCGTAATATGAGGCAATCTTAACCGCGGAAGGCTCCAGGAAAAATTAAAAAAGCTCCGAATCCGGTCAATCGCGTTTCGTACAACATCGCGCGCCGCAATGATTTTATTTGAAATCGCCGTTTTGATATTTCCGAAAATCGCCGACACCATTCCGTAAGCGTTTTGAATCGGATTCACAATGTTCGATTTCACCGCTTCAAACCCCGATCGCACAAAATTTCGGATCGAATTGATGACGTTCGAAATCGTATTGCGAATATTTTCAAATATATTCGATATAGTGTTTCGAATATTTCCAAGAATCGCCGAAATCGTGCTGGAAATTCCATTCCATATTTCCGCGGTCTTCTGTTTTACATTCTCCCAGACCTTCATAATGAAGTCTCGTATCGGAGTAAAAAATGCTTCTACATTGCTTTTTATGTTTCCCCAAGTTTGCCGCAAGAAATCACTCACGTTTTTCCAGACCTCTTGACATGTCTGCGAGATGTTTTGCCAGACCTGATTCAAATACTCCGTCATATTCGACCAGACTTCTTTTAAAAAGTCTCCGCAATTTTGCCAAATCAACTGAAAAGGAATCGTAATCAGGTCAAAAGCCGCGTGGATCAATTCGGCACATGTTTGAATCCCCAGTGAAATGATGTTCGAAATCATTTCCCATGCCGAAGAGCAAAAATCAATAATTGAAGTCCAGATCCCTTCAAAAAAATCGCAAATCGAAGTCCAGATATTTTCAAAAAAGCTCTGCACTCCCGCCCAAAGCTCTTGCCACGACGTGCCAAACCATCCTAAAAAGACATTAAGCAAATCACCGATCAGAGCAAAGGCGTTGGAAAAAACGCTGCAAATCAAATCCCAAGCTGCGCCGGCGATCGTACTCAATCCGGTGCCAAACTGTTCCCACCCTCCAGAAAAGGGAGCCGTGAACATCTCCAGCAAGCCCATTAAAATATCAAGTGCCACAGAAAGAACGTCGGCTACAAGCTGAAAAGCAACCTCAAATACTGGAGCCAAAATCTCACAAAAGCCGTTCCAGATTGCCTTTAAAACTTCAGTAATATCCTGAAAATCAAACCCAAGCGCATTGACTCGATCCACGACACCTTGACAAAACTCATTCACTTTCGCGACGATTCCATCCCAAATTTCAATCATCGCCGTCCGAAATTCTTCATTCGTATTCCAAAGGTGCATGAAAGCGGCCACCACGGCCGCAATTCCCGCTGTGATCAACGTGATTGGTCCGCCGATCAAAGACATGATCGCCGTACCAAAGCCGGAAATCCCGCCACCCGCAGCAGTCACTGCGCCAAGAAAAGAACTGATTGGTCCCATGACTGTACTGATGGCTGCCGGAATTTTCATAAGCATCTCGGCGATCTTCCAGGCACCAATCGCACCGCCAACTGTTTCTAAAATCGGCAGCAAGTTATTGAAGATTCCAGCCAGCGCCGGAAACTCTTTTGCCATGCCTTCCCCAAAGGATTGAATCACTTCTTTTCCTTTTTCAATCATGAGTGGAATGGCCGTTTTGATTCCCGAAGCCAATGCTCCCGGAATCGCTAAAGCAAAGCGTCCGATCATCGGCAGCGCATTGCCAAAAACAAAAGTGCTCGCACTTTCCACCAGATCTTTGACGGCCGGGCCGATGTCCATTCCGGTCGCCATATATCCGAGTAGATTTTGAGCACTGGCTTTCATCATTCCAAAGGATCCGGAAAAAGTCGTCGAAGCTTCTTTCGCCGTCGTGCCTGTTATATCCAAATCTTCCTGAATAGCGTGGATAGCTGAATAGACATCGGATAAATTATCAATGTCATACTTCACTCCAGTCAGCTTTTGCGCGTCTTCCAGAAGGCGCTGCATCTCCTCTTTTGTTCCACCATAGCCAAGCTTCAAGTTGTCAAGCATCGTGTAATTTTGCTTAGCGAATCCCTGATAAGCGTTTTGGATATCCTCTGCGTTCGACCCCATCTTATTCATGTTGTCGGACATGTCGATCATCGCCATATTCGCGATTTCCGTCGCCTTGGCCGTATCGCCGCCGCACGATTTAATGAGGCCGGCCGCGAAACTCGTGGCCTGCTCCATATAGTCATTGGCAGAAAGACCCGCCGTCTTGAAAGCCTGTTTCGCATAGCTTTCCATTTTCCCGGCGCTGTCTTTGAAGAGTGTTTCAATGCCGCCAATCGACTGTTCCAGCTTGGCACCTTCATCCAACGCCGATTTAAAAACCGCGGCCACCGCCGTACCAATACTGGCCTTGACAAGCGCTGATTTAATTCTGGAGGCGAGAGAATCTCCTGCTTTTTGTCCAGCGTCATCCGCTTCCCCCTTCATCAGATTGGCGAGAGCCCCTTTGATTCCTTTTGCTGACGGGATGATTTGGACATACGCTTTTCCTATATTAGCATCAGCCATGATCTCCCTCCTCTCCAATAATCTCGCATCGGCGTCTTTCGAACTCTTCCGGCGTCAATCGATCGATGTGTTCTAGCTCCGGTGATACGCCGGACAAAGCCTCCACCAAAGATCTTGGCTTTGGTGTTCCTTCTTTCGCTCGAGTCCAAACAAGAACATTTAAATCATCCAAAATGGCTGCCAAAATCATTTTTGTAAGGGATACTTTCGATTTTGACAGCTTCATTTTGATTCGAGATTCATCCCCCAGCCCATTTGCAAAAATCGCGATAGTCCGAGGCGGAAAAGCGCGCATATCATAAATATGGTAAGTTTGTGCCAAATCGCACATCAAAGCCTCGCGATCTTCTTTGAGCATTTGAGCCAGGGCTATCAGTTTTTTACTTCTGCAAAGTCAACATCTCCGAAAATCTCATCCATTTCGCGTCGCATTGACGTGATTCGTACACGTCCCTCTTTTGTTCGCAGATGTTCTTTTAAAGCGACGTACTGGTCATTTCCCAGGATGTCGATCATCATGGTCATATATCCCTTTGGATCCTCGTCGCTTATATTCGCCATACGCTCGATCAATTCCCAATCATCCAACCGGTCCTTGTCGATTTTGAATTCAAATCCACTTTTTGTCTTCGCCATTATGCTGTTTCTCCCTTCTTTTTAATGTATTCATAGTGCGTGTTGCCGTCATCATCAGGCACGGCGGATACCGTCACACCATAGACGATTGCCGAATCATCTTTGTATGTCACATCGTCTTTCGCAGTAATTTGCGCACGCGGAATGACCACGCGTTTCAAAACGTTATTTTTCAAAAGGTAATCAATTACGATCACATGGTCTACCTGATCAAGCGAGTTCGCTTTGATTGTCATCCCGGTATCGACCTCTCCGGTTACATTTTCTTCGCCGTAATACAGCTTCAGCGCATCCGGATTCAAAGATTCCATCATTGCGAATTTCCAGGTGTCTGTCGCGCTCGTTTTTGAATTGAGCACCGTGTCGCCACCCCACGCTTTTGTAGACGATGTTTCGATCGACTGCGAATTGACGACCCCGTCTTCCGTGATATACCCTACCTGCTTAAATGCATCGTTGAGTTTCGTTGCGGCATCTGTCGGTAGCGTGGTTCCAATCGGCGCATAAGCGATCGCGCCCGCTACGGCGGGCTTCCCCTGCGTAACGTTGCTTGCATTATTTGACATGTTATTTTCCTCCTATAAAAAAAGTACCAGGTCATATACAGCCTGATACCGATATTTCTTGGTCGTTTCGTCTGTCCAATTATAATCTGAATCCAAATCCACTTTTGAAACTGGATTCAAGTTTATAATGTTCCGCATTGCGGATTTGACTCGATCATTGAGCGCACAAGCCTCCAAGAGAGTCTTTCCATACGACTGGATTGCAAAACTCACGCGCGCGACGCCATCGCTTTCCAATCCCCCAACGCGCTCAATCAAGACATAATTGCTATCTGTCGACGTTTCCAGCGTCACAAGAATATCCGGCAATACTTTTGAAAGATAATCCAAAATAAGTTTCTCAGCCAGCATTTTCATCCTCCCTTGATGGCTTTCAAAAGCAGGTTATGCTTTTTGTTTTTGTAGAATGTCGGCGCGTCTCCCGGCGATACCTTAGCGACCGCGCGCGTTTGCTGATTAGAAACTTTAACATCAAAATTCCCCTCGGCTCGTTTTGCCACTTTTTCCGCATGTGCCTCTAAGATTTTTTGCATATCATCCGACTTCAGCAAAGATCGAATCCCATCATCGTCGATTTCAATCTTGAAATCAAGATCACCCATACGCCTCGACCATCACTTTCCGATTCCAGCGCAGCGGGATCAGCTCGTCGATGCCGCACGTGCTAAAGCCAAACGTCTTCCAACGCTGACCAAAAAATTCGACCTCGCGATCTTCCCAGACGTGCGCGTCGCCTTTCGGGATTCCAAGCGTATACACCGCCTTCTTCCCGTATAAACTCGTGCTCGATGTAATGTCATCCGACGACGCCGGCGCGACAAGCACATCATGCACAACGCTTGGATGCTCTTCATAGATTGGCGCTCCAAAATCATCTTTTCCAATTTCTTTCAGGTCATAAAGAATGACCGGGATCCCTTTAATCATAATAATCCACCATCCCATACTTTTGCCGACGCAGCCCTAACCGGGCCAGCTCGGTTTTTTTAATAAAAAGGCCCCCGCCCGGTACGAGAAACGTCCCAGACATGGAATAGCCTAACGCGCTTTGGCTATACTGCGTGACCGGTTCCTTCGTCGTGCTTGTCATTAGCGCGCGCCCGATCACATCCACGATGACGGATTTGAGGACTCCCTCCAGGAGAGTCCCCTCTTCCAACATCACATCAAGATCCTTTCCGACTTTCATCGCCTCCATTTTAAGGGTGTCCGACACCACGTCGATCAAGGCCTCCGCCTTCCCAATCTCCGCGTCGGTGAGTGGTCGAAAAAGTTTCTCGATGTCCGTTATTGTGACGTACGCCATAACTATTTCGCAGCCGGGTTCGTCTTCACGATCCGCACGAAAGAATCCGGATCAATGATGCCCCATCCGATATACGCCTCGGCGCGGATCACGATTTCATTCGTGCGCTTCAAGTCGCCTTGTCCATCCGGATCGCCATACTGAATGATTTCGGTCTTCACGGATTGCGTATATCCCCACCGCATCGCGGATTGGAAATCGCCGGCATAGGCGACCGTATTCTCGGCGTCCGCTTCGACAGAAGCGCCGAAAGAAACGGTGTTGTTGATGTCCAGTCCCAAACCTCCAAATTCCTTCGGTTTACCGCCGAATCGGAATTCTGGGTACAGCGAAACTTTCGAGCCGCTCTTTTCTTTGATCTTGCCCATGTCGACAGCAACCCCCGGGGACATGGCGATACCAGTCGCGTTCCCATCTTTAGCCACGATTTCAGCTACGGCTTCGTCGATGTTGTCATCCGCGTTCGCGGCATCATAAGCGACTGTCTGCGTAATTTTCGAGTCGAAGTGATTATCGCCGATCTCGGTCGACGCCGACTTCGTGGCTGGGTTGAGACCTTTAAATGCCATGATGTCGAGCGCTCGTGCCACTTTTTTCGCAAAGCCGTCATAGAACTGTTCCAAGTACGGCAAAGCTACCTCATCGGCCATATTGATAAATTCATCGGTCAACCGGTGCTGGTACACGATTTTCAAAGGCTTCACAGCCACCTTATTAAACTTCGCTTCGCCGGCCGGCTTTTTTCCGCCTTCGGCTACAATCGCCGCTTCGCCGTCCATCGTAAAGATATACGTTTCCGTTCCGGCAAATGGCACCGGTGTCTGCCCGCACAAAGCGGCAATGGCCGAATGACCTGACACTTTGTTAAAGACGTCCGTTACTTGTTCCGAATTAAAAAGAGTCCCGGATGTGGTGTGTACTACTGGATTGTCTGCCATTTTTTTATTCTCCTCTCATCTGCTTCAGCAGTTGTTTCATGTCTCGTGTTCTTTTGTCATCCACGGTTTCCGCCGTGTTTTTTTCCGGATACGACGGCTTCGGCTTTTCGAAATACTTCGACAGCGTTTCCGCGTCCGCTTTCCATGCCTTTTCATCGTCTCCGGAAAGTCGGGACGCAAACGCCTCGGGAAGGCCGGCCTCTTTCGCGATCCGGATCTTTGCCGCGTCCGTGTCACGTTTTGCGATTTGCGCCTGCAGCGACGTCACTTGACCATTCAAGTCTGAAATCTGCCGCGTGTAGCCCGCCACTTTCTCGTCGTACTCGTCTGCCTTCTTTTTGTATTCGTCGTATCCTTCAAATTTCTTTCGCTCCGCGGTCTGCGCCCGCTCAATGCGGTCCTTGATCCGCGCGTCGAAATCCTCCTGTGTCTGAATTGGTTCAAAATTGTTTTCTTCTGCCATATGTTCTCCTCCCGGCTATTTCCCGCGCCGTAGCGGTATGTGAGTTAATAGCTGATCCTTTGTTTTCGTTTTGGTTTCGTCGTCGCGCATGCCCAATAAGCGAGTATCGCGCTGTCCATCAGCGAGATGTCGATCGACTCGTTTTGTGATTCGTAGCCAAATCCGCCGTTGGATCCGATGGCGCGTTTATCGCAATTCGTCACGGACTGTGTCAAAGACGGCTGCCCGGCGTGTACGATTCCGCCTGATTCGACGGCTTGCGTAAAGATTGCATTCGCGTTGATGATTTCCAGCACTTTCGGCAAGACCGGATCCGGCTTGATTCGAGCGTCTTTCATAGCGTCTTCCAATATTCGTTGACCATTGGCGCCGTCGATCACGACCTTTTCGATGTCGGCTGCTCTCAAAAAAGCAAGGATCCAGTCGACTCCTTTCCGAATCTCTCGGCAGTCAATCGCCTCGACAAAAATCCTTTTATCGGCCATTCGGACAGCGATGGAAAGCGATACGTTCTTGTTGTCTTTGCCGTACTTGATTCCACAAAAAAGCCGACCTGTAAAAGTCGGCAATTCGTCGGGATCGACGCGCAGCGCGTTCCACTGCTTTTCCGTGATAGCGGACGATTGACTGTATCCAATCCAAAGTCCAAGTCGCTGGATGTTGAAATCGACCTCATCCGAAGTGATTTCATCCTCGATTTTCCTTTCCGTCAAGATTGTGCCCAGCGACGGATTGGCTTCGTACCACGCTTCGACATCGTGCACATCGGTCATCGCGGCCACCGACCATTCCGCCCAGAAAGCGTTTTTCGAGTCGCCCTTTAGAGCGGACTCTCGAAATTTCGGAAAGACCGTGCCTTTTGACACATTGGTCGGCGGCGTCCCGCACATGATCGTCTGTGGATTTTTCGAGTCGGATACCGTATACTGCAAAGCCGAGCGCTGATCGTCAGTGTATTCCTGCGCCTCGTCGATAATCAGCAAGTCGAAGCCTTCGCCCAGGCCTCCCGATCCGGTTCGCGTCCGATACTGGATCCGGCCGCCCGACTCGAATAGCTCGATCATCTCGGCGCCTTTCGCTCGAACACTTGTAAAATCCCGTCCGTCCACATATCCGGATTTGAGCAAATACCGTTTCAGCTTTTCAAAAGAGCTGTGTGCCGTCGAGATCTTGTGGGCGGTATGCGCGATCTGCTCGCCATTTTCCAGTCCCCACAATTCCCGCATGTACACCAGTTCCGTTTTTCCGGATCGACGCGGTATCGTATACCCGCATTTCGTATGCGTCCATAGTCCGTCTGATCGGATCGCCATCATATCTTTGAGCAGCTTCCTTTGCCACTCCATCGCCGTGTTCCCCGACTTTTCATAGATGTCGATCGCCTGCTCGGACAGACTTCGATCATACTCCAAAACAAAGGATCGAGTCGGAGTTTGGCGGCCTAGTCTTGCTGCCATAAATCCTCCTCATCAAGCCTTTTAACGCCTTGCTCAGGGCATAATAAAAGGCGGGATCTCACCGCCTGTTTTAATCATTCGCTTTTAGGTGTATCTTCTTGCTCTAGCCATTCTTGAGCCATTTCAAAAAGAAATTCCCGCCAGTTTTCAATTCTTTCATCGCCATCGAGCATAGATTTACTTCCTTTCTACACCAAAAGAATAGCATTTTTTTAGGAAATTTTCTATTGCTTGATCTATTGATTCAGCTTTTTCTAGACTTTCATTCATGGCTTTCCCGGCCTTTTTCAAATCAAACCGATTTGTCTTGTTAAGAATCAAAGTCTTCCCTTGATTCGTTACAATCGAGATAGACTTAATACTTCTATATTTCATAAAAATATTTATATCGTTTGCTGAAAAATCAGAAAGCCCTGGATGATTATGTGTTAACTCTAATGTATTTTCAGAACTTGTATGAATTAAATGATAAATATCAGGATTAGCAAAAATATCCACAGATATTTTATCTCCAGTAATAAAATTTGATTTTCTATTATTTATCAAATCAATAATACATGCGCATTCATCACTATTATTCTTTTCTCTTGCAAATTCTAAAAGCTCTTTTCGGATTTGAAATGAAAAATTAACGTTTTCATCGGTATAATCTTTCAGATAAATTGGTCTGATTTTTTGAATAGCTTGCTCTGTAATGAAAACTTTATCGCCATCCTTGTGTTGCTCTAACCCAATCCTCTTCCGATATTCTAAAACATCCTCCGATTCTTTCCACTTCTTGCTCCATACATCCTGCACCTTCCCCTCACCCGGATCGTAATCAACTGTGCATCGGCAGTTGTTGTGCCGCCGCCAGACGTCGGATCCGTCCGGCGCCTCTTCCGGATACCTGTACGTTCCGACCAGCTTCGAGCACCATTCGCAGCACTTTCCTGATGACCTTCGGACGATCTTCGGAGACAGCCCCGCCTTTGCGTGAAAGTCGGCGTTTGCTTTGATGTGGTCGTCCACGATCGACTGGCTGAAATTCACGACAGGCTCCTTTGTCATCCACTGCGTTTTCTTGTAAGGCGCGCTGGAAACCCTGTCGATGATTCCGTCAATTCGATCCTGGTTCAGATCGGCCGCCACGGCTTTAATGCCGATATTCGCCTTCTGGTTAAGAAGTTGCTGCACATCCTGGCATATGCCGGACACCTCTTCAAAATCTCTTTTCAGCGTGGGCTCGAGCACGCGCTTGGCGATGTTGTAGTACATCGTTCCATCCGGAAGCACGTCACTGGAAAGATGGGACCGGTAAGCCTTGCTCAATAACTCCCCAATGCGTATCGAGGCCCGGTTTGCGTCCTGGTACGTCGCTTTCCCGGCTTTGATTTTTTTCCGAATGCCAAAAAGGACCTCATCGTTTTTGATAAGGTCCTCAAATTCATTTGTGATGGTTTGGAGCAATTCCGGCGCGATGTCATTCATCGGCTTCTCCTCCTGGGATTGGTTCGTTGCCCGGCTCGATACCGGTTAATTCAGCAAGGTTTTCACGGCCAAAATATCCCGGAATCGCTTGATTGATTTTGATGGCGCCGTCACCAATCAGAGTCAAAGTCGACGCATCCGGCTCGAAAATCGGTTCCCACATCGGCTTTGTCAAATAAAATTGGCGTCGCTGATACGGATAGTCATCGCGCAGACAAGCTGCAAGATAACCGACATTTAAAAAGCAAGCTCCGAAAGTCCTTTGCGCTTTGCGTGCCGTTTGGCGCAGAGTTTCGTGGCTTGCTTTGATGGCTTCCGCGCTGCTCGGATTGTCCGATACAAATCCAAGATCATCGAGCGTGAGCCCGTTTTCCCCGGCAAAGAGCGCCGCGAAAGTGCGCAGCTGCTCGGTGTATGGACTCATGCTTTGCTGCGTAAATTGACCCAGCTGCGGCTTATCTCCGTCTTCATCCTTGTCGAATTGTAAAAATGATGAGATGGCAGCACGCCACGAATCCATTCTTTCCGCGTCTTGCGACAGCCCGATAACATACTTTTGCGGGAAGCTGTAAAACTCCGCTGAAATCTCCGACCTTTTTACGGTCCGGATCGCGCCATCGACGATAGCCATATTGGCACGGCTGATGCGGGAATGTCCCATAGGCCGCTTAGCATCCGGCCGATAGATAATGGGCACCAGCAGAGGATACGGAGCTGAATTGCTGATTGTATAAGAGCCCTTCCCCTTCTCGTAAATCGTAATGGATCCCGGTAAGAAGTAAGCCTCCTTTGCGGTATTCCCGGATTTATCCCGGGACAAGATCGCGTATCCTTCTTTGAGCAAATTCGTGACCGGATCAATGATGCCGGTCGCGTCGCAGCCGTCGATGACCTCGAGCCGCGGAAAGTCGGTATCGTCGAGAGAGATGTATACGAAAGCGCAGCCCGTGATCAGCGCGGACACGATTGCCGAATCGAAAAAGATGTCCGGATTATTCATTTGGAAAATTTGTTCCAGATTGAAATGATCATTTTTCCATCCTTTAAAAATAAGCCGATCGGCAAGCGAGTCCACTGCCTTTGGACACCAGCCGAGCATTGAGCGAATGCTGTCGAGCTGCGAATTTCGTACCAGCGTCATATCTTTGGCCTTGTTTTTCATTTCATAAAATTGGTATCTTATCCGATTTCTTTGTGATTTTGTATTCAGCAGATTCCTGCAATAGTCAATTCCGTATGGCATGATTTACCTCCTTTCATGTGTAAAAATATAAGCGAGAGAAAAAATGTACAAGTAATAGCGGAAGAGGATTGGGTTAGAGCAACACAAGGATGGCGATAAAGTTTTCATTACA
>JAPUUO010000010.1 GCA_026967815.1 Candidatus Bathyarchaeota archaeon | reverse complement strand
TCTACAAATTTTCTCATGGCAATATCCCAAGTTCCTGACAGATCTGGACAACATCCTCAAGCGCACTCTTTCTAAAACGTATACGTACACGGATAGGGTCAGCCTTGCAAAGTTTAAAACTTCTCTTAAAGGCAGCCTGCTTGCTAAGACGCAGATAAAGGCTTCCTTTCTCTACATGCCGACCGATATCTTCAAGCAAAATTTGTTTATCCACTATGGAGAGGTTAGAAGACAAGTTTTCAACAAACGCCTTAGTGATTTCTTTATCTTTTATTCTTGTTCCAAAGAGAACTATTGGGTTCTTATGATGCCCATGCAAGTTCTGCCTTTTGAAAACTATGTTGTCCAAACATTCTGGCGGAAAAAGATTATGCACAGCCTGCATAACTTTGTCTTCATCTTCGGTCGCATGGGCAGACAAGCTGACATCAATGAAGACAATAGAGGAGCGAGACAAAAGCTCACACCAAATGCACTAATTTCCAATCACTATTATTAAAATATGCCCAGGATTGATCATTCCCGAGTAATTCAACCCTGTAGTTGTATGTTTGTGTGCGCGATGGTATCGTAGGCGCCTGCACTAAAGGGCTAGATAAAGAGGGAGTATTCCACTCAATTAGTGGGCAACTGCACCAAAGCCGATGATATAGTCGCATTTCTTGCACACATAAGCATAATGTTTCTCAATTCTTCCACGAAGATGTATGCTCTCAATATCGTCCTTGTGTAAAGGAATACCACATTTTGGACATTTCATTGTTTTCACGACTTCTCACCACCTGTCCTCTCTTCAAAAAGCCGCTCTTATGACTTGTGGCACGCACCAAAAATTCCAAAAGATTTAAGTTTCTTTCGTTTGCTTTCTCAACACTGGGGATAATCATGTTTTGTTCGAAATGCGATGCAGAACTCCCAGAAGACGCGTATTTCTGTCATAAGTGTGGCGCGAAGACCAGCAAAGGAAGAGAAGCAGGCGTTTCTGCCGCGCGAGACGACTTGAAAGAGGCGTTCGCCAAAATGGGCGAAGAAATGGAGAAAGCATTTTCAGTGGCTGCTAGAGAAATCAAGAAAGGCTTCGAAACAGCGAGAGCAGAATTTAGAGAAGCAATCAGTCGAGAAAATGTGACCTGTTCACAATGCGGAAACGAGAACTCTGCGGATGCTCGGTTCTGCTACAAGTGCGGCAAAAAGCTAGACTAGCGTATGTATTCGACGCTCGTGTTCTTGATTTTCCCAAAAAATTGCTGAGCCTTTCCATTGAAACCGTAAAGCTATTAAACAAAACAGCTTCTATTGCATGCAACAAAAGTGGAGAATATAAACCCTAGAGATGATTCCAAAAGAGTTTTTTATAACAAGCGGCAAAGCCATAAGCCCAATTTCAGAACTAAACGCTTTCGATCTAGCCTTAAAAAAGGCAGGAATAGGTCAATGCAACCTCGTCCCAGTAAGCTCTATACTCCCACCTAAATGCAGAAACAGAAAATGGAGAAAAATACCAGCTGGCTCAATCACACACGCAGTAATAGCCCGAATGGATGGAAGCGAAGGAACAACGATTGGCGCTGGAATTGCATGGGCATGGGAATCAGAAAGAAAATTTGGACTCGTCGCAGAAGCCCACGGCTATATGGATGCAAGAGCTTTGAAAGAGACGCTTCGATGGAAAATCAAAGAAATGGCAAAAATAAGGGATGTTCAGATAGACAGAATAAGCTACAGGATGGAAGTTTTAAGAGTGCCCATGGACAACTATGGTTGCGTCATATCAACTCTGGTCTACGTGCCCTAAACATTGCGTCACTGTTTTTCTTTTCGTTTCCTAACAGCTCCACGACTCGGTCGAACCTTCTCTGCACCGCGCCCTTTATGGCGAAGACCGCGCATTTTCTTGCCTGCACTTGTAAGACCACGAAAAACCCGTCCCCGATGAACAGTGTCGCAAATCCAGTTAATGTTCTCATCTGATTGAATAACAGGATGATGCGGATCCACCATAATAATTTCATACCACTTGTAGCGCCCGTCTTCCCAAACCCAAAATGAGTTTAAGACCTCCAAATTCGGAAACTTTCTACCGGCACGCTCCTCTGCTACAAGTCTCAAACTTTTCGCAAGCTTAATCTTAGTCACACCCATACGCTTGGGCCTACGACCAGCTTTAGGTCGAGATCTCTTTAACCAACCTCTCCTAACACGAACCCGAACAATAACGAATCCTTGCTTGGCTTTATATCCGAGTTTTCGCGCACGATCCAATCGAGTCGGTCGTTCCACTCTAATGATAGTTGGTTGCCGCCGCCACTGAATTGCCCTTTGCTTCATAATCTCCTTTACAAAAGAGGCTTCAGGTCTTTTCCAAGCCTCAGCCATGTACTTATAAGCCATTTCCAAATCCTCCTTTACGTTTACGGTTCAACCTTTAAGGTTACATTCCAACGGATCGTTGTCCACAATTGGCTTATAGCAAAGACAACATGACAGCTAATAAACTTTTTTAAAACCGAACTCGACAAACCGAAGTTTTCGCTACTCACTTTTCTGCCAGTTTAGCTTTTTTAACAATCAAACACCCGCTGTGATTATCCCACGTTTTTTCTGTTTGGACCAACTGGATTCTTTTCTTAAAGAACGGAGCGTCCAGAACTAGAGTTTCGTATTCTCCTCCTTCACCTACCACTGAGATTTGGTATTTATTGCTAAGCTTGATGAGGTCATTGATTGTTTGCTGATCGATTTTTCTTCCCAGCCATGTAGCGTCGAAGCCGTAGGCATAAACTCCGACGATTAGAACCTCAAAACCTAAATCTACCATTTCTGCCAGCAATTTTCTGGGTTTTTCATGCCAGAGAGGAGCAAACGACTTCAAATTTAGTTCTTGGCAAATTCGATCGACCCGCTTCTTTTGGTACTGAGACGTTATGGCGCCTGCTACAACTCCGTCTACTTGGAGACCAGCAAGCACCCGCTTAAGATCTTTCAACTCAGTTTCCTTGACCCCTGAAGTTTCACCTTTAACTAGGGGAATACCTACAGCTTCAGCGAAGAACTCGGCTACGTGAATGTTTGGGTAGTGAAACATCCAGCTGTCTGGGCGCTGAGGCATCATGGTTACCAAATATTTTACATTATAGCCTTGTTTCAATGCCCGATACAAAGCTAGAGCAGAATCCTTGCCACCTGTGACCAGAGCTGCAACGTGCAAATTTGTGACGCAACCAAGCAAGCATTGCAGGTTTAGGCTAATAAGTATAAGTGATTCTACGATTACTATAACGCAATCAGAATTTGCTTCGAAACGCTTCTTTTATGGAGTCCATGAAAAGCCCACAAACCTGCTCGTTCCACCCGATAACCATGAGAATCAATCCAGTAATTATCAAACCAGCTGCTGGTCCAGATGTATACATGCAGGGGCTGCGAATCTTGCGTTGAATAATGAATAATCATTGATCAAAGATCTTGGTGGTGCTCGATTGCATTAGGGTGTCTTCTTTCGCAAGAGTGCAATCTGCCCGGCGTGATACGTGTTATGGTCAGAGATTCCATGAAGCATCCTTCGATATGCCGTTGCATACGGCTGTCCATCATAAGAGCCGTGAATCTTCTGTGTTAGCTGAGCCTCGTTCAAGTTCTTTGTAGAATTGACGAGTTCCTCATAGGCCTTCTTTAGCTTCTCTTGGGCATTAGTCCAGTCTTCATCAGTCTTCCCCATCTTGGACCAGTCCTCGGTGGATTCGATGTCCGGCATGCTCTCACTATGCAATGCCCTTGTCACAGCTTCCATCCAGAAAGTACAATGGTTTACTATTTCCCAAATGGTATGTCTTGCCTTGATCGGTCGTTCAATCGCTTGGGTCTTGTCAACTCCATTGAGAACATCCGTGAATGAAGGACCATGCCACGCCCTTCCATCAAATGTCTGCCTCAACGTCTCCACAATTAATTCTATCTCGTTCAAATTTGAACCTCAGCAAAAAGATCGCACAGAAGTTGATTTAGGTTTCGCCTCACCACATTGCGCGTGCGCATCTGTTACTTGTTCAGTGGTTGTTTCTAATTTTTTTTGGTTTATGAGTTGGCATATTCTTTCTGGATTACTGGAAGAGAAAACGAATGTTCTTCCTTTTGTTGGAACAATCTCCACTGCATTACCGAATGATGTGGTATAAGCCCATGAACCATCAAGACCATAGCGGACGCCTACGCCACCAAATCTCCTAAATGATGCTTTCACTATTTTGCAGGTAACAATTTCATCCAGTCGAATCGATTTGTGATTAAGCAAGCCATAATCAACCGTAAGCCTTTCAGAACTAACCTGAATCGTAATACCTCTGAAATTTAAAAGCAAAATTAAAATGAACACCAAAGTTGTTATTGAAACTCCAAATCCAATAACTGCTTCAGTGTCTATTGGACGAAGAAAAACAGCTAGCGTCAGTAGCAAAAAGACAATTGAGGATGCTACAATCAGTATTGTAGCTTTAACAAAGGCCCCGGTTGGAACCCATTCCTGATACACTGCATCTTTCATACCAGAAATATTCAATAGCCAATCAATTAACCCTTTGGCATTCAACAAAACCGAATTGAAAGATTTTTGTGCTGGTTTGCGCGCGCGCTTAACATTTTAAGGACAAACGTCCTGTTACAGTATAGAATAGTCGTGAAGGGTTATTTGTGAGAAACGAAGCTGTAGTTTCTCCAAAACAAACGTCAACATCTCCTTTAGTTCCAAGGAGAAGGACGAAGTTATACATTGCTGCAGTAGTTATCGTATGCGCTTCAACTATACTTCTGTCGCTCTTCCTCACTGGCTTCTTCGCCCCACAGGCAGAAGTTGAAATCACCACTTCTACACTACGGAGCGGCAGTGGACTCTTAAACAGTCACAAGTGGGTAGCTGTTGATGTTAGCTTATACAACCCTGGGTGGAGTAGGCGAATAACGGTATGGACAGAAGTTACCTATCAGCCAACTCAAGTATCATATTCGAAAGGTCAATACGTCCAGATAGGTTTCAAAGAATCAAGAGACGTAACGATTGAATTTGCTTTTGACCGGGTGACATATTCAGGTGTGTTCATTCACCGTGTGTGGCTAACCTACGTTGAGCAAGACTAGCGCGCGCATCATACCTCATCTTCGTACAAAGGTTGCATTATCCTTTCTATGATTAGACGTGTGAAGGTATCTACGTTACTTAAGGTGTCTAGCTTCAGTTGTTGAAAAATCTGCGGCGTCTCTCCGAGAATTTTTGAAGCGTATTCTTGGGGCAGAAATGCCAAGCTTTCTTTTAGGTAACGATTCATTCTTCTTCTTGAATGCTTGACGGTCAGGAATGGTGTAGCGTGGCCTATGAGCTTCATGTAGGACGTCAGGCAAAGAGCTTTAGCATGTGGATTCTTTCTAGAGATTTCCCATGCTGTCTTGTCACTTTCCGTAGGTTTCAGTAGGTGTTTAGCAAAGGCGATTTGGTCCTCAACAAAGCCATGTTCCTGTAATAGTCGCGAAACTTCATAGTCTTTCACCGCTATTGATAGTAGATACAACATGTTGATGACGTATTGTCGGGACAGTTTGAAACATTGAGCTAGGTCTTGCAGCGCACGTGGAACTAAGAAGATGTAGTAGCGTAGGCTCCCATGAAGAACTGAATGCCCGACTTCATGATGTATTCCTCCTTTTTGAGCCAACGTTGACAGCCTCTTCATTCTTTCGAGGCAAACGATTATGCGGGAGATTCCTGTCCATGCGTCATGCATACTGAAAAACAGCTCATCAAAAGATGATGAAGCAACTCCGACTCTTCTTGATTCTTCAGACATGAAAGCTTCAACCGCAGATGAACGAGCGAAAATGTACAAATCTACAAGGTGAACTTCATGAGGAGCCAAACGGGTGTAGCAACTACGTATAATGTTGGACACCTCGTCTACTTCGTGATCTTCTACGGCACCAAACCGTTGGAGCACAATTTTGGGTGGAGGAGAGGAATTCACTGCCAAGAATGATCCAGCTCATTCTGCCAAGAGATATGAGTGTTTCACGTTTAATCCGTTTCTGTGCGCGTCTTAATAAGTTATGGTGACAAGCCGCTTCTCGCTTAGCCAATGTTTCTGGAAGTATTCTTCACAGCGTTGCCGCGCTTTTTCAATAGGTAAGTCCCATAAAGGAACAGTTATTGTTCCCCAATCGCATTCAACTTCCTCAGCGTTTACTTGCAAGGCAAAGATGTCGCTGTGATAAACAAAGCTTGGACCCGCCAAGTTTTTTCGATTAAGAATCAACGCGGCGAACCATCGGGAAATTCTATACCTTTTGGTTAATGAGATTGCGATGCTTTCCAACTTCTGTTTTGTAAACCCAGAGTTTACAACATCATCGATGATAATGATGCTTTCACAACGATTCAATTGTTCCTGGAGATAAAGCTTCCATTCTAAACTCGGTAGATACGAGTCAACATGATGCTGGAATTGAAGCGGGCGCTGAGCAACAACTGGAACGAAGTTCTCTATTGTGTGGTTTATTCTTGCGATGTTATATGCAACGGGGAGTCCCTTTAGCACCACTCCAAGAATCAAAGTTTTGCTGATGTCAAGCTTGCCTAGGATTTTCTCATTTAATTTTTGAACTAGCATATCAGCTGGAATCTTCTTTTGCATTCACCTGCAAGCCCAAACCCTATGGGCGCTTATCGTGCTATTATCCCTTTCTCGTGAGCTTTTGAGAGACTATTGCTTCCTAGATAGAAGCCTATCTGCAGTAGTTATCAACTCGTGTGTTTTTTTCTTCCATTCTTCGAAGCCTTTTGGCGAATCAGGATAGTTTTTGTATAGCACTTTGATTTCTCTCATGAGCCTAGCTGCGTTTCTCAACCGTCTAAGCATTGAAAGCTTGCCTAATCCTTTTGAAACTCTTCGGGTAGCTTCGGTGATGTTGAGGCGCACGTTTTCTCCCCTGCTTGTTTTCAAGATGTCTTCTTCGGTTATTAGCTGATACTTCATTCCATAGTTTATTTCGTCGTCGCTCACTCCTTGAAGCAAGAAAAACCGGAAAATGTCAAGTCCAGCTTGCTTAGCACCATAAGATTGCATATACCTCATATTATACTGCCATAAACCTTCACGCGTTACATCTCCTCTCTCCAAAGCTTCAACTATGACTTCTCCAGCAAACATTCCGCCCATCATGGAAGGACCCATTCCACCTCCGTGAATCGGGTTAACTTGACACGCTGAATCTCCAACCATGACTATGCCGTTTCCAACCATGCAGTCTAGAGGTCGCCGAGTTGGAACACACCACGCGCCTCCGGTGATTAGTACTGAGTCCTTAAACAACGGCTTACATAAAACATTGTTACAGAGCTGGTCTTTTGGTTTTGGGAAATTCTTGGTCATGCGTACGCCGAGGCCCACGTTAGTTTTCGTTTCGCCTTCTGGAAAAATCCAGTAGTAGCCTTGAGGCGCGGTGTTTTGATCTAAATAAATTTCGCAGAAATCTGGGCTCGCTACGTGACCGTCTAATTGTCGAATCTCTCTGTAGCATGCCTCCACATCTTCATTGCTGACTTCAGTATCGACTCCAATCTCCGAAGGAAGCTTTCTCCTTAAAATAGCCAGAAATCCACTTGCATCTACTACAACCTTGCATTGGAGCTGTATCTTGGCTTCTGTTTTTATGTCTCGCGATAAAATTCCTACAACAGCGTTGCCTTTTATAGTTGGCTCTACAACCAGAGTTGAGTCCAGTAATGTTGCTCCTGCATCCACTGCAAGTTTAAGCAGTCTTTGTCCAAAGAGGATCCGGTTAACGATGAACCCATAAAGCATTTCATTTTCAATTTGGAACACGGTTTCCATGTCCGGCGAATAAATCTTGATCCCCTCAATTCTCGACTGCAGTTCATCACCTGAAGGATAATTCAGCCCAAGAGTGTCAAAGTGATGTTTTCCAATTGCGTCTCCGCAGATCTTCTCGCCGATTTTCTCCCGAGGCTTTCTGTCGAGTAAGCCTACTTCCAAGCCGGCTTCAGCTGCGGTTTTTGCTGTTAGACAGCCCGCGGTTCCAGCGCCAACCACAATCACATCAAACTTCTTCAAGGAGTTCTCCTCCATAGATTATTTCGATGTATTTTTTATACCTTGTTGTATATGTAAACCTTTAAAAGGCGGTCGCTCATATAAATTATGAAGTGAGTTCCACCACACTAGGTGTAGATGAATGGATTCACAACTAACATTAAACAATGAACTCCGCAAGCTTGTAGAGGCACGAATGGAACACACCGTCAAAGGAATAGAAGACACGCTTCGACGCATACTAGAAAAGCAAGAGATAAGCCTAAAAGACTTGAAGGAAACGACCAAAAGCCTCGAGAATAGCTTCAACTTGTTATCTCAAAAATGGAATCTCGAAATACTCTTCACACTATTCCTCAAAAGCACCATTGGTTTCAGTGGATTAAAGAAAATTCTCGGCGTGAACTCTCGCACATTATCAGACAAGCTGAAAAGCCTAAAACAACATGGATACATCGAAAGAACAATAGAACAAGGACCACCAGTAAGAGTGAAATATTCCCTCACAACAAGAGGAAAGAACACTGTACTGCTTGCATTGCCATTACTATACTATTCGAGCAGTTTAGTCTAGACTATTTCTCTGCGCGGGATTATCACTGTGTATATAGTCTTGAATCATGCTTGCATGTTCGAATGCAAGTCTTTTTGGGATTTCCTTTAAGTTGGCTATTTTTATTTCTTGAATTTCCTTTTCTTGTTTCTTAATCTCTCCACCTACAGGTTTTACAAGAAAACAGGCTGGATAGTACTCATATTCTATTCCATCTTGAACTCCCCTCTCATGGTAGTCACCGATCTTTCTCACTATTCTAACTTTGAGTCCTGTTTCTTCTTTCACTTCCCGCACCACAGTTTGTTCAACTGTTTCTCCAACATCAACTCTTCCTCCTGGCAAAGCCCAGTAACCTTTGAAGGGCACGGTGGCTCTCTTAACTAACAAGATGTTGCTGTTTGGAAGTTCTATTATTGCCGTGGCAGTTTTCCCTTTAAAATTCATTTATGCACCCTCTGTGTCGACAGCTTCTGTGAATGGCACAATCGTCCCACCCTTAAAGAAGGGAACAATTTGAAAAACATTCAGTCGACAGCAAAATTTGACGTCCTCCTCAAATCCTAGGCTTTCAAGTCGTCTCGCGTGAGATCCAGATTGAATAACCCTAGTTAGCGACCCATGTGCTCGCTGAAAGGCTAGCAATGCTCCTGAAACAGCATCTGAGTGCTCAACTTTGTCGGCTGGAAAACCTTGTGCGATGGCTCCAGCACCTGTGAAATCTTCTAACGAGAATTGACTGTTAGTTCCAGCGGATATAAGAGAAATTCCAGTTTTCTCTTGTTCAGCAATGGTCAATGATACTTTGGCTACAGCTTTTGCGTTTAGAAGAGCCCCAATGAACACATACTCCGCATCTTTGGATGAAATTATGGCTTTTGCACCACTTGTGGTAGTTAAAATTATGCTTTTTCCTCTAACTTTTGGAGAAGAGAATTCAAGTGGAGAATTTCCCAAATCGAATTCTTTTGGTTTAATTCCCTTTCTCTCCCCAGCTAACAAGAACTCAGGATGCTTCTGACGAAGCGCACGAGCATATCTCAGGGTTCTCGTTGGAATCACTCCGTCAGCGGCATTCGCCAAGGCCGTAATGATTGTGGAGCAACATCTTAAAACATCTATGATAATAATGATGTCTTTTCTTTGAACAGCGTTTGCGATATCCTTTGTTGTAAATCCTAAGTTCGTTGGAATATTCAAGGAACCTTCCTTCTGGCAAGTGCCACAGACATGTTAGATCAGTGGGGCAGTTATATATCACTAGTTGCTCTCAAGGTTGCTCTCGAATTTGTTTTGTCATACTTACACGGTCTAGCATCCTTAGCAAGCAATAGATACAGATAGAACAATCTGGGAAAAGCTTCAAATTAAAATCGGGTTAATAGAAACCAGTTTAGTATGCCATAGCTGTAATAGATTTAGGGTATGCTACCTAACAGTAAAGGGGGATTGCATGGGTACCTACAACAAACTGACAAAAGTAATCGGCAGAGTGAAATATGATATCATATCGAAGGAGAAAAGGGATGAACTCGTTGCACAGGCAGAGCAGACTCTAGGCGACATTCGTCACGGCTGGAAAGCGAGCATAGATAACTTCTGCATGCAACTCGAAACAAATTCCCCACACCTGTACGAGTTTTGGATAGAGAACTGGTTCGCCGAAAAACGAGACGCAAGATCTCATGGTCGAATCTATGCAGTCCTAGATCCAGATTTTGACAAGGGTAGACCGCACGCATACTATAATCCTGAGACCAAAACAGCCATCATATATAACACGGAATATTACGGTCAGTGCAAGAGCTGGGCTTTAGGAATCGTATGTGACATCGCAGAAGACCAACATGACATCCACAGCGTTCACGGAAGCTGTGTGGAGACAAACGGGCAAGGAATCGTCTTGATAGCTCCAACGGGCACAGGAAAATCTACCCACAGCTATGCCTTGCTCAAGATGAAAGGCGCCAGAATACACAGCGACGACTGGCTCTACGTGAGATTCATTGGAAGGGCCAGCGCAGAGATCAGCGAGAGAAAGTTCTATCTGAGAACAAACATAGTCCGAGTTTTTCCAGAGATAAGACCTCTCCTTGACAAAAGCAAGTTGGAAAACGTCAAAAGGCTTAGCCGAGAGGAAATAGATCAACTGAGAAAGGAGAAGATCAACGAAGGCAAATTGCAAAGAATGATAAATGATCACTACATTGCCCATGAATATAGCCGCGCTATCCTAGACCCTCGATGGATTGCAGGTTCAAACAAGTTCGTAGACACAACACGAGTGAAGAAAGTGATTCTGCTGGAAAGGAACAGAAACAACTCGGAAATCGTGAAGAAGATGGAGGTAGAGGAGGCTGTGGAGTACTTAGAACGACACCCAAGAGAGCAATATCTCAACCCCTACCTAATCGTCAAAACCCCTGAGAAGATTGAGGTGAGGAACAACTTCTTCGAAAGACTGTTTAAGTTTGCGCCTCCATACCTAGTAAACACATATGAGCCAGTGAACAAGGTGCAACAAGCAATCAGAAACATAGTAAAAGAAAAGAAGTGATTAAACCTTTATCACTCCCTACCGCGAGGACTTGATCCTAGGTAGAAATATTCTCTTTTCGGAAACATCCCTTAACTGACGTTGAAGACTATTAACATTAGACACTAGAGAGGGCAAATAAAGTGAAAGCCAAGAAGGCAGTAATTGTGGTTCGTTTAATTGAAGAGAGTCTTGACAAGGCGAATTCGGACATAGAAAAAGAAATAGTTCAAGAACTCATGATTGACTTGTCAGTCATCCCCTGGTTGGAAAGCGTAGAGAAAATCACAGTTATTGAATATTAATAGGAAACATCTACGAAATAGGAAATGTTTGGAAAAAGCCGTAGTTCGTCTAAAAGTCGCCAGTTTCAACCAGCCGTTAGCATCGCATGAATCACATTTCTGCGAATTCAGCCTTCTGCATGGAATAGTCAAGATTCAGGTTTTCCATAGCGCGTCTCAAAGACAAGCCGTTTCTTAACAAGGTCTCTGACTTCTTCCTGAAACAGTGTGTCCTTTTCCAAATGTAGAAATTCGGTGTGGAAGTTCTCGAAACCTTCTGGAATTTCCACTTTCAAGGTGATGAAAGGTTTTCCTATTGCCATTTCGAATTCTTGCTTGGTCTTGTCATATTCCTCGGATTCGTGTTCTGCCTTTCTGGATTCAATCCATTTCTTAACTTTGGCCAGATTATTCAACCTCCTAGTCCAAATCTTGTGATCAGGTAAAAACTTGCGAAAATCAGCTGAAGAAGGCTCGTTAGCAAGCCTACTTTAGTGAACTCTTGAAAGCTCATGGAAATCCCCTCACGTTTCAGAGTGCCTAGGGCTATTATGACGACAGATCCGCTCAAAGGCGTAGTAGCCCCCCCAAGATTTGAACCAAAAACAAGCGCTGATTTAATAGCAGCGTCATTTAACCCTGAAAATCCTGTGACTATCGGCGCAAACGTTAACGCAATTGCAGCATTGCTTACTATACTACTTGCAAGTCCACTGAACCATAAAGTCAAAAGAGTGGCTCTCAACGAGCTATTTCCAGCAAGTTGAACAAGCTGTGTTGAGATTGTATCCAAAATCCCCGTTCGCTCCAAGCCTCCGATAATGAACATGAACGCTGCAATAAAAAAAACTGTTTCCCAGTCCAGCCCTCTAAAAATATCTGCCGGGTCTAGACCGCTCAAAACCAATGCAACTACGGCACAGCCGAGAGCTATAGCCTCAGGCCCGACGCCGAAATTCTCTAATGTCAAGAACAAGATCACCAGCAGAGACAACACAAAAATTGACCGAAAAAAGAGTTTCTTATCGTCAATAGTCTTCCAAGGGTCGTATTCAGGCAGGGTTTTTTTCTCTCCTAGTCTCGGCTTGAAGAGCAGGTATAAAGCGAAGATTGTCAGCCCCCAGAGAGCAAGTTCTCCCAAAGTCATGTAGCTAATAAATTCACTAAAGCTTATGTCAGTTTGCACTGCGATTATCATGTTGCTAGTTGAACCGATAAGCGTACTTGTACCCCCAAGATTAATCATAATGACAGATGACAGGAAGTAAGGCAGAGGATCGTACTTGAGAAGCTTGGCGATTGTTACAATAGCCGCGGCCATCAGCAGCACCGCTGTCGAGTCACTTAGAAACATGGAAACTGCTGCCGAGATTATGCCAAGAAATACAAAAAGCCCTGTCGGGCTGCCCCGAGAAACTTTAATGGCATATAAAGCACCAAAGCGGAACAAGCCGCTTCTTTCAGCCACCTCCACGACGATCATTGTGCCAATTAGTAAACCAATAAGTCGCACATCTATGAAAGCACTTGCTTGTTCATATGTGAATACGCTGTATTGAAGACCAAACCATGCTATCAATAGAGCTCCAACCAAAGCGGTAACCGACATTGGCACTATTTTGGAAGTTGCTATAAGAATGGTCAGCAGGTAAATAAGGAGGAAAATTACTGTGGGTGCATCCATCTTTCTATTTTTCCCCGGTTTTTTCTGCCATTCTAGCGAGACTGTCAGCTATTGACTGCGCTCTCTGCTCAATTATCCGATAGATAATACGCCCAATGTCATAAATCAGTACAAGAATTATTCCAAGGGCAACATAAGTCGTGATATTTTTTAATGTACTCCCAAGATTCCCTATTTCACCTAGAATAGGAGAAACGGCGGCTGCCACCAAAATAACGACAATGATGTACATGAAATCTCTAAAAGCTCTTTTTGGAGACACCTTCTGCTTTATGCCCAAACGCTTTACGAAGATGTCTGTTACGACGTCGCCAAGTACCATGGCGTCAGACAAAGCTCGAATTAGAAAAAGCGCAGCGATAACTATTGTAGTTATCCATAACAGAAAATCTGCTCTTAGATCGAGACCTGGAATGACTAGATCACCTATTGTTGGCGGAACGATAATACTGACTATCCAGAAAATTATAGCCATCACTAAACTCATTGTCAGCCGAGGAAATCTGCGCCGGATTTCTAAGCCCACTGGCTTCATATATATCTGCGTTCCTTTTGAAGAGATGCACGACTCGTGTCAACCGATGGTAAACAGTAATCCCCTAGGTCTCCCTATTTTCAGGGACATTCATCTTCTAAACTGTTGGCGTTTCGAAGTAGATATAAATATCGGTCTCAATTTCCCATTTGCGGCGTAATCTTCTGCCATTTCGGTTAAATACGCCAAAACGAAGTTGAAATGAAGAATGCTGAGTTGGAAGAAAGCTAAGATTTGTTTGAACTGTGAGAACATTGGCACGTTTGAAGAAGACGAAGATTTCGTTGAGATTGAAGATGAATTGGATGATAAGGAAAATTAAAGAGTTCTTCGTATACCTAGAGTCGAGAGGTCCTACGTTCAAGATGTTTTGTTAGATATCGTCGAGTCTTTCCATCAAGATTATAGTAGCACACAATCCCATCCATCGTTTCATGTTTCCTCAGACGTTTCCTATACACTAAATCCCTGAGAACTCCCTTACTTCTCTTGTCAAATTCTTCTTCCCTCACCATAGTAGTGTCGTCGCAACGAAGTAAATTGGTGACAAAATCATGTGGCAGCAAAAAATAGACTCTCTTAGCATCGTACAGGTATGTTTTATCGCGTTCTTTATACAACGGAATCAAACCATCAGCGCGTTCCTTAGCATCTCTTGAACTCTTTGCATGTATTGCGCCGAAAGGTCTCGGGATTTCACCTCTCTTCTCCAATTCCTCTCTTTCAAGCATCATGTTCAATTGTCCATCTAACCATCCAGAGTTGAGCGTGAAAGCCTGTTCAACCAACCTATCAAACCTAATGCAGATATGATTCACAATACGCTCCACAATCTTCAAAATCATGTTCAGATCATTTTCAAGATCGACCTGTTCCGTAACTATCTTAGATAGTTTCAGGTTTCTTCGATTCACTGCGATGTGCGCGTGCGCGTCATCAAGTTTTAGATCAGCGTGAACCTCAAAACCTATAGGCTGCTCAAGCGATGTTTCGGCGTTTATCTTATAGCCGAAACCTTCAACAGCAACCGTAACGGGACTGACAGATACAAAATCCCAAGCTGTCCCGGGAAAAAGCTCAATCGAAACGCTTTGGCGGTCCTTCAGAAAATTCGCGAGTTTATCGTAGTCGGCATCTTCCAGTTCATTTTTGATTTTGAAACGCAATGGTTACTCACTCCAGCTGTTTTCAAACACATTGTATACGTGCGCAACTAAGACGTCTTTTCAATAATAGCGATGTATTGGGCATTCTCAGAGTCTATGAAATCTCTAACCTTCCATCCTGTTCCTTTGAGTATCTTTTTCATCTCCCCTTTGGACACCATCAGGTAATCAAACCACCTGCCAACATATTTCCGGAATCTTATTCGAATTCTCACTTGTCCGCCCATTCTGCCCCTTTCTTTGTTATGCTGATGGTATTCCAAGTGATCTGGATTATCAGTCTTGTATGGATCAACAGTTTCAGCAATAATTAGACCCTTTTTAGAGGTCATTTCATGGAATTTCCTAAGCAGCTTTCGTGCCTTTTCGTAACTGCCGAAGAGACCGAAATTGTTTCCCATCATGATAATTGCGTCAAATGAGTTTGGCTTGAAGTTTATGTCTTCAATTGAGATGACTTTTGCTATCTTCAGACCTCTCAGTTTTGAGACCTTTACAGCGAGGGGAGAGTTATCAATTCCATGCACGTCAAAACCTTTTTCCTGCAAGAATAACGAGTGTCTACCAGCTCCACAACCAACGTCTAAGACTCTTCCCTTCACAGAATCCATAGCTAGTCTTTGATAAGGAGCCCACTCTTCATATTCGGAGAAATAGATTTTTGGACCGCTTACAGAAGGGTCAACGTAGCCGTCGTCTCTTTCTACTACTTCAGAGATGTCTCTGCCCTGATAGTAGGCCCATATCTCTTGACCGTAAGCATCTTCTTCAGGTTTCAGAGTTTTAACCATAGAATATAGTATGTTATGAGTCACCTTTAAAACGTAAATGCACCAGTACAATGACGTCTCAAGTGTTTCATAAGTAACACTCAACAGAACCGTAGAACTGTTCCAGACAAATCTGTAGAGTCGTTTCATGGAATAACAACTGAGACATGTGTCGGCGAAACACTGCACCCGAAACAGATTAGAAGTATTGAAGAGAATATATGAGAAGGCAAATCTGGCAGTACTCTTTAGGTGCTTAAGGGGATCATCAAGATGAAGATCACAACTTATAGAGAACTTCAATCAAAAGAGGAGCTTCTTCCACTGTTTCAACATGCTTTTTGGTGGCCGTTCAACCCGATGGTGTTTGACAAGACAATCAGAGCTGACCCAAGACTGAGAAACAGCCCTGTTGGCTACGTTGCCATAATAGACAATCAAGTGGCTGGCTTCGTAGGTGTCATGGATATACAGACACGCACACTGCAAGAATCAGAAGAGATTGTCGGGGGAATATGGGGAGTAGTCACACACCCAGTCCACGCAAGACAGGGCATCTTCAAAGCTTTGATGCAAAGAAGCCACGACTATTTCAGGGAACAGGGCTACAAATTTTCGTTTCTATACACAAGCAAGATTCTCATAGCTTACACGTTCTATCGAAAACTCGGATACAAAGATGCAATAGTCTATTCTAGCGCTTACAAGGTTATCAAAGACCCCAGAAAAACAGCCAAAGAGACCAGAAAGAAATGCAAGGCAGATTGGGATAGGCTACTTGAACTGTACAACCGGGTTACAAGGAATTACACAGGTTTCGTCATCAGAGACAAGCAATATGGAAAAATGCTGGCAGCACGCAAAAAAATCCAACCAGCGAAATCCATAGAATCGGACAAAGGCTACGCTCTCCTGAGAGAGAGCGAAGGAAATATGTATGTTCGAGAGCTCGTTGCCCTGACGAGAGAAGAAGTCAACAAGTTAATTGCTCAAATAGAAGAAAAGACTGCAAAAACAGTTGTCGACGAGAAAGTTCTCGGCAAAAACACGCTGAACACCTATCAATCACGTGGATACATGATTATAACAGAAGGGTATGATCTGTTAATGTCCAAACAACTAACAGATGCGACGCTCGAAGAAACTTACGGCGAAGAATTCTACGCGACTAGCGCAGACTCCTTCTAAGACTCGCCGTCAATGGGTCCTCTGCCTTTTAGATCTTTTGTTTGTGTAAAACGGTTCTGAATGTTCCATGTTTAGAGCACTCGAAAAGTCCTATGTGGAGTTGTAGTCTCTTGCCTTTTTTGTCTGGACGCCCAGCCATCTTCCAGGTCTTTTTCGGTTCTGCAATGTCTATTCCGCATTTGGGGCACTTAGCGCCATCCCTGCGTGTCATGAAATACATCCGGCTTCTGACAACCTTCATTTTTACTTTTCCTCTCCTCACCAAATCATAAAGAAGCGCGGTGAAATCTGATATGGCGAAGGTTGACATTTTAGCAATTTCAAGAGTGTTAAAGTCGGTGCGGAAATGCACCCCTCCCATTATTTCATGGGACGTGAAAGCTTTTTCTTTACGTTCACTCAGAAAGGAAACTATCTGGTTCTCCACACTACTGTGAAGTTTCCCACCTTCAAATTTTTCTTTATCTATAGGCATAAAGGCTCCTCCTACGCATGTGCATTTTAACCTTTTTTCTTCTGCTACTGTATACCCCAGAGATAATAGCGGATTCCAAGTTTATAGTGTTAATGAATTCACAATAAGTATTCCAACAACATATAATTGCACAGATGAAGCGACGAGGAATATAACAGAAGAGAGAGAACTTGGAGACGCCGCAGAACATTTAAAAGTTGGAGGAGAAGTAGGGGTTAAGCAAGAATTACTAATGCGGGGGGCATATCGTTGCCTTTTTGCAAGAAATGTGGAGCCGAATTGAAAGAAGATGCAAAGTTTTGCAATTCCTGTGGGACTCCTGTGGGTGCTGAAAAAAGAGTTAGGCCTAGGAAAATGTATGCAAAAGAGAGAGAGGCGTGTTTTGGCCCTCCTGGATCAGGCGGAGGCTTATGGGGAGCAATGTCCTTCGGAGTTTTCATTGTTGGCCTTGGAATCCTGTGGTTTTTCGACATTTTTTGGCCAGGAATCCTCATTCTAATAGGGATAATGGTGATAATTGGTGGATTGGTGACTGTCGCACGGAGATGAAGATGTCACTCTCAAAATCGGACGCGAAAGGATCTATCACACAAGAATATAAGCCTAGCAGAGAAAGAGAGGCGTGTTTTGGTGAAGGCATAAGAGTTGAGGATTATTTAGGCTTAGTATCCTTTGGGATCTTCCTGATCATAGTGGGCATTGTCTTTATGGCTAGTCCAAACATCTTCTCTGATTTCAGTTCATGGGTTGAACAGATGGCAAATCAAAAGGGATATGTTAGACCACCTGAAGGACTGATTACAGGCGCCATGATATTCTTTGGTCTCGTGGGATTGTCAGATTTGTTCAAGGCAGGTTTCAGACTTCAGATTGTGATGTCCAAGAGAAAAGCTTTGAGGAATGCGTTTTCAGGGATCGCTTTGATCTTGCTTGCCTACCTGATTTATCTCTACAGCGAACTTTTGATTCGTGGCCAGACAGTTTTGGCAATTGAAGTAGTAGCGGTTGGATTCCTCGTAATACTATACAGCATGATCAGAGTAGTCGTGAAATAACGACGCATTACGTCAACCCTCTAATTTGCAGTTTCTAAAACAACGGGAGTTGGGAATTTCTCGTTTGTTTTGATTAGTACTCTTGAACCCAAGCGTATATGCACTGTGATCAATCGACTTGCATTTTTTACTAAAGATACGCGTGTCCAGTTGCATATCTGTAAAACAGAGAAGCAAGAAGGTTTATTACATATTGCGATATAATAGATATTCACAATTCCTCATGTGTGGGAAATAACATGCTTGAGCTGAACAAAGAAGCGACGATTCACGCAGCACGTCCTGGGGGAGAAGATCTCAAGATGAAGATTCTAACCGAGCTAGAAAAACTGGAAGGAGAAATACTAAAGATAAAAGGGAAAAAGCGGGAAAAAGCCATAGCAGCGTATCGCGAGCTTTTAGGTCTTCTTGAGGAAGAACCAATTTACCTGAAAAGATATGAATAAGACGTCGGTCATGCTGACCGGAACATGGGATTGTTCAGGCACTTGGGGTAAGAACTATTTCTTAGGTTCGAGGTATTGAAGATAGGTGAGTAGAGTGAGTGATTGTCCCAATTCTCAAACCAACTTGTCAGACTGTCCATGCACATATCACTGTGATCTAAGAGGTAGATGCTGCATCTGTATAAGAAGCCACAGGGCTCATAATGAACTCCCCGCTTGCTACTTTCCTCCAGAAGTCGAAAAAACCTATGACAGGTCCATCAAGAGATTCATGTCACTCCACAAGTGAAAAGATGTGCATTGCTGTCTTGCGGTTGCGCACTTGAGCGCACACTGATGACCAACTTCTAAATCGAATGCAACCATGTTAAAAGAATACACCTCTTGCACTTAGACATCGGGAAAAGAGAGATTTTCAAAACCATTCACTCCACTAAGCGTCTCTACGTATCCTTATATCCTGAACGGTTGAATATTGAGGTTTAATGGTGAATTAAAGATGGGTAGGACAAATGAGAATTTGAAAGATGCCTTTGCAGGGGAATCACAAGCAAATAGGCGCTATTTAGCCTTTGCTCAGAAGGCGGAGAAAGACGGTTTGGTACAAGCTGCAAAGCTCTTTAGAGCAGCGGCAGAAGCAGAGACCATACATGCTCTCAATCATCTGGGAATAATAGGAGAGATTAAGTCAACAACTGACAACTTGGACGCTGCAGTTTCTGGAGAGACTTTTGAGTTCAAGAAGATGTATCCAAAGTACTTGCGCCTCGCAAAACAAGAAGGAAACCACCAAGCGGCTTGGAGCTTTGACGTAGCAAACAAGGTTGAACAGGTACACGCTAATCTGTTCTCAAAAGCAGTTGAAGCACTGAGAAATGACAGGGAATTAGCAAAAATCGATTACTATATCTGCAGTGTATGCGGCAACACGGTTGAGGGCACAGCACCAGAGAAGTGTCCAATCTGTGGAGCGCCAAAGACAAAATTCTTTAAAGTAGCCTGAAATAGCACGCGCTAAGACTCTTTTCAAGGACCTTCAAAAGGTGATTTGGTTGAGCCTAATAGTGGACGTAAGAAGTAGAGAGGAGTACTTCAAAAGTCATGTAAAAGGATCATTAAACATTCCTCTATTCGATCTGGAGTACTACATGGACTTCTTGAGGGGCAAGGATGTTCTTGTCTACTGCGATACTGGTAGAAGGGCGAGGATAGCTGTTGAATATTTGAACAGTAGAGGTATTAATGCTGCTTTCATTCCACAAGAAGATTTTACTAAATACGAGAAAGAGGGAAAGCCAATTTTGTGTGCCATAAACTATTTGTCAGTTAAGCCTGGCTTGGAAAGAGAGTTTGAAAAGCAAACTAAGAAGTTGTGCCGAGTAACCGTTGGAATGAAAGGTTTCCTTGGCTCTAAGATATTTAGAATGTCTACGATTTCCTACGGAGGGAGTGGACTTCAAGGAGCATACGAAGACATTGATGTAAAGCCAACCAAATATGTAATGTTAACCTATTGGACAAGCAAGAAAGCTCATGAAGAGTTCCATAGGGAGCACGTAATCCTTGAAGGATTCACAGAGCTAATGAAATACCTCTCAATAATGCCATACGAGGAATATGGGGAAATCATCAGATAAAGCGCGAGCAAACACGGGTTGCCTAAAGGGCTGTGGCGACAGAATTGGTCTCAACGTCTCAGCCGAAAGCACGTTTTTGCACATGTTTTGATAGATGAGATTCTTTCTAGGCGTCAATGTCTGACTTAGGAAGACTGATCCAAAAACTGAAGCTATCGTTGTTCAACTCAGATTTAGACGGAGAAGTAGGGGAAAGCATTTGAAGGTTGGCAGTTTACAGGTCATTGGGCTGAGCATACTCGAAACTTCCTGAACGCGAGCATGCATGGATTGAAAGTTCACAAATCATATAACTAGCTTTAAGTCGAGGATTAGTTGGGCATTCCATATGGCAAAATACGGTTATTTCCTTGTGGTCCCCATTGATCCGGCTAGGATGAACAAAATCTTCAAAGACTGCCGCGTTGACGATGAAAGAATAGATGCGATAGTGAAATACGTTGTTCCAATAATTCAAGGAATATGGAAAAAAGACAAAAAATTGCCCATCATACAGACTGAACTAACTCAAACAAGCAGAAAATAGCAGACTGAAGCTTAACACTTGCATAATCGATGACTACGTTGACTGTGTCAGCCAGACCCGCCAAAAGATGACGTGAATTATCAATTATGCGTGTGCACGAAGCGGCAGCTTTGACGGCTCGCGCACGCGTGCCACATCTTACAAGTATTCAGAATAAGCTTGTGTGATAAGGGAAAACTGACAAAGAAAAGCCCGTTCATTTCTGGCCAACAATGCAGATGTTATAAATACAGGAACTTCAATTATCGCGAGCTGCATCGTCAGTTAGAAATAATAGCTTGGATATGCTTTTCGATGAATAGGTGATTTGAGAATGCAATGGTTTGTCTTAGCTCTTCTTTCAGCTTTCTTTGCAGCTCTTGTTTCGATATTCGCAAAAATTGGGTTGCGAGGTGTTGATTCGAATGTAGCAACTGCGGCAAGAGCAACTATTATGATGCTATTCATTGTGATTGTTGTCATTTCAACTGGCAAAGGATATCAACTGACTCAGTTTACTAGCAAAGACATGGGCTTCATAATTCTGTCGGGTATTGCCGGTGCTTTATCGTGGTTATTCTATTTCGCAGCATTAAGATTGGCTGACGCTTCAAAAGTGGCTCCAATTGACAGAGCAAGTGTATTGTTTGTAATAGTTCTGTCAGTTCTTTTTCTAGACGAGAAGATAACGCTGCAAACGACAACAGCTGCAATTCTCATCTTCATCGGCGTCCTATTACTTGTCATTAAGTTGGATTAGACGGGCGCGTGAGATTAGATGGAAGACTTACCTAAAGGCTTGGCATCCTCTGGTGCAGTGAAGATAGAAAAAAGATTGAAATCAATTTCTGGCGGCAGAGTGCTAGATGTTGCCACTGGCGAGGGCGGATTCATTGATACGCTGATGAAAACTCTAAGGGATTATGATTCTTTCGTAGGAATCGACAATTCCAAAAAGGAAGCCGAATTCGCGAAGAAACGGTTCAAAGGTCACCCTGTAGAAATAATTCACATGAATGCTGAAGCCTTGGAATTTGGAAACGACATCTTTGATACGGTCTGTATATCTTTCTCATTGCATCATCTTGACAAAATAGATAAAGTACTGAGCGAAATGAAACACGTGTTAAGACCTCGTGGTCACTTTATTGTGCAGGAAATGTTTTGTGATGGAGAGCAAAACAAGGCGCAAAAGACAGACATGCTTCAGCATCATTGGGACGCAGAAATCGATTCTTTGTTCAGTGTAGTTCATAACAAAACGCTCACCAAACAGAAAATTGAAGATATTGTTAACAAGTTGAAGCTTAAAGAGGTTGAAATCTTCGAATCCACACACTACGTCAAGTGCTTATTCTGTGAAGACAAGTTTGAATGCGAAGACCCAAAAAGCAAACAAATCATCAAACAAGCTACCAAGGAAATTGACGACGCTCTTGATCGGCTGAGAAAATATCCAGATTCGAAAGTCAGAGCTCGCTTAGAGGAAGAAGGGAAAAAGTTGAGAGAAAGAGTAAAGAAGTTTGGTTCCGCTCCTGCTTCGTATTTGTTCTGTATCGGAAAGAAGTGATCTATATTCGTGAAACGTTAAATAAGACTGCTTGTGCCTTTCTCATAGAGGAGAGGTTTACTGAATGTGTGACAAAAAATCATGTTGTGAGCACCCAGCCAAGAAGGTAAAAGACCCAAACAAGTGTTCTCCTGAACAAATCGCAGAGTGCCATCCAGAGTCTGAAACTCATCCATGTGTAGAGTAGGCTAAATAGCAGGCTCCAACTGATCTGATTCTCTATTTCTGATTTCTAAAGTGACCAGAAATTCTCTAGTTCTTTCGGCAGATGATACAGCACTGATCGATAATGTTGGGAGCAAATAGCATTACTAATGGATAGATTTGAAGACTAATAAGAGACTGCAGAGCGTTAGATTAATTATTCTGGTACGTATAGAAACTGAGAGTTGGAATTTGCGCAGATCTCAGATGTGGTTACATGGGAATTAACTTGCAGGTCTTGGGGATGCAGTCGATTCCTCTGCTTGCGGAGAAATTGGGAGTCCACGTGAGTTTCCCAGAACACGTGTTCAGTACGCCAATGCGCCTGGAAGAATTTCAAACGCTGCTAAAAGATTGTGGAAAGATCCTTGAAAGCTTTTTTGAGGAATATAAGATTTCTTGGCGGGACGTTTATGTTACGTCAGACATTGGCTTGGAGCGAATGGCATTAGCTCAAGAGATGCAATTAGATGAACACGATACTGTTCTTGATGTTGGCTGTGGTAGAGGTTATTTCACGATTGCAGCTGCAGAACTCTCCAGGTTTGTTATAGGCGTAGACTTGATGAATGGACTCGGGCGTCACGGTTGGTGGAGGAACTTTAATACTTCTATTCGTGAACTGAATTTGGTTGACAAGGTCCTAGGTGTCAAATCTGACGGTGGACGTCTACCCTTTAGGTCTGGTTCGTTCTCTGCTGCGACTACAGTTCACGCGATTCGCAACTTCAAAGATTATAGCTCCATTGAGAATGCGATAAAGGAGATGAAACGGGTGGTCTTGAAAGGTGGAAGTGTAATACTCGTTGAGAGCCTACCTATCGCACGCACCAAGGCTCAAGAAGCTCACCTCCAAATGTTCAGGTGTAAGGTTAAACACACTTACGGAGAACTGGACTATCTCTCAAAAGACAAGATTGAGGGAATCTTTCAGAACGTAGGGTTTAAGAAGCTCGAAGTCAAAGAACTCGATTATAATCTGAGCGCGGCACCACCACTATTCTGCATAGATCCTTATCTTCCATCTTTGCCGAGAAGCAAAAGAGAAGAAGCCAAAAGGGCATATGACAGGGCTGCAAGCATGGTTAGCAAATGGGGTGAGGTTTCACCTCCTGCACTGCTTGTAAGAGCAACGAGGTAACCCGCTGTGCCCATGGAAATTATTTCCCGCGTGTAGAGTTGTGACAGAATGAATAGATCAGTTAGAATAGTAGACTATGACCCTCACTGGCCTATCTTGTATGAAGAAGAGAAGCGTCATATTCTCAAGGTTATAGGAGACATCATTGCAGAAATTGAGCATATAGGAAGTACCGCTGTTCCTAACCTAGGAGCAAAGCCTATAATTGACATACTGGTTGCGGTTGACAAGCTTGAGGATGCTGAAAGGTGCATTGAACCTTTGCAAAGAATCCGCTATGAGTATCAGCCTGAACACGAGGTTGAAACACCTGAAAGACGATTTTTCCGTAAAGGCAATCCTCCAAAGGAGCAACATTACCATCTGCACATGGTCGCGCTGACAAGTGATTTCTGGAAGAGACATCTGCTGTTTCGTGATTACCTTCGAACACATCTAAAAACAGCTCAAGAATACTACGAGTTGAAGAAACGACTAGCCAGCAAGTATGGCTCAGACCGTGAAGGCTACACAGAAGCCAAAACATCTTTCATCGAAGCTGCACTC
>JAPUUO010000009.1:12033-25105 GCA_026967815.1 Candidatus Bathyarchaeota archaeon | reverse complement strand
TGGGCTTATTGGCCATAAGTTTCTATAACGGCTTTTGGAAACCCAGAACTCGAGAAAAGCCCACTCGCATACCTGATTACGTAGAAGCAGAATGGCGAGACAAAAGACTGTGAGGTCGAATATGACGCGCGTGGAAGCAGATTCGGATTAGTCAGCGTACAGCGAGTATATTCCTGCAGAAAACCCTATTCTCACTGTAACAACGTGTCTGCAGTAAGCAGTTCTCAGTCGCGGGTACATACGCCAGCGAGTGGAAGATCTTCTTACAGTGGATGGAGCAAAGAAGGCGGTAATCTCTATCATGTCCAAATTGACCATGATACTTCGGAAATAGCCCAAATTGGTGTGGTTGCTGTGTGTGGTGTCGTCGGCATCGCTATTGGTGTAGTGGTAGGTGGGTCATACGGAGCGGTAATCGGCGGTGCGGTTGGCATAGTCTTGGGAGCTATCGCACAGGGAGCAGGTGTTTTGCTTCAGGATGAAGAAGGATGTGTATGGTGGTGGACTAGCCTAGCTTTCTTGGATTGGCTTTCAGAAAATATATGGTGGCTGGGGCTACTTGCCGTGCGCGCGCAGAATTATAGGTCAAGAATGAAATGAATAAAATATCAAGGAAGATACAGTACACATCAGACACCTGCTTTTTCTTTCATCCACACCATAGATACGTACGCAAGTTCTGGCGCTCTTTCTCTCTCAACAACTCCGCTCGTGTATGAGTATGGTTCATTCCATAGATACGACTAGCTCTGACACAATCAAGGATTTCTCAAAGACGTGTGAACAAGAGGATATAGTTAAAAAAAGGAGGTTGATACTCTATTTATACCAAATTTCTAGCAACTTTTGCCAGGTCTCTCATATCTACTATACCATCTTCATTTATGTCCGCATCTGGGTTATAGTCCGGTTCACCCTCAAAAGTCCCATAGGACAATGAAACTATGGTTAAGTCTAACACATTTACTACCCCATCGTTGTTAACGTCACCAGGCATAGTCACGAGAACTTCGCCGTCTGCTGGGTCATGAACTATTTGTGTTACACTCGAATCCAGCAGAATGGAATCGTACAGGTGAAGATTGGATGTTCCAGTCTTTGTTGCGTTGAAGGTTACGTTGAAAAGGGATCCACTGCCGCTCACTCCAGAATAGTTCCCCAAGGTTACGCAGGCTACATGGACGAAATCGTCTTCGATGATAGAAAGAAAAAACGTTCCCAGAGGCGAAGGTGTTTGCTCTCTTATGAAAGATCCTTCTTCAACCGCAATGGGCTCCAGAATGGTCTTGTTGAATCCCAGTTTACTCTCATATGAGATTAAGTCAGCAACGTTCTCAACGTTTATGTTAACCGTGAAGGTTTCGTCTACGTCCACAATGCATGCAGCAGGATCCACAAAGATAATAGGCTCAGAAAAAGCCTGAACGGTTACCAGATTAAATGTTAATGTTGGAATGTTTATCAGTATGAATACCAGAATTATTCCTGAGATTGTTTTGTTATTCACATTCTGTTCTCCTTTCTTGAGTATTAGATATGTCATAATCACATTTATGATTTATGAAACAATCTTCGAGTGGTCATCCAGAAATTCATAATCTGAATCAAATATTCATAATCGATTTATTTGCTCATCCTAGAAGTATTTCCAAGACTATGACGCCTGTTTGCCAGGAGGAATCACCAATGCTTAAACACGACTTCGAAAAACTTCTGCTTGAAGCAGTAGACGAGGGTTTGTCTTCGTTGGGGCAATCCTCTATGCAGGCGATTTATTTCCATCTAGAGAAAAACTTCAATGTCAAAAAACAGGAAATTCCATGTAAAATCGAGGTTTTCGAGGATGCAATTGAGAAGTTCTTTGGGTTGGGAGCCAATTTTCTAGAAATTCTTTTCATGAAACGTCTTCACGAAAAGATAGAGGGTGTTTTCGTTTGGCGGGAATCATCAGATTTAACATTTGCTGAATATGTGAAAGCAGCTAAAAGAGGTTTTCTGGAGAAAAAACGAGCTAGTAAGACAGCGAGGGAAATAGTTCAATGCGATCAAATGATGACAAAATGTTGACCGAATCTTTCTCTGAGAATATCTCCTTTGCTGAAGCTTTTGAATTCTTGTTCAAAAACGCCAGCGACACCATTTACATTCTAGACAAGCATGGACGTTTTGTTGCTGCCAACCGTAAATCAGAAGAACTAACTGGGTACGAGTTGAAAGATTTCGTTGGAAAATCCTTCCGAAAGGTTGTTTCAGCCAAAAGCTTACCTAAGGCAATTAAAGGCTTTCTGAATGTAACCAGAAGAAAAACAATTAGAATAGAGTTGGAACTCAAAACATCTACCAACAAAAAGATTCCCGTTGAGGTTATTTCGTTACCGCTGATCGGAGATGACAAAGTCATTGGTTGTCTCGGAATTGTGCGAGACATCACAGAATCAAGAAATATTGCGGCTTTGAACTCGTTTGCCCGAAAGCTGAGCACGATAAACAATCTTCAACAAGTTTACGAATTGACTTTAGATGCCATGGAAAGAACGTTAGGTTTTGAACATGCAACGTTCATGATAATCGATGAAAGTAACCTTCGAGTTGCACGACAACGAGGATACCCTTCATCATTGCATCTAGAATTACCGTTAGATGGAACAAAGAAAGGCGTTACCGTAAGGGCAGCAAATACGCATAAACCAATTCTCGTTTTTGATACAGAGAAAAATAAAGATTATGTCGAAGGTGTTCCGGGTATTCGCTCAGAACTTGCGGTTCCAGTTGTGACAGAAGACAAAATTCTTGGGGTCTTAAATGTAGAAAGCAGAAAATTGGAAGCTTTTAACCCAAAGGACATGACACTGCTTCAAATCTTAGCTTCGCATGCTGCAACAGTCATCAGCAACCTAGAAAAGAGACGAGAAATTGAGAAGCGCTCCAGCCAATTAACTTCACTGATGAATGCCTCGACTAGAATGATGAGTTCTACTGATTTGCGTCAGCGGTTGCAGACAGTCGCCGAGGCAATTAAAGAGCTCGGTTGGCGAAGAGTTGTTATTTCAGTGAGAGATGAAAACTTGGAGATTACTGATCTTGTAACGGAAGGTTTGACAAAGAACGAGATTAAGCTCCTTCTAGAAAGGAAGTCACCTGGGAATGTTTGGCGTGAACGTTTCGGTCCAAGGTATAATCAATTCAGAATCGGTGAGTTCTATTATTTGCCTTGGAGTGACTCTTGGGTTCGGGAAAACGTTCACGGTGTTCCGGCTAGTGTTCCAATTGAGAAAGCGACTACCTATTCAGGGATTCCAAGTAAACTGGCGCTGGATGAAATGGTTGACTGGCATCCTCAAGATATGCTCTATGCACCCCTTCGCCTGCTTGAAGGACGAATTGTAGGGGTCATAAGTATGGATGATCCTTCGAATGGTCGACGGCCCACGATGGATTCGCTTATGCCGTTGAGACTGTTCTTGTATCAAGCGGCTGTAGCCATCGAGAATGCTCAGCTTATTCAGCAGCTAGACAATGCGAAAAACAAAGTCAAGGAATATGCAGATCAACTCGAACTAAAAGTGAAACAGCGAACGAAAGAACTGATGGAAGCCCAAGAAAGGCTAATCAAATCTGAAAGGCTTGCTGCCATTGGAGAAGTAGCCGCTATGGTAGGACATGATCTACGGAATCCATTGACGAGCATCGGTGGGGCTACATACTATGTAAAAACAAAGTTCAGTCCAAAAACTGATCAGAAAACGATAGAGATGTTGGAGCTCATTGAAAAAGGTGTAGAATACTCCAATAAAATCGTCAACGATCTTCTAGCTTATTCAGGGGAGATACGATTGGAGCTGTTAGAAACTACCCCGAAATCAGCTACAGAAGACGTGTTGACTTTAGTCAAGATTCCGGAAAACATTCGAATATTGGACTTAACTGAGGATGAACCAAAAATCAAAGTTGACGTAGAAAAAATGAAAAGAGTTTTTGCCAACATCATCAGAAATGCAATTGATTCGATGCCTGAAGGCGGCATACTCACAATTACCAGCAAGACATCAGGCGATAGTATAGCAATCGTCTTCAGTGACACGGGAACAGGCATGCCGAAGGACATTTCAGAAAAGATTTGGGTTCCATTTTTCACGACAAAAGCGAAAGGCATGGGATTAGGCTTGCCTATTTGCAAGCGTATTGTCGAAGCGCACAACGGAAAAATTCTTGTTGAAAGCAAGATTGGGAAAGGCACAACCTTCATGGTAACGCTTCCAATAAAACCGAAAATAGGAGGAGGTGAAGAAAAATGGCAGAACATGCCAGAATCCTTGTTGTTGACGACGACGAAAGCATAAGGAAAACCCTAGTGACCATACTCGAAGAAAAGGGATATGTTGTTGATACTGCGAAAAACGGAAAAGAGGCAATCGAAAGATCCAAAACTAGATTTTACAATCTGTTATTGATAGACATTCGGCTCCCAGATATGGAAGGCACCAAACTGTTGACCACTCTGAAAGAGACGACGCCAAGAATGATCAAAATCATCATGACTGGCTACCCTTCTCTGCAGAATGCAATAGAAGCTGTAAACAAGGATGCAGATGCCTACATGCTAAAACCTCTGAACATGAACGAAGTTCTTTACACAATCAGGGAGCATCTAAAACGGCAGGAGCAGGCAAAGAAGTACAGTGAAGAGAAAGTGGCGGAGTTTATTAAAACACGAGTCAGAGAATTAGACGAAGAAAAAAATATGGCGCTTGCTAAAACACGCTAGTACCCAACCATGCCGCTTTGCAGTTACAATCTTTCAGCTCCGTTTTCTTCGTAAAAGATAGATCCCTCATTTGCGCAAAGAAGTTTCGAGTGTAAAGTATCTTAGCCATCATTTCTAGACTAGATTCCTTCAAAGAGCCACCCATTGATTTGCGACGGCACATTTCAAGTTCATATTAGCCTTGTCTGCTTTGCCGGGTTCTCCTTATGATCACGTGCCCAAATCTAATTACACCAACAGTTTTGATGCTTTGATTGTATAATACGCATATTTTTTTAGGGAAGCGTTATCTCGTTGACTTTGCTCAGATTTTCTAGAGTGTTCATCTTTATTTTTCTGTCTGAAATCGTGTAGAGCATATTGTCTATGTAGAGAGTTCTCCTCACTGAATAGGGAGAAGAAAAGAAGTAGCCGCTTTTCGTTAGGTCAGTGTCATTTTCTGAGTGGGTGATTCCACCTTTAAGGACGAGTCCTCCTTCTATTGACATATTGAACACATAAGCGCCTTGCCACACGTAGTCTCCGTAGGTGTTGGGAGGAATTCCGTCAGGATATTTGCTCTCATCGATTTCTGCGACCGAGACAGGTAGGACTAGGAGACTTTTTGACTTATCAAATAGGAATGCCTTGTGGTCGCGTAAGACTAAGGAGTCTGTTCCTCTGTCGCCGATTTCGTATTTTGCTACCTCCTTTGGTTCATTAACATTGCTGACATCAAAAAGCGAGATTTTCACTCCTTGGAACCATGCGAAGTTGCCTTCTTCTGCAGCCACAGTCTCTTTGCCTACACCTATTATGTGGTTTTCATCATAGGGATGCAAGTAGTCTGAGTAACCTGTTATCTTCAATTGACCGAGAATCTTTGGGTTGCTTGGATTTCTTAGGTCTAACACGAACAGGGGATCAACTTTTCTGAAAGTGACAAGATAGCATCTGTCTCCCATGAATCGGGCTGAATAGATCCTTTCTCCTGGAGCGAGGTTTTCCAATTTTCCTGCAATGTTGAGGTTGATGTCTAGAACGTATACGTTGTTTTGGGATGTTGCTTGTTCCGAGGTTCTTGCGACGTGTCCTATCGTGGTTGCTATTCTGAAGTGACTGTTGTATTCGTCCATGGAGAATTGGTTAAGCACGTAACCGGGCACTTTCCCGCTTGCTATGTAATCTATTTCGCCGTTTTCTATGTGAATCTTATGAATAAATGTCTGCTCCGTCTTGTAGATGAATGATCTTTGCCATGGAAGTGTGTAGAATGGCGTGGTGTCAGGGAAGGTTATGTAAAAATTGTCGAGTGAAACGTAAAGACTGCGTGTTGCCCCAAGCAAGAATGCTGCGTGTGTTGGTTCCTGATTGTAATCGTGTACGTTTAGGGCAAGCACAGACGTGTAAACGTAGTGCTGATCAGAGACGTTAGAGTAGTAGACTGCAGAGGCAGGTATTTCTTCAACTTCATCGTCGATATAAATTCTTGGAAGAATCACCTCGTTGTCACTGCTATACGCTGGACTATTTATCAAGGTGTAAACGTAGTCATCTATCATTCTAGAATTGAAATAGTAGCCGTCTATGGAAACGTTTCTTTCTAGAACGGGGGTCATCTTGTCTGTGACATTGTAAACTTTGATAGAGGTTGTGGCCAAGAGTGTTTCATAGGAAGCCCCAAAATCTCCTTCCAATATTGCCAGGTTATCTCCACTTATGAAAAAGCCATTTAGAGTTCCGTTCAGCGTTATCTGGGAGAGGATTTCTGCTTCTTCAGCAGGATATGCCTTCAGAATGGTGATGTTCTTAGCAGCACCAACATAGATAAATTCTCCGTCAGTTTTTACAAGATCTGCTTCGTCTACACCTTCAACTTGAACGTTTGTTCTTGAGTAGTCTTCAAGAGCAAATGTTTTAGTAGGGCTGCTTTCTGTTGTTAGGCCATATTGCCTCCTCAACAGCGAATACGGGTCATTGTAATGTGGAGCAATTTCCTTGCTTGCGCTCAAATAACTTTTCAGTTCTTCAAAGGATGAAAACGTCTTCAAGTTGAATTGCCCTTTAACTTTAAATTTGTTTAGATACGGTAATTGAGTCACAACAATGACTACTCCAAGAAACAAGACGAGAAACAAAATTCTCTTTTTCATAACCATCAACATATACGCGTTTCTAGGATTTTACTAGGGTGAATAGTTATTTAATGCTACATTTTAGAACAGACCGTACTAAGAATAGAACAATAGACCAATATTCAATGATGATGTTCGGGATTAATTTGAACTTACCACCAAAAGGAGATATGACCCGAAATCCCTCTCCTTTTCCTTTTTGTAAAAGGTGATGAAGGACGCAAAGAAAATGGTGGCTAAAACAACCAGCTAGACGCTATATCTTTACATTTCAACCTCACATGAACCCTTTTATAAGATGCAAAACTCGCGCGCGCACGGACAAAGGCAACAAATGCTGAACTGTGTGCACTATACGCTTTAAACTCTTGATTTTGAACGCGAATTTTATAACTTTAATGAGAGCTTATGGTTGTGCAAGGTTTGAACGGTTATGGGTAAACTTGGTGGTTACATACGTTTAATGCGTCCCGTGAATTGCTTAATGATGGGTTTTGCTGTTATTGTTGGTGCGGGACTTGTAAGCCCGAATGCTTCTAGTGTTTGTTGGCTGAGTCTTACATATGGTTTTATCACTGGCTTTGCGTTGACTGCTGAGTCGATGGCTATAAATGATTATTATGATAGAGAAATTGATGCCATAAATGAGCCAAATCGCCCAATTCCAAGTGGCTTAATTGGGCCAAAAGAAGCATTAGTTTTCGCGTTTGCTCTCACCGCCATAGGTTTCGCGGCTGCATATTTAACGAACTTATCTTCTTTTGTGATAGCCATAATTGCTTGGATAGTCTTTGTGACTTATACTACTGTTGGAAAGCGCAGCGGGCTGCCTGGCAATTTTCTTGTAAGCATTTGTGTAGCAGTGCCCTTCATTTATGGTAGCTACACCGTTGTTAATGCAATTGAGTTGAATGTTTTGATTATTTCCGCTATGGCTTTTCTTTCAAATACTGGTAGAGAGATAACAAAAGGGATTGTTGATGTTGAAGGAGACAGAACAGAGAACATTCGAACTTTGGCTGTTCGGTATGGTGAGAAAACAGCAGCCGTTGTAGCAGCGTTATTTTATTTTTCAGCGGTTTTGTTGAGTCCAATACCTTGGTTTTTGAACCTTGTCTCTTTAGGGTTTATTCCTTTGGTAGCTATCACCGATTTTGGACTTGTGGCATCTTCATTTATGCTTCTGAAGGATTTTTCACGAGAAAATGCAAGAAAAGTTAAAAAAATTGTTCTCTTGTGGTTCATCATTGCTTTGTTGGCTTTTGTTGTCGGTGCCGTAAGGTGAGCGGATGCTTAAGGAAGAAGTCTCCGCGAATGTTCTGTTGATGCTTCTCTGCTACGTTTACATATTGTTCATAATTTTTGTATCAAGCAGAATGATTAGAGTTATGAGCATCTCACAAAAGGCTTCTCGCAAATTTCTGCACGCAATGATTGGAAATCTTTTGTTTGCTATTCCGTTTTTCACATCGAATATTTATCCTGTTCTGGTAGCTGCGCCCTTCATATTAATCACGCTTTTGGCTTCGTCTTACTCGCCCTTTAAGCACACTAGTGGAAGGTTGAAAGGACTTGCAGATATAACTGAGGGGGGACATCCTTTGGGACTCGTTTTTTATGCTGTCTCCTACACCTTCCTTGCGATGTTTTTCGCTTCTAAGCCTTACGTTATTGCTGCGGGTATCTTGCCTATGGCTTACGGTGACAGTGTAGCTTCAATAGTGGGTGAAAAATACGGCAGAAGAAAATACAAGCTTATTGCGGACAAAAGCTTGGAAGGTTCAATGGTAATGTTCTTTGCAAGTCTTCTGAGTTTCACAGGTAGTCTATTTTTCTTTTCTTTGCTGTATTCGTTTCCAGTGTTTGAAAAGATTTTTCCAGCTTTTGCGGTTGCCACTATGACAACTTTGGTTGAAAGTGCTTCGCCCCTTGGGTTTGATAATTTGACTGTACCTTTTTTTGGTGCTTCAACGTTTCTGTTTCTGGGCGGAGGCATGTAACTGATTGGTCCTCATTGTCATAGATGGACTGGACGCTTCGGGAAAAAGCACTCAAGCGCTCAGGCTTTTCAATTTCCTTAAGAATCAAGGGGGAACTGTTTATGTGCGTTTTCATCCTTCAGACGACAATTTTTTCGGAGTTGAGGCCAAGAGTTTTTTATATTTGAGAGGAAAAGGAGCACATTTTGCAGCTGCTTTCTACTTCATGATTGATGTTATTCGTTCAGTTCTGATGTATTCGTGGCGAAGATTTGATTACGTGATTTTTGTTCGTTATTTGATGGGAACAGCTTATCTACCCTCGCCGTTGCATAGAATTGCTTATCACTTCTTCTCTTCAACTGTGCCAACATCAGATTTGATGTTTTTTCTTGACGTTAGGCCAGAAGAAGCTTACAGTAGAATACGACGAATGGGCAAAAGACAAGAAATGTTTGAAGGCTTGGAGGAATTGAGACGAATTAGACGTAAAGCGCTTTCCTTGGCTTTAATGGGCAAATGGACAATAATAGATGCAAATAAGCTCGTAAAGGACGTTGAGAAAGAAATCGAAAAATGTATTTGACGAAATGGATCTAGTTTTCTGCGTGCTTGTGCGCATGCAAGATCATATCTTTTTATTGATCCAAGGCACGAAGTTTTACGTGCTGAGGCGTTTTTTCCCTTATTTCAAGGCTTCATAATTGTTGAATTAGATTGGCGTTTGCGCGAAGTGTGAACTCACTCGGGCTCTGGCTGAGTGACGACGTGTATGTTCGCTCAACAAAACTGCGGCAATATTTATTAAGTCTTAATACATATGATTATCTTTGAAGGTATGCCTGATTGATGAATGTTTTGGCAAACCAGAAGCACACTTATGATGAAGTGATTTCAAAGGGCATAGACAAGGCCCTCAGGCAAATATTCGGAGATGAAGCGAAATTCCTCATATACAAATATCTGGAAACACATTACGCGCTTAAGCAAGACGAGATCACAGAAAAACTGGATGTTTTTGCAAAAGGATTGGAAGAGTACTTGCATTCAGGAGCATACGTTGTTGAAGCGAAAATCTTGGAAGAAATAGGTGCAAGCTATGGTGTGATCCAGCGGCCAAAACTCGAAAATGTAACAGACGGAAACAATTTCTTGAGTCAAGTTGAAATGTTAACAAGTGCTGGTACGTAGTGAATACCATTTGGTGATTTCTTCAATAGCCTTCTCTGAATAACCTTGCTTTCTTAGCATATTTTCAATGCTTTCTTTTTGGTTCATATTGTGTGCTCGCTTCTCAATGCTCTTCTTATACAACATATGGGCTTACCGAGATTTAATACAACTTATGTGAACATACTGTTCAACTTTTTTGAACAGCCCTTCGAGTCGCCCAAAGAAAGAAAGCGCAGACATCTGCGAACTATTCAAGATAGACTGAAAGCAACAAGCGGCTTGGAGCTTTGATGTAACGCACGAAGTTGAGCAGACAAAAGCTGGTTTGTTCTTTAAGACGCTTGAAGCTCTGAGATATGACAGACACCTAGCGGAATTTGACTACTGCGGAGCGCTAGCAAATTCTTCGAAGTAGCTTGCACCTACACGGTATTGAGCGAAATACTCGTGGTTGTCTTAGAGTTTGGATACAAATGTGCTGTCTTTGATGTAGAACCTCCATAGTTTTTCGCTTCCAGCTTTAATTCCGATTCTTCTTGACACGGTTATCTCGTGGCTTCTGTCGATTTCTGAGTGGCGGATGAAGAGTTCGTTTCTTTCGGTGAGGTCTAGACCGTTGTGGATTTTGGTTATGTTTAGGGCTTCGGTCAGCTTGCCTGGACCATTTGACAAGTTCACCAAAGAGTTTGCTTTTCTATTTCGTCGTGCTAGTTCCAATCCATCCATGATTTCAATCGCTCTTATTAGAACGGCGCCTGGAATTCCTTCCTTTTCAGTTGTGACGTTTAAGCAATAGTGTTTTCCGTAGGTGAAGTAGACGTAAGAAAAACCAGCTTTTCCGAACATCAGCTGATTCCTAGGCGTCTGGCCTTTGTAAGCATGGCTTGCTGGGTCGTCGCTGCCTCTATAGGCTTCAACTTCAACTATCTTTGCCACTATATTTTCATCGTTGAGATGTCTGATTAAATACTTGCCAAGTAAGTCTTTCGCAACGACGAGAGTGTCTCTTGAGTAGAATTCTCTTGGCAACGGTTCCATGGTGATAGTCTTCAATTTTGTTTAGGCACTGTCTCTGTATTTGTGATGGGTGTGCTTTCCTTCTCAAAGTCAGTTTTCTTAATTAGGACCGTGAAAATCTCTAGTGCGCTGCTCACGAAATTCGTGCATCTTTCTGTGTGCACATTTTCTTCTCTGAATTTCCTGATCCCTTCGATAGTAGAAAGGTCGCATCCACACAATTCCTTACAAACTATGCTTCCGTGTTTTTCTCGAAACTCTCTTAAGAATTCGACTACTCGATTGTAGGTTTTCGCCCTGAGTTCTTCTGGACTACTTCTGCCATATTTCAAACCAAAACCCATGACAGCACCACTCACTGCTCCACAAACATATCCTTGCCGAGATATACCACCGCCAAAACCTGTCGCAATTCTTGGTACTAAATCATGTTTCATCTCTAGAACGTCTTCAGCTATTGCCAAAAGCACACTTTCAGCACAGTTATAACCACTCCCGAAGTATGACCTTGCTTTATTCTTCGCCTTATTCATTTGCATATCAACAAGTCAAGTCTAGTTGAAATTTAAACATTTTGAGACTGACTACCGAAAAACTTGCTCGCGCCCTTGATGTTTTTTATTTCACTGCACTCTCTTCAGTCTTTGAGTTGTCGATCGTTCATTAGTATTAAAAGTGGAAGAGAAGACCCGTTTCAAATTGGTGCGTATGCGTTGCCTCAGCGAATCCGTTGTGCAAAGTGTCGTGGAATACTTTATGAAGACAAGGAATTGAAGTCACCATATGAAATTATCGAAACCTACAGTGGTAGATGCCCAAAATGTAATAGGAAGCTCTCTTCTATTCCAACAAATGTTGAAGTCAAGAGGATGAGATAACTGGTTGTGCACACATTAGAGAAAGCGTCTGTCAATTGCTCTTTTTGATTTTCTCTTCTTCTTCCCCTTCAGCCGGCGTTGCTTTTTGTTTACCATCAACATAGCTTGCCGGAAGCACTGCTGCATTGCAGAAAGGACAAATGTTAATCATTTCTGGCTTTTGCGAATGGAATTCTAATAGTCTCAACGGATGAGTAATACTGCGGCCGCAAGAAGAGCACTGAAATAATAGAGGTGCCTTCTCGTCTTGCGCAGCTTCTTCTACTCTTGCCTCTTCTTGTTGAACATTTGCCCCTTCTTGAATCGCGTTTAACACCTTTGGTTTTCTAAGTCTCTTCCAAAAAAAGAAAGCTATGTTAAATGAAGCAGTAGCTGCTACTATGCCCAGCAGAGCTAAACTCACTCTTATAAACAGCCAATATGGATTAGCCCAGTCATAACTAAATTGTAAACCGAACTGGTAAAGCTGATAATTGACAATAGTATCTATTGTTAAAAGCAAATAAGCTACTGAACCCGCCGCGATTAGTGCAACGATCGACAACAGCACTTCAATCATTTCTCAAACCACGTAGAATTTTAAGACGTTGAATATTGCGCTGGAATTTGACATTGCGCCACGGAGACCAACTCGTAAATTTTCTTTGTTTCCCCGCACTCTTGACACTCGTAGGTTTCCTCCTTCTCTTCGTTGACAGAAGCAAAGTCAATGCCAATCAAAACATGATCTGTCTTCTTGCCACATTTCCTGCATCTGAGGAAGACAAATGGTCTATAGATTGGAATAGTCATTTATCGTTGCTCTCTTTTTGCAAACTCGAAATTAACTGCTATTTAAGGCAATTAAAATATTATGAATCTAAAATATGGGTTTTGGTCGCTCTAGGTTCTTTTCTACCCAGCTAGTTTTTCTCAGCTTGACCAAGCGCCATCTCAGATACTAGAATCCAAGTGAACCCTAGTACAATCAGTAAAAGACCTACAAACAACATTAGGTTATTTGCTCCTTGCATTTCGGGCATTTTCTAACTTCAAAGCTGTTCCAACGCCAACCGCAAAACTGGCAGACGTGTAGCGGAATGCCGTTATATACCTTCTGAGTCATGGCTGAACCTCTTCTGCTATAACAAGTTGGGCTATATATAT
>JAPUUO010000009.1:9538-11933 GCA_026967815.1 Candidatus Bathyarchaeota archaeon | reverse complement strand
GAGGAAAAGGTTTATGCTTTCAATTCACAAATGATCTTTGATCCTCAAGAGGATAATTTGGTGAAAGAAGTATGTTCAAGAGGGAAGTATGTTATTTTAAGGACTTTGGAAAACAGAACACCGGGCAGACTATAGAAGCAGCTAAGAAGGCTGTGTTGAGTTTAGGTTTGAAATATGTGGTAGTAGCATCTGCGAGTGGGATAACTGGCGTAAAGACGGCTGAGGCGTTTAAAGGAACAGGGACTAAAATCGTTGTAGTAACCGAATACGCGGGAATGGCTGAATTCAAAGAGGAGAACCGAAGGAAACTTAGAAGATTAAAGGCGAAAGTTATCACCAGCACACACGCTTTTCTAACTCCAGCTGAATCCATATCAAAGCTCTACAGTGGCTACTGCAGCGAGAACACCATAATCAAAGAGGTCTTGAGAAGATTCTCGCAGGGCTTGAAAGTCGGTGCGGAGATAGCGATGATGGCAACCGATGTTGGTGCGGTACCACCTAGTGAAGACATAGTTTGCATTGCTGGAACTGGCAGTGGAGCAGACACTGCAATACTAGTTAAATCGTGTCATTCAGATGACTTCTTCCACAAGGAAAAAGGGATAGAAATCAGGGAAATCATCGCAATGCCGAGAAAGAAAAAGTTCTGGTAGATCAACTATTTGTCTGTCTCACTAGCTCAGAATAGGGCGCTCCACTTGCACATCTTCTATAACGTGCGCGCAAGCAGACATGTCATTTAAACAAATTCTCCTTTGGCAACCATGATGACTTTTCCACCAACATGTACATCTATTTTTCCTTCCTTGTCTTCTGCTTTCAACAGAAGCAATGAAGGTCTCCCTACTTCATAACCCTGTTCAACCCGAATATTGATTCGATCCTCTCCAAAATAACGATGTTTCGCTAAATACGCAGCAAGGCAACCACTTGCGGATCCCGTGGCTGGATCCTCAGGAACCCCATAGTAATCAGCGAAAAATCGGACATTCAGGTCATTTTCCTTATGGTATGTTTCGGGACAAAAGATGAGTATTGCTTTAGCCTGTATATCTTTGATAAACTCGAAGTATTTGTCTCTGGATATTCTAGCTTGCTTCACAGCATCGAGGGTTTTCAAAGGAACTATGATACAAGGAACACCTGTCGAAACATCTTGAACAGGAAATCTACTGTCTATTTCTTCGGCATTAACGCTTACAACTTGTGAAATCAAATCAGAGCTGAAAGCCTGACCAAAAGTCGGCGGCATTTGCTTCATCCATAAAACGTCTGCTTGTTCCTTTTTATAACTGAACCCAACGGGAATCTGTCCAGCTTTTAAGTTCAACAGTATCCGATTGACGAGTTTTCTGACAATCTCGCGTTGTATTACGTAGGCAGTCCCCAGTGTTGGATGACCAGCGAAGGGTAGTTCTGTCTCAGGAGTAAAGATTCGAACATCGTATCCGCCATTTCGTTTTTCATCTGATAGAACAAAGGTTGTCTCCGAATAATTCATCTCCTTGGCAATTCGTTGCATTTCAACATCTGAGAGCTTTTTGGCATCTCTAAACACTGCCAGTTGGTTGCCAGCATATTTTTCTTCAGCAAACACATCTACGATGAAAAAACTGAGCATTTCTATCCACTACTCTTCTTGGCAACATCTCAAGTCTAAAGCGAGTAGACAAGTTGATAACAATTTAAGGTGATTGGGCGCAGAGCACAAGCTTCTTGCAAAGTTTAACTGCAAACGCATAGATACCTCCTAAAAGCTACCGTTAAGGAAATTTAGGTGGACTTAAAAAACTTATTCTCTCGTAGAAAGCCAAGTTCTGTCTGGGGAAGATTTATTCGACGATTCAAACTACTTAGCTCAGGAGAGTAACATGCCTAAGCGAACAGATCAATATTTGTGGCTAGAGAATCTAAAAGACGCCAAAGTAAAAAAGTGGTTTTCGAAAAGGGATAGGGCGTCGAGAAGACTGCTGAGAACTCTTTCTGCTAAACTCAAACCCAGGATCAAACACTACTATTCAATTCCGTATGCTCTTCTCGCAAGAACAAGTAAAAAAGGACATTTCGTTCTATCGCGTGAAGGTGGAAAATTCAAGATCAAACTAATAACTTCTGATGGTTTTTCCAGCGAATTGATTGACTCTACTGATCTTGGTAAAGACGTTGTTTTACAGTGGATCTACGTCTCTGATGATGGAGACAAATTCGCCTTTTCATATTCTTTAGGCGGCTCTGATGAAGGAATATTGAAGGTTATGGAAACACACTCGGGTGAAGTGTTAGACGAGCTTAAAGGAGTAATTGGCAACATCGTATGGCTTGATGAGGACAAATATTTCTACGGAAGGTTTTATCAGAAGAAAAAGACGCCTGATGGTGTGGCTCCCCCAAC
>JAPUUO010000009.1:0-9438 GCA_026967815.1 Candidatus Bathyarchaeota archaeon | reverse complement strand
GAAGAAAAAGACGCCTGATGGTGTGGCTCCCCCAACAGAAAGAATCTTCTTGAGGGAAAACGGGAAAGACGAGATGGTGTTTGGCCGCGGCATTCCAACATCTCACTTCATAACGCTCACTAGAAGCACTCAGGACTCTAAAGCACTTTTGACAGTGAATTATGGATGGACGAAAAGTGATGTCTATGCTGGAAAACTGGAAGAGTTTCAAAAATGGGGTCTCATCTATGGCAAAGGCGATTTCATTACTTGGCCAGTGGACTATTATAAAGGAGAGTACCTGGTCGCCTCATTCGATCAAAAGGGAATGGGGCGGATATTAGCTATCAATGACAACAACGAAGTCCGTGAGATTGTCGGAGAACAAGCACACCCTTTGCAAGAGGCTGTTGTCACGGAAGACAGAATAGTTGCCAGTTATCTTGTTGATGCCTCCTCCATGCTTAAAACATTCTCATTAAACACAGCGGAAACTCATGAAATTCAGCCTCAACCTTGTGGAAGTATAGATTCACTTGATTCCAATGGGACTGAATGCGTTTTTAGATATGAATCGTTCTTTGTACCATACAGGATTTACTCTTTGAAAAAAGACAAATTGAAAGTTTTGGATTCAACAGAAATCCAAAAACAACTCACAATTGAAGACATGTGGGTCAAGTCGACAGATTCAACTCGGATCCACACATTTCACGTAGGAAAGAAAAATGAAAAAAGCAGTCAGGTATTGGCGTGGGGATATGGCGGTTTTGGGATTTCGATAACACCAAAATTCTATCCTCATGTTATCCCGTTTCTTGAGGACGGCGGAACATTCATTGCAGCTAACCTTAGAGGCGGCAAAGAACTCGGTGAAGAATGGCACAGAAAAGGTATGAGAGACAAGAAACAGAATGTTTTCGACGACTTCAAAGCTGTTTTGGAGTCTTTCAAAAGAAAAGGTTCAAAAGTCATAGGTTTTGGAATAAGCAACGGAGGACTCCTTGTAGGAGCAGTTCTAACCCAACGTCCTGAATTACTTGACGGAGCATTAATCGGCTATCCTGTGCTAGATATGCTTAGATTCCACAAACTATACATTGGAAAAGCCTGGGTTCCAGAATATGGCGACCCTGACAACCCGGGAGATGCAGAGTTTCTCAGTAGATATTCGCCTTACCATAACTTGATCAAGCGAAGATATCCGCCGATAATGTTCTACACCGGCTTGCACGATGATCGCGTTCACCCAGCTCATGCCTTCAAATTCGCAGCAAAACTCGAAGAAGTTGGAGCTTCTTCCTTGTTGAGAGTTGAGACAAAAAGTGGCCATTCAGGGGCAACGCCGATGACGAAAATTGAGGAATACTCAGATGTAATGGCGTTTGTCTACAAGACACTCAAAATCAATCCAAAATGAAAGTTAAAAACAGCAAAAAAATGCGAATGTACGCTTGTTGGAACAGGTTAAAGTAATATTATACTTGTCACCGTAGATTTAAAATGAGCTGCGGGTTGTGGGCGAGTATGGACAGAGAGAGAGTTTTTGATTATGTAGATCAGCATTATCAAGACCATCTAAAGAAGCTTCAAGAATTTGTTAGACAACCATCGATATCAGCTGAAAACAGGGGAATCCGAGAATGTGCTGAACTCGTTAGAAAATACCTAAAATACTTAGGGTGCAAAGACGCGAGGCTGGTTGAGACGTCGGGTCATCCTGTAGTTTACGGATTCTATGACGCTGCGGCCGACAAAACTATCATAGTTTATCTTATGTATGATACTCAGCCAATCGATGATCCTGGATGGTCAGTTCCGCCACTTGAAGGACGAATTGTTGATGTCGAACCCTTTGGAAAGTGCCTCGTAGCCAGAGGAGCCATTAACACCAAGGGTGAACTTCGAGCCTTTCTCAATGCTTGCGAATCCATTCGGGCAGTTGGTGAGGAAATTCCAGTAAACCTCATGTTCGTTGCTGAAGGCGAGGAGGAGCTTGGCAGCAGACATCTGCCAGAATTTATCAATGAATACTCGAGTGAGCTGAAGAAGGCTCACGCTGTGTTCTTTCCTTTAGCAGAGCAGAATCAGAAAGGCAAGGTGGAGATGGAACTTGGTGTGAAAGGCATCGTTTACTTTGAACTTGAATTGGACGGCAAGTCTTGGGGTCATGGACCTACACAGTTTGATATTCACGGAAGCAACAAGGCTTGGGTGGACAGCCCATCGTGGCGCATGGTTCAGGCTTTGAGCACCATGACCACGAAGGATGGAAACAGGGTTCTAATAGATGGCTTCTATGAGAACGTGGCGCCTCCAAGCTCAGAAGATATGAACTTGTTGAGCAAAATGGAGAAAACCTTCGATGAGGACTCCACGAAGGATCTAATGAAGATTGAGAAGTTCATCAACGACGTTCACGGCAAAGAGGCCATGCTCAAATACCTCTACTCCCCGACCCTGAATATTGATGGAATTTGGAGTGGATACATTGGACCTGGAACCAAAACTGTGCTACCTTACAAGATTACAGCAAAGGTTGACGTTCGCCTAGTACCTAACATGACTGTTGAAGAGGTCATCCCCAAGATTAGGAGCCATCTGGACAAACACGGGTTCAAAGAAGTCAAGATTGTGGAGCTTGAAGAGGGATACGGTTGGGCAAAAACAAGCATAGAAGACCCAACAGCTCAAGCAGTCCTCAAGGCTTATAGGGAGTTTGGTCACGAGCCTGAGATATGGCCTCACATTGCTGGTAGCGCTCCGTTTTGTATGTTTAATAGAGATCCTCTAAACCTGCCTTTTGTCATTGGAGGTTTAGGTCATGGCGGAAGAGCTCACGCACCCAACGAATACCTTGTTGTAGAAGAGGGAGGCCCAACTGGTGGTTTAAGGACCCTTGAAAAATCCTACGTAGCAATCCTCGACAATTTATCCAAAATGTAATTCTTCAGGTCCGCCAAAAATAAATAACCCACGCTTAATCAATAATTATGATCAACTATGCCTACGAAAGCTGTGCTCCTCGTTTTAGCTTTGTTGTTTTCAGCGATTCTTGACCCCGGATTCCAAGTGTTATCGGTAGGTAGTAGTTATGATGTAGATCTCAACTCGCAGGAATTGGAGGTTACCGCATTGGTGAACGGAACAAACGCATATAGCTACGATATAGAATTGGAAAGAATAGCCTTAAACCGTGATGTTTCAAACTACGCGTTTCGGTCTGGTGGATCGGCTGGTGCAACTGCGACAGCTATGTGGCTTCAGGATCAGTTTGAGAGTTTCGGGTTGGAAACCTATCTTGAGTCTTTTGAATTCACGAGTTGGGACTTGCCGATTCAACCGGAGCTTGTTGTTGATGATGATGGCGTAATCGGAACGACCAATGATCAAACGGTGGTAAGCTCTTTTCAATCTGAACACTATAGTTGGCCAACACCCGAAACTGGAGTTTTTGGTGATTTGGTTGTTCTTCCTCTGCCAAACGCAGCCAATTCTGGTGAGTTGGGCATAAGGCCAATCAATTCAACTCTTTGGGATTCAATTAACACTCATGGCAAGATTGTCTTGATCGGGCGAGAGGTGAGATGGGCCAGCTCGTGGGAACAGATTTACCATGACAAGTTAAACTTGCAGCCGCCTGCAGCCGTTATTTACACTTGGTGGTATCCCTGGATGTCTTTTACTCCCCCCTTCTTCAGTTCAATGGGAGGACGCCCGACAAGTAGCTTGGGAACATATTATTGGAACTTGAAAATACCTACCGGTTGGACAACTTACGACGAAGGTTTACTAGTTCGAAACAGAGAAAACAGCATGAACATTTCAGCCAAAGTCACAATTCCCTCAGTGATTGGATCTGGGCTGCATTACAATGTTGCCGGAAGGTTGCCTGGAAACGCTGATCCAGAGAAGTTTGTTGTGATTTCGGGGCATTATGACACGGTAATGGACGCGGGGTTTGTTGACAATGGTGCTGGAACAGCGGGGGTTCTGGAATTAGCTCGAGTCTTCACTTATGCTGCTCGAGAAGACTTGTATCATTCCAATTACACCGTTGTTTTCGTCACGTTTGGAGACGAGGAGCTGGGGTTGGTTGGTTCTGTCAATTTTGTGAAGCAACACAAAGCTGAGATGAAAGACATTGTTGCTGTTATCAACTTGGACTGTATCGGCAGTGACCGTCTGAGAGTCGCTCAAACAGACCTAGATGGAGACTTTGATCTTGACGAGCTGATCCTGGGAGCAGCCAGTGATTTGAATGTGGAAGCCACAACCACGGAACCAGGAGGGTCCGATCACGAGATCTTCAGAGATCCTAGGAATGGCGAGAACATCTATTCCCATTGGTGGCCAGAGCTTACTGCAGGAATAAGTGATGCGACTCCAGTGAAATCCAGCACGATGCTTATCTCTTATCCCCTTTTTTACTCAGACAACTGGAACCTGGGTGATCCCGGCTGGATTCACACATCCTATGACAATTCTACTTCCACCCAAACGCTGAATTGGCTTGAGCCTGACAAGCTTGAAGATCACATTAAGGTAGCTGCGCTTTCAGTTATGCGCATCTCGCCGTCGAGCATTGCAGCCTTTGAACCTTTTTCCTCTTATTGGTGGATTCTGGCTGTCTCGTTGACAGTGATAGTTGTCGCAGTTACGGTTGTATACTTCGCCAGAAAGAGAAGATTCCGCGAATCGCCTTCGAGGTCTTTAACCATATATCAGAGAGAATCACACGGCAACTTGACATGAGATAATGAAAATCAGAAGACAGAATGAGAAATTTCTCGGTTGGGGGTGGGACCTAGGCTAGATGCTACCGTAAGAGGCAAACCGAATATTTTTCCGTCAAAATGCTTCGGGGTGCCGCGTGCGTGTTGTTTCCACATGGTTTTGACGACGTTGTAGCTGGCGTGTTAGAACCCTAGAGTCATGAGAAAGCTTTTTCAGAACATGCACATTAACACGAAGTCAAATGTCGAATTGGAGGTGATCGACTGGAAACCGTAACATTTCTTCTCCAAAGTGCCCCTTATGGAGACGAAAGAACCTGGAATGCTCTCAGGCTGGCAAGATCTCTTACCATGGCTTCCATCGGGATGAAAGTAAACATCTTCCTCACCGGTGACGCTGTAACAACGGCAAAGAAGGGCCAAAATCCTCCAAAGGGCTACTACAACTTGGAAAAAATGCTTAGTGAATTGATCGAACAAGGCGTCAAAGTTGTGGCTTGTCGCCTCTGCATCAGTGCAAGAGGGCTAACAGAAGGTGAACTGATCAAGGGAGCTCAGATTGGAACAACCTTTGGCAACCTGGCCAAATGGGTGAAGGAAAGCCAAAAAGTCCTAACATTCTGAATCATGAATCCATCTCCACAGTGAGATATCACTCAATCTATCTTTTTTCAACAGTTGTCTGTAAGTTCTCATTTTGAAGACAATTCATAGACTGAATGCCCACATCTTTCTGTGAAACCCAATTTCAGAGATGAGTGATGGAAGATTTGTTGCGCGCACATTTGCCTTAATCGGAATTGAGTTCGTATAGTGAAAGAGCTTCAGCTCGTGTGTCAGTGCGGAGCCATTTCAACCCGTCGCTGACTAGCGATTTGAAAGAAAGAACACTAGAAGTAGCCAATAAGCTTGCGACTAGGACTATTTAGGCTTTGATGTCTTCTTCCTCGTTTCTTGGCGTGGTGCTAAAGTCATTCTTTCAGTCGGCTTTCTAGATCCTTTTTCTTGGATTCTAGCTGTTTCACAACTGCCCGTTTCGCCTTAACCTTGTCCTCTAGCTCTTGAATGATCTCTTTTTCTTCAAGTATCTTTAGGCTCGTTCCTATAGCTTCTTCTCTTTCATCAAACGACCGCAACTCATTCTCTAACTGTGCCTTTCTTTTTTGGAGTTCTTCAAGTTCTATTGACATGCTCATACTCTTCAACCTGCTTTGTTTAGTTTCCCTGTGAAGATAATTAGTTTATGAAGAAAGAATCTATATTTACCATATTTGAAAGATGATTAATGTAATTTGATAGATTGTGTACAATAAATCCCGTCTTAATTACGGAGGAACATTCTCAATTCCCATTTGCTCAGCTATGTCTAACGAGAGACCTCTGCGCGCGTAAACATTTAAAAAGATCTGTAATGGTTCTCAGATTAAGATGGAATACAGACAGCTGGGCAAAACAGACCTAAAGGTTAGCCCAATAGGAATTGGAACCGAGCACCTGAAGAAGCTTCCAGCTGAAGAGATTAGGCAAATAGTTGACTTTGCTATAAGAGCGGGAGTCAACTATTTTGACCTTGTCTGGTTTCTCCCCAACATAATGGAAGGCTTCAAGCAATCCTTGCAAGGCCAAAGCAGAAAACCAATTCTTGCTTTCCATCTGGGATCATGCATTAGAAACGGTAAATATGAGAGAAGCCGCGATCCAGCACATTGTGAAAAACAACTGCTGGATTTTTTGTCCCAATTGGATTTTGATTACGCTCCAATACTCAACATTCACTACGTAGGTACCCTTAAGATCTGGAAGCAAATAAACCGAAAAGGCATTCTTGCCCTCGCGGAGCGACTTAGAGATGAAGGGCTCGCCAGAGTCGTATCTGTAAGTACCCATGACCCAGAAGTAATCAAGCTGGCAGCTTCAACAGGCGTAATCGGTAGCATCATGCATCAAGTCAGTATTGCTAACCACATGTACGAGGCTCGTAATGAAGCATTAAGAAGATGTAATGAGCTTGGTGTAGGAGTTGTAGCTATGAAACCTTTTGCGGGCGGACTTCTGCTTGAAGCCGGAAAGGAGGTCAAGATTCCCGCTTACAAATCAGGGTGGAAAACGATGGTTTTCAAAGTACCCGAGTGCGTAACTCCAACTAAGCTCCTTAGTTATACTCTTAGTCAACGTGGCGTATGCACGGCGGTCATGGGAGTCTCCTCGCTCGAGGAGCTTACAAGAAATCTGGCCTATTTGAGCGCGTCAGCTATGGAGAGAGATTATGCTGCGTTGCTTGCAGAATAATGCGTGGAACACTTGATGCGTGCGCAGCTTGGAAACTGAATTCAAAATTCATAACCTATATTAACTTTTCAAGCCAAAGCACGTCGACATGTCAAACAAAAAATCTAAACTACCAAACTGCAATTTTGGAAAATCATGTGATTTCAAGACTTCGCTCCGAGATCAGACAAAATGCCGTTGGAAAGATTCATGCAATCAACAGCAATATAAAATCTAAAAGAAGAAACGCGCCTGCGGACAATAACTTAATTTCTTTATCCTACAACTCGGATTTTGGCATTTTCTCAACCGATCCGTTCACAGACGTCTTGACATACTGGAGAAGCGTTTCTTCTCTTGTTTAACCAAACGATTTCATAGGGCGCGGAACGGTGGAATCTTTTTCCATCGCCGACTGGAATGCGTTCTACTCTTGTTATCAAGCTACTGACGATCTATGATAATATCTTGCACGTAAAGGATATGTACGATAGAGTTGCATTACAAGAACTAAGGGAAATGCATGAACGCGGAAAAGATTGGCGAGCGAGTCTATGCGGATACCAGTGGGGAAGGAAAAGGCAATATTGGTGCTATTGAACTGCCGAACTTCACAGTTGCGGTTGATTCCACGATTTCTAGAAAAACTGCCTTGGCTTTTAGATCCTCTTTGGAGTCTAAGGTACAATCGCCAGTTCGAAATCTCGTCATAACACATTATCATGCTGACCACACTTTGGGTATCCCAGTTTTCAAAGACTGTGACATAATTGCAAGCAACCCTTACAAACGGCTAAGGAGAACTGCCACGTATCAGCCAACGCTGACATTTGAAAGAACCTTGGTCCTTGAAGACGAAGGCTTATCAGTAGAAATAGTCCATGTAGGAGGACACACCAAGGACTCTTCATATGTTTATTTTCCCCACGAAAAGACTCTTTTCTCTGGTGACATCATTTTTGCCAAAACCTTCTTCTATGCAGGTGATCGCACCTTTGACCCAGAAGTATGGAGTGATGCACTCCGACACTTCTTGGAGATGGACATCCATAAAATAGTTCCGGGTCATGGTCCGCTTTGTGACAAGGAGGAAATAAGAACCTACTTAGAATTCTTCGACACCACTTCTTCTATAATGAAGAAGCTAGTAAAAGAGGGGGCTAGCGAAAAACAAGTATTAAGGTACAATAAATTTCCAGCATTCTATCCAGAATACCGAGAAGGGATAAAAAAGCTAGCCTTTGTCAACTGGTACCGCTTCTACAAAAAGAAAGAGAGAAAAACTCGCAAACAATGATGTTCGCCTGCGCGCAAGCCAGCACTTTGTCGTAATCAGTAGGAGGTAGCCTAGATCAGGAGTATCGATAATTGGTATCATCGTTAGTTAACGGCTAACTCCGTTTGTTAAAATCGTAGAAAGCTGAGTAAGGTTTTGAATTGTCGATATTGAGGCGTCTTTCATGTCTTTTTCGCTGCTGAATCCAGTCAAGATGCCGATCGTCTTGATTCCCAGCTTTTTTGCAGGTTCTAGTTCTCCAACTGAATCGCCGATGCACAACATCTGTCTAGGGTCTATTTTTGTCAATCCAATTGCACATTTGTATAGTTTTGCTCTTTGTTCCTGAAAAGGAAGGAGGGGTATGTCTTTGACTTTATGATATTTTGCGGCGACCTCTCTAGTAACGATCAGCGTAAAGAATCTTCTGATGTCGAACTGTTCTAGTTCCTCTTCGGTAGCTGAAAGAGTGTTTCGAGACGTTACGAGAACCAGTTTGCATTTCTTCGAAAGAGCAGAGAGCACATCATGTGCCCCATTGTGGATTTTCGTCAGGTTCACAGCTTCTCTCTTCGTAAAGTACGCGAAGCTTGTCTCGATGTATTTCTTTTCTTCTTCTCCCGTGAATTTTACTCCAAGTTCTCTAGCTATGCCCATCCGTCCTATACCGTAACGATAGTGTTCCCTGACTTGATCCAACGAAACATTATGACCCAATTTGTTTAAAGCTCTACAGCGTGCAAGAGCGTCCCTTTCAGTGATATCGAAAATCGTTCCGTCTAGGTCGAAAAGAATCGCTTTCACTTTCAGCTTTTCGTCTTCCATAGCGTAAGCACCACCACGAATCAAAGATCTAACTGATTTTATAGAGCACACCTTCCGGTTTCTTGTTCATCTAACGCGTTGATTTCCTACCGGACACACTTTCAAGCACACACTACAAGCTGGTCGAGTGTTCAAGTATTGGGAACAAGCATACTTGTTGATCTCATAGGGGCGATCATCTACCGGTCTCTGTAGGGCTTTGACTGGACACAAAGATACACACGGACTCTCGCAACGTTCACAGAAATTCGCGTTTATAGGAGCATCCGGTTGTACCTCAGCATCTGTTATGATAGCGGCTAACCGAACCCTAGGTCCAAATTGCGGAGTTATCAGCAAGCTGTTATGTCCAAA
>JAPUUO010000111.1 GCA_026967815.1 Candidatus Bathyarchaeota archaeon | reverse complement strand
GCTAGTTATTTGTTTAACTATGAAGTGAAGGTTGGCGTGCGCATTATGTCGTCATTGAGGTTCTTCGACCTTGAACTCCTTTGAGAGCTCCTCCATAAGCTTCCTCTCCTTGGGAGTCAGTTTCTCAGGAATCCGAACATTAATCTGAACGAGTTCATCTCCTCGGCCGTGGCTGCTTCTCATTCCTTCTCCTCTCAGTCGGAGCATGGTGCCGCACTGTGTTCCAGGAGGGACTTTGACTCTCCTCTCGCTTGTTAGCGTCGGAACTTTTATCTCAGCCCCCAGAGTAGCTTGGGCAAGATTGATATTGGCTTCGTATATGAGGTCAACCCCCCTACGGGCTAGGTATCGGTGAGGTTTGACCCTTATCGTCACGTAGAAGTCCCCGGGTGGGCCACCGTAAGGACCGTCTTCACCTTGTCTTCGAAGAACTAAGTGGTCGCCATTGTCAATGCCGGGTGGTATTCTAACTTGTAGCTGCACTCTCCTTTCCTTGAGCCCATTGCCCTTACATGCCTTGCAAGCCTTCTCAGCTGTCTGTCCTCTGCCCATGCACCGGTCACAGGAACCGACCACGATGAATCCCCGCACAGCTTCATGTTCGATTGCTCCTGCGCCCCCGCACTTGGGGCAAGTCACCACATTACTACCAGGCTCGACCCCTGAGCCATTACATCTACTACATCTCTTCAGCCTAGGCACAGCAACTGCCAACTCAGTGCCGAAGGCTGCCTGCTCCAACGTGATCTCCATCTGAGCCTCCAGATCACGACCGCGAGGAGCCTCGGGTTGACGCTGCCGAACGCTGAAACCTCGCCCAAAGATTCGACTGAAGAGATCATCAGCATTGAAGCCGAACTCTGAAAAAACATCTTGGAATGTTCTGCGGTTGAAGATGTCCTCCTGCGTATATTGCCTCTTAATTCCTTCCAAGCCTCGAGTATCATACTGCTCCTTCTTCTCAGGGTCGGAAAGAACGGCGTATGCCTCTGATACTTCCTTGAATCTCTCTTCGGCGTCAGGTTTCTTGTTCCTATCAGGGTGATATTTGAAGGCGAGCTTGCGGAATGCGCGTTTGATATCATCTTGGGACGCATCCCGACTGACCCCTAGAAGATTATAGTAATCTAGTTTGCTCCCCAACTAAACCATCACTTAGCCTGGTGGAATAGACGGAAGGGAGAAAAAAGTGTTACTCTTTCTCCTCGTCCACAACCTTGTAATCTGCTTCGACGGTTTTCTTTTCCTGCTGCTCTTCTCCAGGCGATGGCGCCTCCTGATTTGCTTGTTGCTGAGCTCTTTGAGATGCTGCCTGCTGGTAGACTGTCGCGCCTGCCTCTTGAACCAATCTTCTCAGCTCCTCGACCTTTGTGCCGATCTCAGCTAGGCCTCCAGTCTTCTGTGCATCTTTTAGCGCTTGAAGGGCTTCTTGGATCTTCAGCTTTTGCTCTTGGGTGAGCTTGTCTCCAATCTCGCCAAGTGTCTTCTCGGTCGTGTAGATGAGCGAGTCGGCAGTGTTTCGCATCTCAGCCTCTTCTTTGGAGCGCTTGTCTTGCTCGGCGAATTGCTCCGCCTCTCTCACCATTCGATTCTTCTCTGCTTGGCTGAGCTTGGTTGAAGCCGTTATCTTGATTCCCATCTGTTTGCCCGTGCCCAAGTCCTTCGCTGAAACGTTGAGGACACCATCTGCATTGATGTCGAATGTCACCTCAACCTGCGGGACGCCTCGAGGTGCAGGCGGAATGCCTGTGAGGTCGAACTGACCCAGGCTGATGTTGTCCCTAGCCATGGTGCGTTCCCCTTGAAGTACACGTATGGTGACGGCCGTTTGAAAATCAGCAGCCGTCGTGAAGGTTTGGCTTTGCTTAGCCGGTATTGTCGTGTTCCGCTCGATGACCCGGGTTAAGACGCCTCCTAGAGTTTCTACCCCGAGAGAAAGTGGGGTTACGTCGAGGAGTACTATGTCTGAGATCTCCCCTGTGAGGACTGCTCCTTGAATAGCTGCGCCTATGGCAACGCATTCCATCGGGTCAATACCCCTCTCAGGCTTCTTGCCTATTACATCCTCGATGAATTGTTGAACAAGCGGCATCTTCGTCTGTCCACCCATGAGAATTATCTTGTCGATTTGTACAGGGGTCAGCTTTGCGTCCGATAAGGTTTTCAGGATAGGCTCCCTAATCCGCTCAACTATAGGTCTGGTCAGTTGCTCAAGTTTAGCTCTCGTCAAAGTCGTGTGTAGATTCTTTGGACCTGCAGTGTCAGTGGCAATGTAGGGCAGATTAATGTCTGTTGTTATTAGGTTTGATAGTTCGATTTTGGCCTGTTCGGCCGCATCCTTCAAGCGGGCCATAGCTTTCATGTCTCGCGCGAGGTCGATCCCCGTTTCGCGTTTGAACTCAGAGATCAAATAATCCATGACCGCCTGGTCGAGGTCCGTTCCACCAGTTTTAGTGTCTCCGCTGGTGGCCAAAACCTCGAAGACGCCTCCACCGAAGTCCATCACCGTCGTGTCGTTTGTGCCACCGCCGAAACTGAAGACTAGAATCTTCAGTTCTTGGCCAGCCTTGTCTAAACCATAAGCGAGGGCTGCAGCTGTCGGTTCGTTAACGATTCTTGTTACTTTCAGTCCTGCAATCTCGCCAGCGTCTATCGTCGCCTGACGTTGATTATCATTGAAATGCGCTGGAACGGTTATTACTGCCTTGGTAACTTTCTCACCAAGATAGGTTTCAGAATCGCGCAGAATCTTCTGTAGGATAAAAGCCGAGATCTGTTGTGGTGAGTATTCCTTCCCGAAAACTTTAGCTTTATAGTCTGTCCCCATTTGTCGCTTGATCTCGCGTATCGTACCCTCGGGGTTAGTAATGGCCTGTCTTCTTGCGGGTTCTCCAATAAGCAGTTGTCCATCTCTAGTAAGAGCGACAACAGACGGAAACATTTTCCCCGCCACGGTCGGTCCTTCGGCGCTCGGAATTATGGCTGGTTTTCCTCCTATTACCACGGCCGCGGCAGAATTCGTGGTGCCGAGGTCGATTCCTAATATTCTTTCTCTTTTTTCGTTGCTCATTTTTCATTCACCTTTTGAACTCTGATGGGGCGCGGATTGCATGCTACTTTCACCATGCTAGGTCTGAGCACTTTGTCGTTTAGGAGGTAGCCCTTTCTAACCTCCTCTATTACTGTTCCCTCAGGCTGGTTGCACGTCTCAACTTCCTGCACAGCTTCATGTATGTGCGGGTCGAAAGGTTTTCCAACAGCGTCTATTGGGCATAGTCCCTCACAATTGAGTACTTTCCAGAGTTTCTTTGTTACCATATCTGTCCCTTCTAGGAGACTGCCATTCCTATCTTTTCTCGCCTCTTCTAGGGCAAGATCGAGTTCTTCGGCAACAGGTACCAGTTGCAGGATGAGCTTCTCCTTTTCCATGGCCACTCCTTCATCAATACGCTTTTGCATGTGTTTCTGCAGGTTTTCAAGGTCAGCTCTGGCGTATTTGAGTTGGTTGAGGTATGTCTCCTCTATTTTTGTCTTTTCCTTGAGCGAAGCCTCGAGTTCTGTCACATTTTTCGTGCAGATCTCTTCTTTTTCACCGTCGGCTTCCTTCTTATCATGCTTGGGAGGCAAATTTTCTCATCTTCGGACTCAGCCTATGATATTCTTACGGGTATGTATGCATAAATAAATTTTCTTGTTGTACGAAGCCATCTAGCGCGCGCATTTCTATGAACCAATTGCATCACTTTATAGTAGGGTGCATTTCATAACCAGAAAAATAGGGGTTTGCGAGAGGGGAATTGGAGACATCTCCATTTATTACGAGGCTAGGACAACCGCGCATCGATTTTTCCTGATCCCGTAGCGTTTCAATTATGGAGATATGCCATAGAAAAATGGGGGTTAGCGGGGGAAATGTCTGTAGGAATTTGCTGGTGTTGGGTGATCTCTCCATTTGTCCGCGCGCGCATCACCTTTTTGAGGCAATAGGTGGTGAAGGAAAAGTTATAACAGAACCCAAAACATGACTGTATTGTGAGGCTTACAAGAATGGTATCCTCCTCAGGAAGGGTAAATCTTAAGCCCATTGACCCAGATAAATTGAAAATAGAGAAAAGTGCTTTGTTACCTGGGGCATATGTATTTGACCTCGAGTTAGACTCGACTCCAGACCACCATTGGATACTAGCCTTCGAAGCAGAGCGACAAGCAAGTCGTTATATGCACGCGCGCACGCCAGTAGCAGTTGTTGGGAACAAACTTGAAGTGGCGACTTTACCAGACGAAATTAAGGGTAAAGTCGAATGGATTAAAGGTTTGGTTGACTCTACTAACAAGAGTATAGAAAAATACAACGAGCAAATTAAGCAGAGGCATGAAGCAGAACAGCAGAAGCAACTGAAGGAACAGGAAACAATAAAGAGAATGAGAGAAGCACTCAAGAAATAAAACCATTCTGATTGATGTGCACGCGCATTGTCGCTGCGAAGGAGATCTGGAAAGAGGCTAGGAAGCTTATAGTCACGCAAGCAGCAGAGGCCCTAAGCGGTATTACTGTCCACCATGTTACGACAAACTTTGGATCTAATGCGCGCGCGGATTAAAGTCCTATTTGACTATTTCTGCGTTTGCGTTCTTAACGCCTATCCTCGTGATCTTTATTCTCACATGGTCTCGAGGCTTTGCGTTGGCAACGTATATTACGAAACCCTGGATTCTGGCTACACCTTCCCCTTGGCGGCTCGTTTCCGTTATATCCACTTCGTATTCCTTTCCCGTCTCAACTGGGCAACTCTTAAAGCCTTTGCCATGACCACGTCGCCTCTCATGGCTATAACTACTTCTTCTCGAATAACTCATAAGGAATCTTCCTCTTTCCACATTTGTGATGATAATGCTCACATTGAGGCTTAAGTGTTCTGTATTTTATGCTAATTCTTTTGTAGGCTTTAGTGCGTGCAAAAACTTTATGAAGCAGGTTCGGCAAGTGAAAAAACCTACCACACCGGTGGC
>JAPUUO010000008.1 GCA_026967815.1 Candidatus Bathyarchaeota archaeon | reverse complement strand
TTCGCTGAACTTGTGAAAGTTGGTTGTCACGAAAAAGGCTACTTTACCTTTCAGATACATAACGTCCTCTCCTTTCTATTTCTTGAATCTTATTAAGCACATCTTCTGTTGTATTTCTACCAACAACTTCGGAGTAACCAGCCATAACCGCCTCAAAGCATTTCTTAACATATCGATAATGCGTGCTCTGCAAAGCTCTTTTCATCAGATGCAAGTCCACACCTCTCGCTTCAAGTTCGTTTGACCGTTCGCTTAATCCGAAATCTACAAGGAAAACTTTGCCGTGAGACGTTAAAATCATGTTAGAAGTAGTGAGGTCGCCATGCATGATTCCATGGCTGTGAAGGCGCCCAATGAGCACGCCGATATGACGGCAAAGGCTTCTTCGCTTCGCTTGCGAAAGATCGTTTAGAATCTGTTTAACTTGTTTACCCTCAATGAACTCCATGACGATGTTTGCGCTGGTAATGTCTACAAGGTATATGGTTGGAGTTGGCACACCCGCTTCTTTTGCCTTATGAATGCTTTGAGGCTCGCGCACAGTACGGTGAGTCCGGATCGCTTCGTCAAGAGTTGGGAGCCTATAGGCTTTTGGAAGTCGCTGCTTCATAATCACCTTTCGACCTTGCCACTCTTCTATGTACAAGCTGGCTTCAGCACCCTTCTTGAAAAGCATCTTCAGCCTAGCCTCCAACCCAAGGCGCATAAACCTCATCTAAGCGCCACTTCAACTTAACAAAGCTCTTCTCTATGGACGTCGATAGGCCATGTTGATAGGTGAGAATACCAGTCCACGCAATCATCGCACCATTATCTAGTGCATACTGCTTCGGAACAACGCCAAATTTAGCGTTATGTTCATTGGCAAGAGCTTCTAACATGGACTGCAACCGCTTGTTTGCAGCAACTCCTCCAGTCAAGAGCACTTCTGGCTTTTCCGTATGTGCCAATGCTCTTTCTGTAACTTCAGCAAGCATAGAAAACACAACCTCTTGCAGACTGAAACATAGGTCTTCAACAGAATATTTTTTACTGTTAAGCAATTCTATGGCTGCTGAGAGCAAACCACTAAACGACAAATCCATGCCCTTCACAGTATATGGAAGAGAAACGAAGTTTTGACTTCTCGCTGCTAATTTCTCTACGAGAGCGCCAAGAGGTTCACCAATCTTTTGGCGCAGACCCGCTTCTCGAGCAAAAACATCAAGGCAGTTTCCTACAGAAATATCTAAGGTTTCACCGAAAACCCGGTACCGCCCGGCTTCAAAGGCAGCAACTATTGTATTTCCACCAGAGACATAGAGGGTCAAAGGGTCTTTGGCGCCAGTTATGAGTTTACCGATTTCAATATGTGCAACACAGTGATTAACCCCCACCAACGGAACTTGAAGATAACAAGCTAAAGCACGAGCCGCTGTTGCCCCAGTTCGAAGGCAAGGTCCCAACCCTGGCCCTTGAGAAAAGGCGATTATCTTTATTTCACGCTGTTGAATTCCAGCTTTTCGTAGAGCTTCCGATAAGACTTTTCCGGCTACTTCTGCATGATGCCTGGCTGCTTCTCTTGGGTGTATTCCCCCTGTTTCTGGCATAAACATGCTGGCTTCATTGGCCAGAATGTCGCCTTTGAATGAAAGGATTCCAACACTGAAATCGTCCGCTGTAGATTCTAGTCCTAAGCAGTATGAATCGGCTTTTCTCAGCGTTGCCAAGAGTTTTCACCACACTTCATGCGTGTCTGTACATGTAACTTTTTATTGTTAAATCGTCCTTATTTATATAGTAGAGACTCAGATGCAAAGGAGCCGATAAGCATGCCCAAACGAGATGATCTTGAATACAAAGCATTACACTTCATTGTAAACATCGGAAGCCAAGGTATACTGCAGTCGAATCTATGGCGGAAACTGGGTGCCAGTAGCCGCGAGGGTTCAAGAATAGCTTTGAAATTGGAAAATAAAGGATTAATAAAACGGGAAAAGGAACTTTTCGGGAGCAGATGGACTTATCGACTTTACCCGAAAAGACTGCCTGCGTCGATCAACTCTATTATTGAATGCCCATGTCTAATGTGTCCAAATGATGCTCGCTGTGGAGCCTGGGGAACCATCTCGCCTAACGAGTGCAAAAGATTAACCGAATGGATCCTAAGCTTAACATTAGGCGAAGCTGGCTCTTCTGGTGAAAGTTGATATTGCCAAAAGCTTGGGTCAGAGAAAGAAAAAGGGACTATTACTACCGCAAGTCAAAGGAAGAGAAGTATAGATCAAGAGCGGCATACAAGCTTCTTGAAACAGTGAAAAAATATAGATTCATCAAATCTGGCGACGTAGTAGTAGATTTAGGAGCTGCTCCTGGCGGTTGGATGCAAGCAGCAAGGAGAATCGTAGGTGATAAAGGCCTTGTTCTGGGTGTTGACGTAAGATTCATTGAGCCTCTAGATTTTTCTAATATCCAAACCTTAATTGGCGACATTACTGACTCTCAGGTACTAGAGAGCATCAGAGGGCTGCTTTCCGGCCCTGCAGATGTTGTGGTTTCAGATGTTTCACCTAACATCTCCGGAGTTTGGGAACTAGACCACGCCCGACAAATCGACCTCGCAAAACGGGCGTTGCTCATCGCAAGAAACACTATGAAAACTGGAGGAAACTTTTTTGTTAAGGTCTTTCAAGGGGATATGCTGACAGAGTTTGTCAGAGAGGTTAAGCAACATTTTGGCTTTGTGAAATTAGTAAAACCGAAGGCGAGCAGAGCAAAGAGTGCTGAGATTTTTGTTCTATGCATGCAAATGAAGAGAATTAGTGAGCAATAAGGGCCTAGATAGGCAATTCCGCTACTCTCATACTGCTCTTCTCTTTCATTCTTTCAGCAGCATAATAAGAAAGTTCTCTAAATTGTGCATCCTTCAGAACCTGCTTTGCTCTCGCTAGGATTTCGAGGCATATGTCTTTGAAAACGAGGTCGACACATCCATTTTTGGCGTCATCGATTAGCTCTTTACAAGCTATAAGAAGCACTTCGCTCAACATTTTCACCTTTGCCCTACTTTCAAAATTATGTGCCATTATAGTTTGCGACTTTAGAATCTGGATTTAGAATATGAATCACTGCGATGTAAAGTGGCGGAAGTTGGATTCAAAATTGGCAATCTCGGGGTCAAGACTACTTATACCTTTTTTGCCTCCGCTTTCTCTTGCGCTTTTCCTTACGCATGCGCTTCTTTTTCCATTTCGCCCTTATTTCAACCTACTCCTTTTCCTCGAGGCTTGGTGGCTCCACTCAGAATCCCCTGATCTGTTTCCAACGACTACAATTTCTTAGTCTTGTGAGGCAATATTGCTTCATGTGCTAAAAGCCTTACGGTTTTAGCTTAGCTTCGATCAAGAGATTCAAGAAAGTCAAACAGTTAACACGGTGAATTATGTTAAGAGCATCGTTAGAGAGGGAACGGAAATATACAAGCGAACGTATATGCTGCAAATCAACATGCCAAGAGAGACAATAATTAAAGCATAATCCGCACTCTTCATTTTAAGCAGGTAAAGGTTAGTGCGTTTCTCAGTTGCTCCCCATGCCCGTGACTCCATTGCCTCGGCAAGCTCAAGACTACGCCGAATAGCACTCACAATAAGCGGAATAAGTATGGGAATATAATTTTTCACTCGCTTAATGAAATTGCCCCGTTCAAGTTCTAAACCTCTCGCCTTTTGCGCGTCCATAATTGTTTGAGCCTCTTCGGCTAAGACTGGAACAAACCGAATCGCAGTAGTGAAAGCGAAGCAAAACTCGTAGGGCACATGGCTTTGTTCAAGCGCTAAACTCAGATGATCTGGAGAAGTTGTCAGAAAGAATATTGAGAAAGACTCAACGAGAACCAGAAAGCGCAGAGACATGGCGAGAGGATATTCCCATGGAGACATAGACGAAGGATAGGTGCCGCCGAAATATCCGAAAGCAAAGTTTACAACGAAAATGAGGATTGCTAAAAATGAAGCTCCTTTCAATGATCGTACCCACTCTCGTTGCACACTTGCTAGGAGCACAAAGGGTATTTGAATTAGGAATAGAAGGACAAGAGGAAGAACTTCAAGGAAAGCGATGGCTATTCCAAAAATTATCAGCACATACAAGAACTTGACTCTCGGATCTAATTGATGAATTGGTGAGTGAATGTACCTAAATCTAAAGCCCTCAAACACGCTCATGGCTTTACCTCTTCTTTTAGAAAGTTGAACAATATCCTACCTGCTTCGTGAACATTGATGACGTCCATTGGTAACCCGAAGTCGGCTAACCCTAGGAAAATCTGGGTTATTTGCGGTGGTACAATGGAAGCTTTGAAGGCGAGTTCCTTATTTGTAAGTATTTCTTTGGCGTCACCATCAGCCACGATTTTCCCTTCAGCCATCAACACGATTCTTGGACCACAATCTGCTACGAATTCTACATCATGTGTGACTACAATAACGGTTTTCCCTTGTGCATTCAGCTGAACAATAAACTGACGTAATTTTTCTTTTTGTTCATAGTCTTGACCAATTGTAGGTTCATCGAGAACAACAACTTTTGGGTCCCAAGCAAGCACAGAAGCCAAAGCTAATCGCTTTCGCTCGCCTCCGCTAAGCATGAAGGGGGAGGTTTGACGATACTGCGTTAGACCGAGGAGGTTAAGCGCCCAAGTTACTCTGTTCTTAACTATTTCTTCCTCAAACCCGAAGTTTTTAAGAGCGTAAGCAATCTCTTCCTCGACGGTTTCGCAGAACAGTTGATGATCAGGATTTTGAAATACAAATCCAACCTTTCGGGCTAGGCTTGCTATGCTTACATTTCGTGTGCTTACTCCCCCAACGAAAACTTCGCCACTGGCCGGCTTTAGCAATCCATTAAAATGCTTGACTAGTGTCGTTTTTCCAGCACCGTTGGAGCCCATTATGGCGATAAACTCGCCGTCTCGAATCTCGAGAGAGACTCCCTTTAGCGCTTCAACGCCTGTAGGGTAAGTGAAGGAAACACCCTTAACCTCGATCACGCTTTAAAACACCTCGCAACAGTTGAATTGCCTCTTCAGAATTTACTGGGGCTCTGTCGAGACGGATTCCATTCTGCCTCAACATCTGCCAGAGTTTGGTGGCTTTTGGGATTCCTACTCCAATAAGCCGAGCGCTTTCGGAATCGAATACTTCTCGAGGTTTGTCGTCCAGAACAATCGTTCGCTCATCCATTATGACAACATGATTGGCATGCTTAGATGCCAAGTCTAAACGATGCTCAACAAGTATTACTGTGATTCCTAGTTGTCTGTTGAGTTCACTAATGACTTCAAAGATTTTTTGGGCACCTAAAGGGTCTAGAAAAGAGGTTGGCTCATCTAAAACCATAACTTCGGGCTGCATGGCAAGTACACATGCGATTGCAACCCGTTGTTGCTGTCCACCTGAAAGCTCATGGGGCGCCCTTTCTCGCAACTCTTCTATATCCGTCATCTGCAAAGCCCAATCTACGCGTTTACGGATTTCATCTCTTGGCATTCCAAGGTTTTCTAGTCCGAAAGCAACGTCTTTTTCAACCGAAAGTGCGAAGAGCTGATTTTCTGGATTCTGAAAAACAAGTCCAACATGGCAAGCCATCTCGTAAATTGGACTTTCAGTTACGTTAAGTTTGGCAACTTTCAGTTCTCCTTCAAGTCTTCCCGCATAAAAATGAGGAATTAAACCATTAAAGCAGCGGCAAAGTGTGGTTTTACCGCAACCACTTGGACCAGTGAGGATGACAAAGTCTCCTTTTTCGATGGTTAATGATACGCCTTTGATGGCTGGCTGTGTTCCACCTGGATAGGTGTATGTCAGGTTTTTGGCTTCGATGATGGCCAAGTTGTTGTCGCCACTCCAGTTTCCAGATGGAACTCAATCATTTAAGAGTAGCTACTTAAAAAGGAGTTTCTGTTTTTTGTCGATTAAAACATGTCCATGATGGCAGGATAAGAAAACTAGGTTTGCGTCAGTGTTTCTTTTAGAAGCCTCCGGCAACGTTTGAGGTTGGCTTCTAGGTCTCCGGTTCCGTTGGCGCCTGCGGATACTGCATGTCCCCCGCCCATGCCATGAAGATATTCACCGAGGGGCTTTGCAATGTCTCGCCCAAGATGGATACCAGTTTTTTCATGAAACTCGCGACTTGCCCGCATACTGATTTGGATTTTTTCACCATGTAGACCGGCAACAATTGCCACGTGAGCCCCAAGTGCCACCAAAGCGCGAGCAGCAGAAGCTTGATAGGCGCTAACATGAGAAAAAGCCATTAGCCAGTTGTCAATTTTTGAAAGTTTCACCCTTTTGCCTGCTTTGAGACGCGCTATGCGTTCTGAAGGGACCATTGGAAGAGAAAGCGATGACAAGGCTTCTTCAGCTTTTACGCCAACTCCAGTGAGTTCAGCTAGGATCTTCAATGTGGCGGAGCTAGCAAGAATAAAATGTCTAGTGTCAAAGGCTATTCCAAGAAACAAGGCTTTAGCCTCAATTGATGTCAATTCCACTTCTGCCTCTTTAAAAAGACTGTAGACAATCTCGCAAGTGGACGACGCTGTTTCGTCGGCTACAATAAGGGTTGCTAAACTCTCTGTTTCTGGGTGGCTTGCATGATGGTCTATCACAATTATTGGAGCCTTTGAAGCTTTAACTCGTCCGCCCCAATCATCTAGCTGCTGAACGGTGTTTGTGTCTAGCAGCACGATAACATTAGCCTCTTCAATGTTAGGTTGATCAGTCAATGTCGCCGGTAAAGACTTTAGCATGAACTTGGAAAGTCTGCTTGGTCCTTGCGCAGCGGCAATTTCAATTTTTAATTTTGGACGTAATTGTTTTAGTAGTTGAGAGAAAGCGAAAGCAGAACAAACAGCGTCTGGATCGGCGTTGTGATGACATAATAATAGAATGCGTTTTGCGTTGCGCTCGGCTAACAGCGATGTTATCTCGTGGATTTGCATGCCAGTTCCCTTAGGTAGGCTTTAACTGCCTTAAACGCTTGTTTTGTGGCTTCCTTTGCAAGTTTTTTTACGTCATAGTTCTTCATTAAAGCCGACAGGGTGATCTCAACTTCAACATCAACTGTGACTGGCTTTGATCCTTCGGTGTCGACAGTTATGTTGAGAACTGGAACTTTACGTGAAGGAACTTTGGACAAAACGTAGTCTCTTGCTGCTTCCTCAGCGATAGAGCATAGTGTTTCCACTTGTCCGTGGGTCAACTCTGAAATGCCTATCTCTTCCAAAAGGGTTTTCACCTAACAAGTCAAGGTGAGATTGGACGCAGATCTTGCTGAAGCTTGGCTTGTAAATTTTTCACTTGTGTTCGCAATCTTTCTTCTTGCTTGCCGAGCACAGTGACACGGGTGTTAAGAAGTTCCTTTCGTTCCGTTAATTCCGTGACAACCTTCGGGCGTTTAGCCTTCACAAGAAGTGAACCTATAGACTTGTAAATAACCGTGGCATCATTAAGCTTTTCCAGCTCGCCTAGGGCTTGATCAACCTCAGTAAGCTCCAATTCTAACTGTTGCTTTTGCGATAAAACCATCTGCAAAGTCTGCTGCAGCTGCTGAAGCCTAAGAAGACGTTCTTGCACCTTCGGCGGAAGCCTCGAGATCTCATCGCTCATCTGACTGCCTCAAACAATTTTAACGAGTTCTCTCAGCAATAGGGCTTCCTATCAATTAAGTGTTTTTAGACGACTCCCTAAACTTGTTACTGCAGACTCTCCATTACCGACCAAGTATCACTAACCAGCGCAATCCAACGCAGATACGAGTTTGTCACAGCCCTCAAAGCCGAAGTGTCCCGCGCCTCAAAAATGAGCGTCAAAACCTTTCCTTCTCCCTTCATCTGAACCCTTGAGCGAGAAGTCAACGGCTTTTCAGTTTCTGGCTTAACCGCTTTTAAAACAACGTCTAAATGGTCTTCTAATTGAAACCTAAAGTGAATAACTGCGCGAGCCTTCATTTTTGCATTTCCCTAGGTTAATCTGGACAATGCTTGACAAGAATTGCAGGGTCATAACAAGAGTTCCCAGTCCGCTTGTTGTTCTGCGACTGGTAGTGAGCAAAATCACTCTATTTTTTCCTCTTCGAGAGGAGCTTCTAGCTGCACGCCCTTAGCGGTTCTTCTTGCTATGATCCCCAGCTTTGTAACTGGAGTATAGGCACCGCCTGCGAAGGTGAAGCCGCATTTTCTACATTCCCAAACGCCTACGCTTTGTCTTCTAACCGCCACCGTGCTACACTGGGGACACTTATTTGCTTCTTTCAGTGACGAAACTATCTTTGTGTACCTTTTTCTCACCGTAGAGCCGTAACGCGTTCCCAGTCCTCGTGTTGGACCAACCTTTTTCGTTCGTTTCCCCACTACTTTTTCACCACGAGTTTTCGCAGTTCAGCGGCTTTTTGTCGAGCTATCTTTGCAGCTTCAAGAATTTGCTGAATTCTGAAGTAGCCTTTGCCACTTTTCTGTAGAGCACAGACCTTTTCATCCTTTTCAATGGTCATTGTTAGTCGTGTCTCCATGACCTGCTCTTCTTCTAAGCAAGGGTCAACAACAAGCTTATCGTTGATTTTGGCGAATGTAACTGCAATAGGATAGTTGCGGATTGGAAGCGATTTGTAACCAGGCTTAATCTGGACTTCGCCTTCCTTAACTTCGTAGTTGAACACCTTAGTGTTAAGCAGTGCAGCTAAAGCCGCTAGGGCCGAAGCATCTATGAGATTCCCATCATAGTTTAGCACATATAGATCGATAAATACGATGAAAACTTTCTTTCCAGGCGTGATGCACAGTTTCTCTAGATCTATGGCCTTAGATTCTCGTATGCCTCTATCTACTACTCTCGCGAGCTCAATTGCGTCCTCTCCGGGTGGTCCTGGCTCAAAGGTGGGTGAAGCTAAGGGCACTAGTTCAGCGTTGACCGTTAAGACCCCTTGATTTGGAACATCAGAAAAGGGTTCGCCTAGTCCGATTTTTATTCCAACTAATACTTCAGTTTTGCCAAGACGGACACGGGCGGAACCCTCAGCTTTTTCAATAACTCCTATTTCAATTTGGGCTTCTCGATAGTCTGTTAGCCCGCGTTCATCAAGTCGCTTTCCGAGAGAAATCAAATCTGCCATTCTTTTCTGCTTCATCCGAGCAACAACTGGTGAAGTCACTGTTCATCAGCCCCCTCGTTCATGGTTTCTTTAACTTCTACATACTTGGCTTTTAAAGCCTCTTTCTGAAGTTGATATATCTGATTGCACCCCTCTAATGCGAGATTTATAGCTTGCTCAAACTCTTCACTAGTTAACATCCCATCCATCTGAAGTAGAGTTATAGCGTTTAGGTTAGACATGTAAGCCAATGGCAAGTCAGCTTCACCTTCCTTGTCTTCTTTATCGTTTAGGTCTAATACAATGCGTCCGTCAACTTTACCAGCAGCGCACGCTGAGACCAAATCGCGTAAAGGTATGCCTGCATCTGCTAAGGCCAAAGACGCAGCTGTGATGCTCGCACATCTTGTTCCACCGTCTGCTTGCAAAACTTCAATGAAAATGTCAATAGATGTTTTCGGGTAATATTCTGTGAAAACTGAGGGCTCAAACGCCTCTCGAATGACTTTTGAGAGTTCTATATCCCGTCTCGATGGAGCAGGCGATTTTCTCTCTTGAACTGAAAAAGGCGCCATGTGATAGCGACATCGCAATCGTGATCGGTCGGGTAAAGCTAAATGTTTGGGATGCACTTCTTTTGGTCCGTAGACCCCGGCTAAGATCTTGTTTTTTCCTTGTTCAATATAGGCTGAACCATCAGCGTTTCCGAGAATCCCTACTTCAAGTTTAATGGGTCTTAACTCGCTTAGTTTTCTTCCGTCATGACGAATATTTTCCTTATTAACCACTTTTTTGACTTTTTTCTTGGGCATCTTTTCTCCTTACCTCCGTTTTCTCATGTTTCTCTGTTTTAATCATTTCAGCCACACGATCTGTCAATCCAGATGTATGGGCTTCTCGCTCAATTTTGTGGATAGCCATAATCGCTAAGCGTTCATCCTTGGGTGATTTACCGCTAACGAGCACCAAGCCATTTTGGCCAACCAGAATTTGGCAGCCTACCTCTTTTTTAATTGTGGTAATCATCGAGCCTTTCTTTCCGATTAGACGAGGGATTTTTGTTGGAGTGATCTCAGTGATTTGTCCTCTTGTAATCTTGCCTAGGCCAGGTTCTCGAACTGTTAAGAGAGGTCCCCTTGTTCGGTCGCTGGCAACTATTTTTGCGATAATAATGTCTCCAACATCAAACATTGAAGGCAAATCATCTATTTGGGGCCTAAATGAACGCTCTAGAACGTCTGAGGCTCTAAGCATAGCTAGGTAAGGCGCTTTGACATCGATTATCCAGCCGCTTAGGATTACTTCAACAACCTTTCCGATTACTGTGTCTCCAACCAGTGGAGCGTAGAATGACCTCAACGCCATCACATAGATGTTCCTATTCTCATAATTGACGAGTCCAGTGTGAGTTGCGTATATTTTGCCGTTTTCTTTGAACGTGTTCTCGCCAGCCAAATAGTTATTATCAGCTAGCAAATCGCCCGGTGTTACAAGTTGTCTCCTCTCGTAAAAAACAGGCAATTTATTTCACCACCACAGTTTCTAAGTTCATTTAACTAGTTTTGCTTCAGCACTACCTCGCGTTACTTCTCCTATTTTCTCTAAGAATGGCCCATAGAGTCCTGCGGGCATCTCTACCATCGCGTACCATGAACCGTCGCTTCGCCATTCCTCACTTTTTATTGTACCGAATCCCTTTACTGTGCCATAGGCTTTGCTTGAAAATTGTGGTGGAATGCAGATAGTTAATTGGGCCTGTTCCATTTTTAGTGGCAATATTGTACGGAGAAGTTTTATGATGTCCTTAGCCTGTTCTTCGGTTTCTTTAAAGGCGTCTATTGAATAGTGAACCTGCTGCAAGGCTCGTTCAACTCGAAGAGGTGGATGAGGTAGGTTTGTTCTCGGGTCTACGCATTGGCGAGAGATGAAAGCAATGATTTGTTTTCGTTTGTCATCAATGAGTTGCTTGCGCTGTTCAGTTGTTAGTTGCAAACTACCTTTCTGCAATATTACACGCGCTATTTGAAAAGAATCGGTTGTTCCGAAAGCTTTACGTAGTCTTTCTTCTGAAGGTTTGTCTCCCTTGTTAGCGTCCATGAATATAGTGTCGCTTACAAGAGCATCTGAAAGCGAGGTAGTCTTTCCAAGACGATAAGCTAATGCTATGTCTGGTTTAACCAGAATTTCGAAGCGCTCTCCTTCATGGGTTAGGCGAGCGATAGTGTATCGTTGACTCATTGGGCTCCGCTGCCCTCAATATTCCGCTGATGTGCTTCGATTTCTGCAACAGTTAGCATTTTTAGCTTCTTTGTGGCTGCTGGGACTACAGCAATTTTGATTCTCGGGTGCTCTTCCCTTGATTCTAAAGCCTTGACCAAGCTTTTAACAACAAGCTTTGTTGCGTCTTCGAGATTCATTTCGTCTTTATATTCTGCTTTGAGGATTTTTTCAACGGTTTCCTTGCCTACTCCTACGGCTATTGCCTTGTAGCCTCTGTAGGTTCCGCTTGGATCTGTTTGAAAAATTCGGTTTCCCGTTTTATCTATGCCGCCGAATATTATGGAGACTCCGAATGGTCGGACTCCCGCGTGTTGAGTGTACAATTGTTTGATGTCTCCAATGCGTTTTGAAATGACTTCAACGTCAATTGGCTCATCATACATTAGTTGATTGCTCTGGGCGTAGATTCTTGCTTGGTCTATTAGAATACGCGCGTCTGAGCCTAAGCCTACAACAGCCGCGCCTAAATGCCCGTCCACTTCATAAAGTTTCCACGAGAAATTTTGGTCTTGTAATGAAGATTCAATCTTTTCTTCTGCTCCTAACACGACACCTTCAGAACATGCTAAACCTAATATTGTTGCTCCACGGTTCACTGTTTCGAGGGCGTATTCGACTTGGAAAAGCCGCCCATCTGGAGAGAAAACAGTTATGGCGCGGTCATATGCTCCTGGCGCCGCGAATACTGACATTGTTCAATATCACCTCGCGTCTCTTAACCCATATATATTGGTTGTTCACTTGTAACAACTAAACTAAAAACCTTTCCGTTAAGACCTTGGGGAATCTGCTTCGTTTCTCAATTTGCTTCAAAAAAAACACAGGTGCAGCAATGATTGCGCATCTATCGAGGTCATTTCCCATCCTTGCGGCTCAAAATTGGAATAGGTGTGATTTTTCCTTTACAGCAAACACATGTCTAATTTTTGCGTGAGCCCTTGCTAAGCCGCCCAGAATGGGGACTTGCGTCTCATAATGTTCACAAGTTCGTTTAGTGCGTCTAGTTCCTCAGAGGACAAGCGGGCTTGAAATGTGGACAGCAAGGTTTTTGCGTGGCTTTCTGGCACTTTGACATAGATGATGTCTCCCTCATTGATGTGACGTCCTACCACGGGCTTTTCCATTGAAATAGCCACCTGCATGCCGGATTTTGCTTCTGAAATAGCTTCTCCCCTGTCTTGTATCTGCATAATCTCGCCTATGTCTCCAATGTTTTCATTGACAAGAGGGATCTTTGGCTTGATTTGACCTGCCAAGATTTCGACGCCTATTACAGCGGGTCTGGCTCTTCTGAAAACATAACCTGGCAGAAATTTCATTTTAGCCGGTTTCAGCAGTTTATCAAATTCCTTTAGCATAAGCATTTCTTGTTCGCTTTTCAGCCATTGTGTGTAGTCGTCGATTAGGTGGTAAATTATGTTACGTTGGAAAATTACAATCCTTCTGTTTTTGGCTTCTTCTTGGGCGTCTGGCAATATTTTCACGTTGAAGGCTAGGATGACTCCGTAGAGGGGTTCACGGTCTTTTACAACTGTTGCTTCAGTAATGTCTCGTTTGGAAACATCGCCAACATCTGCTAGTCGGATTGGAATGTTTTCTCGCTTCAAGATTTCAGCTATTGCTTCCAGAGAACCCAAAGCATCGGTTTTCAACACAACCCCGTTTATATCCGTGGTAACTCGAAGTTTTTCCACCTCTTCGGAAACCTGATTGATGAATTTGTCTAGGCGTTCTTTAGAAGAAACTACGTACAAGGGAGCTCCTGCCAAAGCGTCTTCGAGATTTGGAGCCGCAACTTTAACTCCTGCTGCAGCAGAAACCGCATCTACAGAGGAGAACCTGTCTCGGGGATCTCTGATTTCATCCAAAGGCTTGGGCAACAACACTGCACGTATCTTGGTTACGATGGGTTTTTCCTTTCCTCCAACAACAATCGTGTCGCCCTTCTGAAGCAGACCATCGTAAATAACAGCGTTGACCGTTACTCCTAAGCCTGGCTCTTCCTTAACCTCTAAAACTGTACCCTTCGCTGGACCTTCAGTTACCATCAGCTGAGTTTGCAGGTATTGTTGGGTTAATCCGATGAGAACCATCAAGAGTTCGGGTATGCCTTCGCCTGTTTTGGCGCTGACAGGAACTACAGCTATTGTTTTTGTGAAATCAATTATTCTATCGAAGCGGTCACTTCGAAAGCTGAGGGTTGAAAAATCTCCAATAATAGTGTAGAGGCGTTCATCTAAATCTTGACGAACATAAGAATCTTGACTTTGATAAGAAACCAGAAAAGGCTGGCTTGGCTTTGATATCCAGCCTGGAACCCTGTCTATTTTGTTGGCTGCAACCAAGAATGGAGTCTTTCTGGCTTTAAGAATCTCAATGCATTCGTTGGTTTGAGCCTCAAAGCCTTTCAGTACGTCGATAACCAAAATGGCAATGTCTGCCACGCCTCCGCCTCGCTTCCTGAGGTTAGCAAAGGCTTCATGACCAGGTGTGTCGATTACAAGCAGTCCTGGAATCTGAACTTCTCCCTTTAACCTCTCTAAAATGGGACCACACAGTTCAGTTAAAGTTTTGACGGGAAAGAAACTTGCCCCAATATGCTGAGTTATACCGCCAGCCTCACGTGCTTGAACGCTGCTCCTCCTTATCTTGTCAAGAAGCAGAGTTTTTCCAGTGTCGATGTGTCCAAGTACGCAGATGATAGGTTGGCGCACAGGCATAATAGATTCTTCCCTAAGGTCATCAACAAAGAGAAAAGCATGGCTAATAAATTGTTTTACTACAGTGAGCGGTGCAAGCTAACCGAGAAGATTCAACTTTTGAAGTTCCTGTAATATCTTATCGACTATGACCTTAGGCGGTATATCCACTGAATTGCATTCTATGTTGAGGATAGGTAGTCTATCTCGGTAATATCCGATTAGGGGTCGGGTTTGGGCTTCGTAGACATTTAGCCGTTCTCTAACCACTTTGGGTTTGTCATCTTCACGTTGGAAAAGCTCTTCCCCACATTTGTCGCAGATGCCAGGTCTTTTGGGCTTCAAATATTTCAGATTGAAAATCGCACCACACTTCTTGCATATCCTTCGGTTTGAAAGGCGCTCTACAATAATCCAGTCGGGAACAATCAAAAGAATGACTGCATCAACCTTTGTGATATTACCTAGTGACTTTGCCTGCTCGACGTTTCTCGGATATCCGTCTAAAATGAAGCCACGTTTGCTGTTTGGCATGTTTATTCTTTTTGTCACAATATCTGTTACAATTTCGTCTGGAACTAAGTCGCCACTCTTCACAAACTCGACAACCTTTCCGCCTAGATCGGTGTTTTGTTTTATTTCATCGCGGAATATGTCGCCGGTAGAAATTACAGCAATTTTGAGTTCACGTCCGAGCCTCGAAGCATAAGTGCCTTTCCCAGCCCCTGGAGGACCAAATATGATGATCCTCATTTAAGCTCTACCTTTCTCTTCTTTTCCATAGTATTTTGTCCATTTGAGCTTGCGTGCGTCCCTGTGGAGCTTTATTGAGCTTTTTCTGCATTTGCTTGAGCAGAACCAGAGTAGAGAGCCGTCGTTTTTCACGTATAGGATACCAGTTCCAGCTGGAAAGTCTTGTCCACAGAAGGAACAGCGTCGAGGTTTGGGCACCGGAGTGAATCCTCCACTGGTTTCAGCGCCTGATTTTCTTGGCTTCGCGTTCTGTGTCCCTCAGCATGAGAATGTCGTTAACCCTCACAGGGCCTTTAACATTTCTCGTGATGATGCGTCCTTTGTCGCTTCCTTCAAGTACACGAACGCGTACCTGCGTGATTGCGCCAGTTACGCCTGTTCTGCCAATTACTTGGATGATCTCTGCTGGTGTTAAGTCCTTTGTGACCTCTTCGCGTTTACTCATTCGCTAGTGCCCTTCTTCGTTTGCTGTTCTATCCGCTTGGTTATCTCCTTAACCAAAGACGCGGCTTCGCCAACTTCGACTATGCACGCGGCAGCGGAGGGAACATCTATGTCCACGGCAGATCCTATTTTTTGTTTGCTTGACACAAACACGTAGGGGATTTTTCTTTCATCACAGATAAGGGGCAAATGTGCCACAACTTCTGGTGGATCAACGTCTTCAGCGATAACAACGAGTTTGGCACGCGCGCGTTCGACAGCTTTTGTGGTTTCATTTGTGCCTTTCCTCACTGAGCCCGTTCGTGTAGCTATTTGGAGGGCTTCATAGGCGGCGTCCGCTACTTCTTTTGGGACGCTAAACTTTGCATAAAATGGTTTAGACATAGCCTCACCCATTTTCAAGTGCAGATTCTATCAACCACACACATTTATCAAGGTTTCGTATCCACCAATTTACCGGTGAGCGTAATAAGCTTTTAATCCATTTGATTTTGTAGTTGCAACCTTAACAAAACCAAAGCGTTCAAACTGAACAATGTTGTCAGTCTCCAATTCTCGACAGCCGTCTTCAGCAATGCCTCTAGTGATCGTGGCATCTGGCATTACAACCGCGCAGTCTATACCAGTATGTGTGGGAATCCAGTGAATAAGTGGTGCTTCAAGCTTTCGGGCTTCTTCATGAGAATCGCTGTGATAAACTGCTTCAACTACTCCTTTCGCCACATCTTCAGTTTGAACGTTAAACAAGCCCATCAACCGCACGATTTTCTTCTTTTTTAGAATGTTCATGTCATCGCTGGAAATCCAAAATGAAGCTTCTTTTTTTTCTGGGTTAACTTGGAATTGACGAAATCCCTTTTCCGGATCGTCTGGATGCAATGGTATCTTTGCTGTCACGGCCTGAGGAACATTTTTTACAACAATCTTTCTTGGGTCGTGTACGAAGAAGTAGCGATTTGCAAGAGGGTCGATGATCTTTCGGTTGTGTGCATAAAGATTTTCCCAGCTAAGCACGACATCTACTGGCTTAGGACCAACATCAATAATCAATCGTCGAATAGCCTCTGGCATAATTCCTCTCTTCCTCAAGGCGATGAAAGTAGCGAGTCGAGGGTCATCCCAACCAGTGAATACGCCTTCTCTCATTCCCTGAACGATCTTGGATTTACTTAAGGTAGCGCCAGTGATTTTCAACCTACCATAATGTATAGCCTCGGGGTATTCCCAGCCGAAGTAGCGGTACATGAATTCTTGCCGTTTCTGGTTTGTTAGATGCTCTTTCCCTCTGATTATGTGGGTTACGCCAAGCAAGTGATCGTCGATGCCACAAGCAAAATTGTAAAGAGGCCAAACACGATATTCGCATCCAACCCTTGGATGTGGATGCCTTTTGGGGTCTATTATTCTTAATGCGGGCCATTCTCGAATAGCTGGATTGGGATGGTTAATGTTGGTTTTGATGCGGACAACTGCTTCTCCTTCGCCGTATGTTCCATCAAGCATTTTCTTCCATCGACTTACCTGTTCATTGGCTGGCAAATCACGGCAGGGACATGCATGCTTCGCAAGAATCATTTCTCGAAAGTCTGAGGGTTTACATGTACATACGTAAGCATTTCCGTCGGCAATCAGTTCTTCAGCATGCTCGTAGTAAATGGGTATTCTGTCGCTTTGAATGAATTCGGCGTCCCATTTACAACCAAGCCATTCTAGGTCTTCCCGTATCAGGTCGTAAAATAACAGATGCGTACGCTTTAGTCTTGGGTCTGTGTCTTCGAACCGAAGATAAAACAAGCCGTTGTACATTTTCGCATACTCGTAACAAAGAATTATGGCTCTAGCAGAACCTAAATGCAACACACAGTCAGGATTAGGTGAAAACCGAGTTACAACTTGCTCATATTTTTCAACGTTTGGCAGAGGTGGAAGCCTCTTCTCGGCTTTAACTCGCTTCTTAACTAAAGCTTCAGACCACTTCTCTTTGACTTCTCTTTCTTGTTCTTCTAAAGAAAGTCGGTTAATGACTTCAACGATTTCAGCTACTATAGGTGCGATTTCTCTTACTCTCGTCTTTAAACTTGGCTTCTCAGTGAGCAGCTTACCTAAAACTGATTGAAAATGTGCTTTTCCATCATAGGCAATAGCGTTGAGAAGGACCAACTTGCGAATGAGTTCTTTGTCCTTACCGGTCGCCAAGGTTTGTCCCTTTTTTCAGTGGTCAAATCTTTCTTTCCACAAGATATTCAGCGAAAGCTCTCAAGCTCTCTTTTGCACCCGAAGGAAGGAGAATCTTCTCCGCTTCTTTCCAGCTTTGTTGCACGAGGTTGCGGGCAAACTGTTTGGCATAGTCTATTGAGCCGTGTTTCTGTATGATGTTTATGGCATCCTCTCTCAATTTCTGGTTCGATGTGTGCATTTTAAGGATTTTTTTAAGCTTCTCCTTATCACTTGGCACGGCTTTTTCCAGTGTATGAATGACCATCAAGGTTCTTTTTCCCTCGGTTATGTCTTGACCACGCCCGCCCTTCTTTTCAGCAAATTCTTTGCCGGTTAAATCTAGGATGTCGTCTTGAATCTGGAAGGCTACCCCAACTGCTTCGGCGAATCTGCCGAGCTTTTCAACTGCATTCTTGTCCGCGTTTGCCAACACTGCCGCCATTTTAGCTGCCATTCTTGCCAGTGTTCCAGTTTTATAGGCGCACATCTGAAGATATTGAGTCTCTGTGATTGAATCGGCGTTTGCTAGTTCTCGGTGCCAAGCGATGTCCATGGCTTGACCAAGGCTGAGGTTAATCATTTCCTTTGTGAAGATTTCATAGATCTTATTGAATGCTTCTGGTTGAAGCTTATTCTTGTTTTTGACCAGGGTCAATAATGGTAAAAAATACATGGCGTTTCCAGCGTTTATGGCTACGTCTATTCCAAATGCTCTGTGGGTACAAGGCTTGCCTCTTCTGAACGTCGAGTCGTCTTCTACATCATCAACCATTATGGTTCCATTGTGAATTACCTCTGGAATTATGGCAAAGTCAAGAAATTTCTTTGAGTCTTTCCCGAGAGCTTCAATCACCAGCAGAAACAATGCTGGTCTCCAACGTTTGCCACCTCTTTCCAGAAAGTCCCAGATGGGCTGCGCGATGGTGTGATTTAAGGCTTCAAGACTAGGCTCATATTTCGGAGGACTAAGTTCAAAAACAAGTGAATTTTTCTCAAAATTTTTGGGAATGTACTTCTCAATTAACTGGTCGATAATCGCTGCCTTTTCTTTAAGAAGACTTTCGATATCAATCTGCATTTGATCGTCCTCTTCTGGCGTAGATTTCTGGCTGAAAGCCCCGCATTTTTAGCCATTCTGCTGTTTTTCCGGTCATTACGAGAGGAATCTCTCGTAGATCTAGTACAGACTCAGCCCCAACAAGGAACATGGCGTTTTTCAAACCTTCAATTGCAACTTGAAGCGTCTTTCTAACTTCTCTTGGTCCTTTTGTGGCTGCAAATAAGATTGGATGTGCCATACCCGCTAGGTTGGCGCCTAGAGATAACGCTTTTGCAACATCTATACCTGTGCGGATTCCGCCAGATGCAATGATGGTTGTGGAAACCGACTGTGAAGTTTCGACCAAGCTTATGGCTGTGGGTATACCCCAGTCCCAGAAGACATTCCCCAATCCTTGATGAAGCTCGTCATGTTTTTTCTTGGCACGATGATATTCTACAGCAGCCCAACTTGTTCCACCTACACCGGCTATGTCAATCCCTGCAACCCCCATACTTGCAATCAGTTTTGCTTCTTCAGCCGCGACGCCTGCGCCTGTTTCTTTAACAATGACGGGAACATCTAGTGCTTGAGAGATTTCACCAATTTTGTTCAGAACTCCTTTAAAACTGGTTTCTCCCTCAGGCTGCACGACCTCTTGTAACGCATTTAGGTGAATTGCCAAAGCATCAGCGTTCATCATGTCAACCGCTTTTTTAGCTTCTTTTACACCGTATCCCTTAACCAGTTGGGGTCCTCCAATGTTAGCTATGAGAAAAGCTGTAGGCGCCTTCTTTCTAGCAATTGCAAACGTTTTCTCTAGACTTTGCTTTTCAATAGCTGCCCTTTGGCTCCCAACACCCATTCCCAGGCCAAGTTCTTCAACTGCAGAAGCAATGGCAGAATTGATTTTCATGGCGTCTACAATACCTCCTGTCATGGCTTCCACCATAAGCGGGACAGAAAACTTGTGATCGAAAGCTGTTGTTGTGAGGTTGACCTTGCTTCTTTCGATCTCAGGCAGAGCCTTATGGACAAAATAGATGTCTTCGAAGCCTGTGGTAGCATGACAATGCTGAACATTTTCTTCTAGGCAAATTTTGATATGGTCTGATTTTCTGCCTTGTGTTTTAGTAGGCAATTTTTCACCCTTTCACAATGGTGGTGCCAGTTACCTTTTCACCTTTAAGAGCCTTGTAGATGTTATTTGGCTTTGCGGCGTTCACAATCAAGGCTGAAATGCCTTTCTCAATTGCTGGCCTCAATTCTAGAATCTTACCAAGCATGCCACGAGTTACATCCGTAACTTTGGCTTCTTCAATTCTATGTTGCATATTATTTAACTGTTGAAGGGTAATTTGGTGAACAAGTTTGGCTGAAGAGTCAGATTTGGGGTCACAAGAGTGTAGCCCATCCTCATCTATGCCCAGAATTATTCGGTCTGCGCCAAGTTGCATGGCAAGGAAGGCGACTAACTGGTCCCCTGAGAGTATTGTGAAGCCCAAATCAAAATCGAATACAGCGTCTCCGTAAAGAACAGGTACGAACCCTATTTCAAGCAGTTTTCTTAACGGTTGCTCTTCAATACAGCTGATTCGGTCAGATTTCGTGACAACAAAAGCGGAAGGTTGTAGAGCGACTGCTGCGATGCTTTGGCGTGTTAAGGCGTCCACAACCAGTTTGTTTAAAGTAACCATTGCTTGGTGGGTTTTCGAAAACCCCAGCAGTTGCGATTTTTGCTTATATCCTTCTTTTATCGCGTATTGTTTAGCCAATGGGTGTCCGAAACTGCCACCACCATGAATGAGAATGAGAGGTGAAACCTTCGCCTCTGAGATTTCGCGGCTCAGTCGTTCTATTGCCTTCAAATCGGCAGTTAGAGGCTTCTCCTTCCTTGTAATTACAGAGCCGCCAAGTTTTAGAATCGCTAGCTTTTGGATATGGGTTATTGCTTTTTCCTCCTAATGATTAAGACTATTTCAAATTGAATCTGTTCTCACTTATTCACCTTCACGCCTACAAGAGTAGCTAGAACGTGTTGCCGAGGCATCCTTTATTTCCTTGTTCTGACCATGTCATTTTCTAATTTAACGATGTCTCCTGTTTCTATTTTCGAAATGTCAATTTTGTCAATGCAAGGTATATCCGAGATTATTACTCCCACCGCAACCACGGTTTCGCATTCTTTGTTTATAATTCCGACGGGGGCAGTATCATTTTTTTTCATTCTGTAGAGCGTGTAGGATCCAACAGTTGACCCTTTACCGTTCGGAAAAACTAGTATTTTGCCCTTTACTTCCTTTCCTTCCAGTTCGTGTCCTTTTTCTATGATAACGCCAGTATCTGGATCCACTCCGCCATAAAACGAGATGGGTTGTGAGGTGGTTAGGGCTTCTCCTTCTGCAACTCCCTTGAAGATGATTCTTCCTTTCAGCTCCATTTTCCTCTCACCGCAACCTCTATACACTTTTCTAAGCTTCCCAGTTTTGTCTTCATGTCGTTGTGTCTTGAATAGTAACATCCTTTTGCGGAGGTTGTTGCAACCGATTTGAACCTTCCTTTCAATGGGGCCACTGCCATGCAAGTGTCGCAAACGACCTTTCCCCCAGCATCCTCAATTATCTTCGTGTAGCCTCTTTCGTCAGCGAGTTGTTTCATTGATCTTGAGGTTGCAACCCAGAATTCAGTGTTCAAAGATACACGCCTGTTTTTTAACAACCTTGCCACTTCAGCAACTTCCTTAATCGAACAGTGGGGGCAACCTACGCAGACGAAGTCAATGGCGTCAACGTCGTCATTAATACTTTCATATGCCTCTTTTATGTCCCCATCTTCGATGATGATTTTCTCTTTTGGTAGTTGGTGTTTCTCAGATCCAGGGGTTATACCCTTCATGAAAAACAACGGTTTTGAACCATAAGTCACCACTGAAGCGCAAAATGATTTCAACTCATCCAAATCCGCGGCTTTTATACCGGTTATGTATGGTATCTTGTTTCCAGCTTTTTTGCCAATGCAATAACCAAGGGCTCCCCAATCGGACAGCTTTTTTAGGTTAACCCTCACGTCTACATGAGCGTCTGGCACTCTGTTCTCTTCCAAGTGTAGTCCGTAGGATGGTGTTTTGCCCACAAAAGCCGCTGCAAGAGCAGATGGGCCGCCTTCTCTGTTGGTCTTTGCTCCGATAATCGAGTTAGCGAAAGTAACTGCAGAGGACTCGGACCAAGCAACGTGTTCTCCATAAGTTGGCAGGCTTCCTATCAGGTATGGTGTACACGTGCAAGAGATGATTATACCCATTTTCCTAAAGGCGTCTATGACCAAGTTTTGTTTTTCTGCGAACTCTTCGGAGATTCCGAGTTTTTTCCAATCCTCTAAATCCATCCCAGCAGGATTCAAGGTTGTGAGCACCTTGACTTTCCCATCCCTTGCTAGTTCATTCAGGTATTCTAGACCAGCATCTCCTAGGTTGTGATAAGACACGCCTGCCACTTGAACAGAACCCACGCTTATGAGGCTTTCAGCGCCGTAAATGTCTCCTAGGGCAACAAGGATCTCCATGGATTTCTTTACTGCGTATCCTTCTTTTCCATCTAGCATTTTCTCTTCTTCTTTTGTGAGATGCATAAAAAATCACAAAAATTTGTTTAGATCAACTCTTCTGTATTTCTCTTTTCTAAACCCTTTCCCGGTTTCTTTGAATGGAACCGTCGCATCCAATCCCACCTTGCATGTTGTCGCTTTTCTTCCTTCAGCTAAATCTCCAGATGGATCAAGGGAAGAACCTCTTTGTTTTGGTAGGATAACAGCGTCTTTATCTGCTTGAAATCTCGTTGCAATTGCCCATTCAATGTCGTTTGAGTCATAGATGTTTATGTCATCATCCACGACAATGCAATGTTTCAGTGAGCGGTGGCCTATAAAAGCTGCTTCAATCGCTTTCTTTCCATCATCTGGATTCCGCTTCTTTATTTGCACCACCGCGTGGAGCCAGCTACAACCACCAGGAGTTATGTAAACATCTTTACACTCACAGGTCTTATTCACTTCATTGAAAATTGTTGGTTCTCTGGGCATTCCCATCAAGAATTTATGTTCGTTTCTTCCAGCAAGTATGGTTTGGTAAATGGGATCTTCTCTGTGTGTCATACAATTGATTTCTATCACTGGTTGCTGTCTTACTTTGTCGACAATTCCTGTCAGATCCAAGAATGGCCCCTCTGATGTTCTTTCTTTTGTTATTCTTCCTTCTAATACAATCTCGCAGTCTTTAGGAACCTCAATATCAATGGTTTTACACTTTACCAACTCTGTTTTTTCCAGTACGTTCGCCATTCCCATTTCATCAACACCTTGTGGAAGAGACGTGGAAGCAGCAAGGAGAACAGCTGTTGAGTTGCCTATGCAAATTGCAATGTCGAGTTCACCGCTGGACTTTTTGAGGGCCGTGTCGGTTCCCCTCTCCTCAACGATTCTAGCTACGAATCTGTTTTTATCTAGTAACATCAACCTGTGAAAGCATGTGTTTCGGCCCAACTCGGGATCTTTTATCATGCAAATGGCCGATGCGACGTATTTTCCGCCATCCTTTATTGTGTACCTCATTATGGGAAGCTTAGATAAATCAACGTCCTTCTCAACAATCTCTTGGCATTCTCCCTTCTCCACAATATTGGGGCCGAAAGGGTTTTCTATGGCATTGGATAACTTGTGCAACAATTGTTCTTTCTTAATGTTCAATGCTTCAGCAATCAGATCTTTGGAAGAGACGAGACCGGCTACAACGGGGAAGCTTGACTGTTTCACGTTCTCAAAGAATACGGGCTTCTCGCCCAGAGTATCTATGATCCCCGCCATTTCATATTCGGTTGACACTTCCTTTTTTATTCTTATTAATTCTCCATTTTCGTCAAGCTGTTTCAGAAAACTTCTAAAACCCAACTTTTTCCCTTCTGTAAAGATTACTTCTTGTTTCTATTAATACTATTTTCTTTATATTTTTTGAATCCCAATCTTTGTTCTGAGAACCTTGAAGCCCTCTTTTTCCATTGTTGCTGCAACTGCATCTTGCAGTTCTTTTCCGGGTGTTAATGCTACCATGCAGCCTCCACCGCCACCGCCAGTGAGTTTTGCTCCAAACGCCCCCTGCTCTCGAGCTGAATTGACCAGATAATCCAGTTCTTTGCAAGAAACTTCAACTTCTTGTAGTAGTCTATGATTTTCGTTCATTAACTTCCCAACTTTTCTTAAGTCAAATTGTTCTTCTAAGGCTTTTCTCGCCTCGAAGGCTAGTCGTTCTGCTTCCTTGAACAGTGGATCGTATTTTTTTGGGTTCTTTTTCTTTCTTTCGGCAACACCTGCGACCATTTTTTTTGTGTCAGCCACAACTCCTGTATTGCCTATGATGATTTCAACTGGTTCCTTTATATTCAATCTTTCAATTGTGTTTGGACCTCCGCTTAGGTTCTTTCTGAACCAAATTAATCCTCCGTAAGTTGCCGCGGTGTTGTCAATGCCTGAGGGTGTTCCGGCGTATGCTTTTTCAGCTTCATAAGCAATTTCGTTGATTCTTTCATCGGGTAGACTCATTTCAAATTCCTCTGCTATGGCTCTGGCTATTGCCACGCTGCTTGCTGCTGAAGCACCAATTCCACTGAAAACTGGGAGGTTTCCCCCCAACCAGATTTCTAAAGAAATCTTTTCTAAATTGATTTCCATTGTTTCAAGCATCCTCTTGATGGATTCTTGTTGTTGGGTTTTTTTTCTTTCAGTGTAACCTTTTGATCCTTTCCTTTCATCTCTTACACTGATTCCTTTTCCGTTTCTTTTCACTTCTGCATCAACGGTCAAATCAATTGCAGAAACAATTCCTGGCACGCCATGAACAACAAAATGTTCGCCGAACAAGATAGCTTTCCCGAAACCTGAACCTCTTCCCATTGAAACCGCCTGAATAAAGTATAATTTCGAAAATTTAAGTAATTAGGGGCATTCACACTGCAAAGTTGAAGCTATTACAATGGTTAAGAATCTTTTAGAATAGAACGGGCATATGCCATCTAAGCCTTTGTAAATGACATGGATGCGTAGCCCACAACTGAGGAGAAGTCGCCGGTGATGTCGCCGCTTGTCTTGTAACAAAGCAGCCGCGCCTTTTTTGCACCTAACAACTTTGATGCTGTAATCGCAGCAACCATGGGACCGTAACCACATGTAGAAATGCTGTAGGTCTCCACGGTGGAGAAATATAGCTCTTCGTCCATTTTCACGGCCGCGTTAGTTGCCATCCTATCCTTTTGCTCTGCTCTTTGGTGAGGCTCGTAGTGGGTCATGTCTGATGAGGCTATTACCAAACCGTTCTTCCCAGATAATGCCTTTGCAACGGCCAGGCCTACTTCACGACTTGATTCTAGATCTTGCATAAGAAAGCATATAGGTACAAACTTGAAGGCTGAACCATAAAGATACTGCAAAAAGGGAAGCTGGACTTCAATCGAATGTTCATACGTATGAGCGGAGTCATCAACATCAATGACGCTCGACTCTTTCAAGATTAGATCCGCAGTTACGGTGTCGATTTCCAGATCACCTAGTGGAGTACGCCACACGCCATCTTTCATCAAAGAGAGCGCACTTCCGTATCCAGTATGGTTAGGACCGAAGAGAACAACAATGTCTGGTTTGCCATCAGCTGCAAGATCATGGTAAGCATGGGCAGCTACTGGTCCCGAGTACATGTAACCGGCGTGAGGACAAACTAAGCCAATTATAGTTTGAAGTTCTCTCTCTGCAATTTTCGGCAACTTGCCGGGACCAAGTTTGTGAGTGAAGCATTTTTCTATTTGAGCCCTCAAAGCCTGATCGGTGCCTGCGTAAAACATTCCAGCTTGTGAGGGATGTCTAAGCTTCACGTTTTACTCCTCTCTTGTCAGTTTCACCTCAAAATCGTCAATTGACAGAGTTGGATCTCCATCTGCTGGCAATTCGCCTTTTTCACGTAATATTTGTCTTGCCAAAAGCCAGTAAATCACAGCTAGGGCTCTTCTTCCTTTGTTGTTGGTGGGAATGGCTAAGTCAACACCGGAAAAGTCGTTGTCAGTGCTGCAAAGCGCGATGACTGGAATTCCAATGTTTGCGGCTTCTTTTACGGCTTGCACATCGGCCTTCGGGTCAGAAACAATCACTATACTGGGTTCAATGCGACCAGGATATAGCGGATTTGAAAACAAACCTGGAATAAAACGCCCTAGGATAGGAACTGCACCAGTTGTTTCACAAAACTTTCGTGCAGGTTCGCGTCCATAAAGTCTGGCAGCCACAGCCGCTATCTTGGACGGTTCAAAACGAGCTAAGAATTTAGCTGCAACTCTTATGCGTT
>JAPUUO010000007.1 GCA_026967815.1 Candidatus Bathyarchaeota archaeon | reverse complement strand
TTTATTAGTCCTCAGAAATGGTTCCATGAAAACCGACGCTTATAATCTTTACTGTATTTTTGATATTGCTCCTCACAGTCTACTTATATGAGTCACGTGTAAAGACCTTATATTCAACATCGACAACTATTCTGTTTTTCAGGTGTCTAAGCAATGAATGGCCTGTCAGACTTGATAAAACGTGGAGAGACTTGTCCTTACTACGCGCTTTTGAATATGAAGATCGATGAAGTAAAGAATGGATATGCTCGTTTAACCATGAACATAGAGGAGAAACACCTTCAGTTTTTGAAGACAGTTCACGGAGGAGCCATAGGAAGCCTGGCTGATTCAGCTGCCGCTTGGGCAACGATCGGCTCAGCTGGTTTGAGAGCAGCCCCAGTAACCGTTGAAATGAAGATAAATTTCTTGGCACCAGTGGAGTCTGGTCGTTTGACCGCTGAAGCTCGAATCGTGCACAAAGGCTTGAAAACCACTTTGAGCGATGTGGAAGTTAAAGATGAGAAAGGAAGATTGGTGGCGAAAAGCCTTGTGACTTACTACGTACGAGGCCGCCAACGTTGATTGTACACATGCAACATCATACTGGATAAGAACTGGAACTCACAAGAGAGATATTCATGTGCCTCTGACGTGAACTCCAACCGAGAAGAGATCTCCTTTCTAAGCCTCAACTTTCTCGATTCGATGTAAACTTCCGACTCTGCCGACTTCGAACTTTACCCCTAAGACTTTCTTAGCTAGCCAGATGTTTGTGTCCAAGTGCTGTGTTATTGTTCGGCACAGGTAAACCGACTTGCTTTGAACAAGAGCCACATAAGGCACTAACATGTCGGCTGAATGTATATCCACGGTAGCCTCAGCATTGATTTCTTTAAAGAGGTTTTCCGCAGCCTCTCTGCCAACAACTTCGCTGGGCTTTCTAAGTTCACCTATGGCATCTCCGCCTAGAAGTACGTCTGTCCCAGTTTTGGCCCATAACACGAGCGAGCTTCCTTTCTGAAGAGGATTAGACGTATCGTTCATAATTTCAACTTGCCCTTCGTATCCGTGAGCCTCAAGGATTTTATCGGCTGCTCTAGCTTGACGTTCGGCTACTTCTCGTTCTGCAAGGAACGTACATACTGATTTGCCTTTCACCTCTTCTACACTGCCGAACGTTTCAAGACGAAAAGGTTTCAGTTCGGAACACGGTTGAACTTCGAGCGAGATTTCACCCATGCCTTTCGGGTAGTATCCATACTTTTGAACGTTAAGTTTCGTTTCTAATCCCATTCGTCCCAACAATGGAAGCAACACATGTTTGATGTAGTTAATCGTAGGCGCATGTCTAACATCGGTCCCTCCTTTAGTCACATGAACACGCACGGTTTTTCTTGCAAAAGCGCACAAAGGTAAAACGGTTAACAACAGCATTGGGATGCTCCCAGCTGTCCCGATTTCCGCACGTACATCGCCGCCTACAATTCCAGTAGGTTTAAACCATAACTCGCGGGAGCCAAGTCTTGCTCCTCTGGTTTCTGCGTTGCAGATTTTTGCTGCGGTAAGCACGGCTTCGAGGTGTTGTGGCCGCAATCCGGGTTGAGAGCGTCTTTGTCGAATATTATAGATGTGAAGAGGTTCATTAAGGATGCCCGCGAGGGCAACAGACAACCGGAGAATTGTTCCGCTTCCGCTTTTCTGGCTGCCGTCAATCTTTAACACTTTGAAGCCTCAGGTCATCTTCAGTTGTTGTGGAAGAGGCTCTTTTATATTATGATGCGACTAGGGCAAAACAAAAGAGGGGCTTAATGAAAATACTAATGCGTGGAATATCCATGAGCAAGGAGAAACCAAGCCGAGAACAAGTTTTGGAGCGTATTAGCGAACTCCTTGACGTTCTAAAGACTATTTCTCATGACCTTACCGATGTAGCCAAATCTTTAAAAGAAACTGAAACCCCCATGCCTACTCCTGCGCCTTCTCCTACAGAAGGAAAAAAACGCTCGATCGATGATGTGCGCACACTCTTCCCAAAAGACCTTGAAGACATGCTCTTGTTCGAAGAAAAAAAAGAATACGTGGTTATCAAACCTCGTCAATATTTGGGTTCAGATAACTTTGCGAAAATAGCCTCTATTATTCGTGACGAAGGCGGCGAATACATTAGCGCTGGAAAAGAATCACACTTTCGTGTTCCAAGAGAAATGGAATAGCATAGACTAAAAGAAAAAGCACCAATGCTATTCGAACTGAATGTCTTTGATCATGGATTCTAATGCATCTCTGTTGTGTAACAACCTCACCTTGATTGGTGTAACAGAAATGTATCCTTCTTTAACAACGTGTATATCGGTTTCCGAGTTTGAATCCTCGTAGTCTGCAAGCTTCCAGCTGGCGATTCTATATCCTTCCTTTTCTTCAGTCCAAATGTCTCCATACCCAACATAAGATAGATTAGTGACCTTCAACTTCTTGCGGTCAGCGTTTTCCGGCACATTTATGGAGATTATATCCACGTTTTGCGGCATGCCGTTCTTCAACACATACTCCACAATTTTTTGGGCGAACTTCACGGTAAACTCCAAATTTTCTTCGGTAATCTTTGCTTTGTCTGCATGTTGATCTATGAATTCTCGTTTACAATAAGAAACCGCGACAGCTGGTACACCGTGAATGGCAGCTTCCAACGCAGCGCCTAGTGTACCCGAGTTCAGCATGTCATCTATGCCCAAGTTTGGTCCCAAATTTACTCCAGCCACGAGCAAGTCTGGCGGATGGTTAAGAATCTTGTTTAAGGCCAAAAGAACCGCGTCGGCCGGCGTCCCACTTGCGGCGTAGGCTTCAGAACCGTCTTTCAGCCTTTTTTCGATAATCTTCACATATCCAGAAGAGGTTATGGCTTTTCCTATGCCGCTTCTCTCCTTTCTAGGGGCAACCACAACTACTTCGCCGAGTTTTTCCAGTTTCTTCTTCAGCGTGATTAAGCCCAGCGACTCAATTCCATCGTCGTTTATGAGAAGAATCGTTTTCAAGATGCTTGCACCGCTCAGGCTTAACTTTGAAGATGTGATAGAAGATAAGCGTTTACGCCCTTAGTATCGCCAGTATCCATAGCGTATCTTAAAATTCTGAAATTCACTAGTGTACGTTTCCCATGAAACTTCCACATTAGCTACACCGGCTCCTAGCGGACCTCTCCTACAAAACTCGACTAGTTTGTCAACTTTTTCTTTCTCTCCTTCAAAAACAGCCTCAACCCTTCCGTCCGGAAGGTTGCGCACCCAACCTGTGACCTCATACCTCATAGCTATGTCTTGAGTCTCAGAACGAAAAAATACTCCTTGAACTCGCCCACTAACGTAAACATGCGCTCTTATCTTCAACGTAAACACTTCCAACAACAGGAGCACGTACTCATGATGTTCTTTTCCCAAATTGTTTTAAATTTTAAGGTGTATGCTATACGCGGCGAGGCAAGTTGAATAAGATTAATACGCCGATAATTATTGTGAACTTTAAAACATATTCTGAAGCCACAGGACCAAAAGCCCTGCAACTGGCGAAAAACTGCGAAAAGGTAAGTTTAGAAGCAAAAATCTGCGTTGGAGTAGCCCCTCAAAGTGTGGATTTAAAGCCAATCGTTAGAGCCGTATCCATTCCAGTGTTTGCTCAACATATAGACCCGATTAAACCAGGCAGCTCCACAGGACACATTCTCCCCGAATCAATCAAAGAAGCTGGAGCGTCGGGTACATTAATCAACCATTCTGAAAAACGATTAAAGCTTGCCGACATAGACGTCGCCATCACAAGAGCTAGAGAAGTAGGCTTGATCTCTCTGGTTTGCACCAACAATTCTACTGTAAGCGCCGCTACAGCATCGCTAAAACCTGATTTGATCGCTATTGAGCCGCCCGAACTTATCGGCACAGGGATTCCCGTTTCTAAGACTAAGCCAGAAGTTGTAAGCGGAACAGTAGAACTCGTGAAACAGATTAATCCAGACGTGATTGTGCTCTGTGGTGCAGGCATAACAACAGGTGAAGATGTAGCAGCAGCGTTAAGACTTGGAACTAAAGGCGTCCTAGTTGCAAGTGGCATTGTAAAGGCTCGGAATCCTTACAAGGTTTTATCTGAGTTTGCAGAGGCCATGACAAAAGCATAGGCAAGTGGAGTCGTTTCAGTTTGAAGGTTGAAGCGGAATGCGCAGTCTGTTTGCTTCATCGAGGCCACATGGAAGCTCTTGAAGCAACAGACGACGAAGCCCTCCAATGGAAAGCCATGACCGCTCTTACACGTTTACTAAGCAGAGAATTCAAGCCAGGTGCTGTTCCTGCTATACTCGGCACCAAAAGAGACCACATAGTCATGGATATAACAGGGAATCCTGATCCCTACGCAAAGAAGAAGCAAATGAGCAACCAGAGAGCCATGGCAATTCTTCCACTAGCGAAATCTCTTGTGGAAAAAGAACCTTCAATAGAATCTAGATTTAGAAAGGCTTGCATGTGTTCAATTGTTGGCAACATCATCGAATTTGACATTCCCAAGCATAGATTTGAGTTTGGAGATATAAAAAGACTTTTTCAAGAAGCTGAGAAACAGCTGGCCATAGACGAAATACCTGAAATTTTTAGCCTTGCAAGAAAGGCGAAGCGAATACTGTATCTAACAGACAATGCTGGAGAAATCGCCTTTGACACTCTGCTGGTCCAAGAATTCAAGGCATTGGGAACGCATGTCACAGTAGCGGTGAAAAAAAGCCCCATAATAAACGACGCCACTATGCAAGACGCTGAATATGTGAAGATACATGAACCGGCAGACGATGTAATTACAATCGGAACCGACACTGTTGGACTAATTCCTGAAGAATGTTCAGAGCACTTCTTGAACTTGTATAATTCAGTTGACCTTGTAGTAGCAAAGGGCATGGGATACGCTGAAACAATCACCGAACTAGACTTGACCAGACCTCACGCCCTGTTGTTCCGGACAAAATGCAACCCAGTAGCGAAGTTCTTTGGCACAACAAAAGATAAGAATGCAGCCAAACTCCTACTTTAACATAGGACTGGCTACGGACTGGAAAACATGGAAATTTCTCTACCTCAAATTCAAGTCGGTTCACATGTTCTTACAGACGTAAACGAAGCGCTCAAAAAAGAATGGCTTATAACCAATGGACTAGGCGGTTACGCTTCTTCAACAGTTCTAGGAATCAACACCCGCAAATATCATGGCCTTCTCGTTGCCTCCTTTAATCCGCCCACAGATCGTAGGGTTCTCCTGACTCAACTTAACGAAGAAATCCACACTAACAACAAGATACATCGTTTGGGGATGAGAGAACTCAAAAGCGGCATCCAACCCTCTGAAGAAAACCGCTTTTTCCATAGTTTTTCCCTGCAGCCTTTTCCGACCTATGAATATGCTGCTGATGGAGTGCAAGTCAAAAAAACAATTTTCATGCCTCATGGAAAAAACGCAACTATCACTAGTTACACGATTTCAAACAATTCTCCAAACAAAGCTTCCATTCGTGTTTTGCCGCTAGTTAACTCTAGGCATTTTCATTCAGTCACTAATAAAGACGAGATTAATTGGAGTTTTCTTCAAAAGCCATCAGCAAACAGTGTGACTATTCAGCCTTCAATACCGCTTTCAGCTCTAATCCTCTTTGCAACGGACGGAGTTTACACTTCAATCCCAAGCAAATGGGTAGAAACCTATTTTCGAATTGAATCCTCTCGAGGTGAAAGTTGTTTCGATAATGATTACCAGCCTGGGTTTTTTCGCTTTGAAATAACCCCAAACAAAACAAGAGAGTTTTTCATCATTGCTGCTGCTGGAAAAAGCAAAAGCGAAGCACAAGCGGTGCTTTCCTCTTTGCGTGGTGACCCTGAAAGCATACATGCCTTGCTTATCCAAGAGTTGAAACGACGACAAAATCTGCTGCGGAAGTTTCAGATGCAACAATCTGATGTTTCTATGGAAGAATGGCTGAAATGGCTTGTTTTAGCAGCTGATTCTTTCATTGTGAATCGTGAATCCACTAAGATGAAAAGCGTTATCGCTGGGTATCACTGGTTTGAAGATTGGGGGCGTGATTCACTCATTTCGTTGTCAGGCCTAACTCTGGTAACTGGCAGATTTAAGGATGCAGAGGAAATCCTGTTAACGTTTAAACATTACTGCCGTAAGGGTGTAATTCCCAACCGGTTTCCTGACCATGCTGGAGATAAGCCAGATTACAATACTGTGGACGCTTCTCTCTGGTACATAAACGCTGTTCTTCAGTTTCTCAAATATACAGGTGACTTTGAGTTTGTGCGTCAAGAATTATGGAGCACGTTAAAGTCTATCATCCATTGTCATGTGGAAGGAACCTTATATGATATTCACGTGGACGAAGATGGATTGGTCATGCATGGTCCTCAACTAACATGGATGGATGTGGGAATGAACGGTCAGGCCGTTACGCCCAGAGATGGCAAAGCCGTGGAGATACAAGCCCTCTGGTATAACGCTCTCAAAACGATGCAGCTACTAGCCACACATTTCAACCAAGAAGATACAGAAAAATATTCAGAAATGGCGGAAAAAGCAAAAAGAAGCTTCTTAGAGAAATTTTGGAATCCAAACGATGGTTGCTTATACGACGTGATTCAAAATGAACACAAAGACCCCTCGGTGCGGCCAAACCAAGTGATAGCTGCAGCCTTAGATTTTATCATGCTAGACGATGCGAAAGCCGAACAAATGGTTGAGATTGTACAAAAAAGGCTCTGGGGCAGGTTTGGACTTCGAACTTTGGCACCTTCAGACCCCCGTTATAAGGGAAGATATAGCGGAAACAGAAGGCAGCGCGACCATGCTTATCATAACGGAACAGTCTGGGCATGGACCACTGGCCCCTTCGTCACGGCTTTCTTGAAAACCAAAAAGCACGCGCAGAGATGGCGAAGTTTTGCCTTTGAAAACTTTCTGAAGCCTCTCTTTCAGGATGAGACATTTAGAGCTGGGCTTGGAACTATAAGTGAGATTTTTGACGGAGATCCACCACATGAGTCTGACGGCTGTGTTGCGCAGGCTTGGAGTGTTGCTGAACCCTTAAGAGCTTACATAGAAGACGTTGCATTGAAGAGACCACCGTACGAACAGCTAATCTCTGAAACAGTTAGTCCTCAAATAAAACTGTGAAAAGGGGTAATTCACGTGACAGACATAACTTTAAATTGCCAAAACCATCCAAACTACAATTCTCATAGGAGAAGCCAACATGGATATATGCCTCATATTTGAGGTTCATCAACCATTACGGTTAAACAGAAATTTCCATTCCACCCTACTCGATAGACCACTCGTTAGAAAAAGAGACCTTTTCGATTTGTATTTTGACTACGACCTTAATCGACATGTTTTCGAAAGAGCAGCCAGAAAGTGCTACTTTCCAGCAAACAACGCCATATTGGAACAAATTGATAGAACCAAGCATAGTCAAAAGCGATTTAGAGTTGCGTACGGACTTTCCGGAGTCTTTGTTGAACAATGTGAACGCTGGAACCCAAGCCTTCTCGATTCTTTTAAACAGCTCGCAGATACAGGCTGCGTAGAGTTTCTGGATGAAACCCATTATCATTCTCTCGCAAGCCTGTATGACTCTGAACGCCACGAATTTGTTAAACAGCTCAACATGCATCGTCAACTTATGAAGGATCTCTTTAACTATGAGCCGAAGGTTGTGGCAAACACCGAATGCATATACAACAATGCAATCGCAAGTACCGTTGAAACACTAGGCTACGAAGCCATGATAACCGAAGGCGTTGAGAGAATCCTTGATGGAAGAAGTCCAAATCACATGTATAAAGCTAAAAACAGCAACCTCAGAGTTCTGCTTCGCAACTACTGTCTCTCAGATGACATAGGCTTCCGGTTTACATCACACTGGTGGGAAGAGTGGCCCTTGACCGCCAAAAAATATGCGAGTTGGCTAGCTGCAACGCACGGACAAGTCATCAATATCTTCCTTGACTATGAGACCTTTGGTGAGCATCATTGGCCAGAAAGCGGCATCCACGAATTCTTAAGGTGGCTGCCTGGTGAGATACTTAAGTGGGAGCATCTCCAGTTTTGTACTCCGTCGGAAGCTGTGCGTAGGCATAATCCTGTTGGAGAAATTGATGTCCACGAGTTTTCTACAATTTCTTGGGCTGATTTGGAGCGGGACATAAGCGCCTGGACCGGGAATTCCATGCAGATGGCTTGTTATAACCTTTTGAAGAAGTTGGAGCCTTTGGTTAAGCAGACAGGAGATGCTGAACTAATAGGACTTTGGCGTTATCTTCAGGTTAGCGATCACCTTTATTACCTGAGTACAAAAGGCGGAGGCCCAGGAGATGTCCACAACTACTTTAACCCATTTGGGATTCCTGTTGAAGCTTTTGCTGCGTATTTGAGCATACTTTCAAATTTTGAAGCAACTGTTTTGAGAGAACTGGAAAAACCCAAACATGTGGCCCAAAGAATCTTAAGAAAGCTTCCAGCAGAGAAAGGCTTCACCTTCGCTTATAAGCTTGCTAAACCCACAAAATGGACCGTTCACAGCTTGGAAGAGTTTTATTCCACTCTCAAAATCATCAGCCTCAGATCCGTTCAATTTCATATGACAAGAGGGGACTTCGAGAAGTGGATACGCTGGGCGATTGGAGACAACAAGCTGGCTGACCAATTGGCGGTGGCTAGAAAAAGCAAGATACTTGACGACAAAATTCGCGAAAGACTCCTCAGCCTAGTTGGGCAAAGAATAAAAGAACTCGAAAGCACAAATAAATCTTCTAATAATGTGAGAAAAGCTCCAACTCTAAAGCATAAAACTTGACATTCAAAACGCATCTGGTGCATCCATGAAAATTGGCATGTTAACATGGGAGTATCCTCCAAGAATAGTCGGGGGAATAGCACGCCATTGTCATGGTTTGGCCAACGCATTAGCAGTCCTCGGAAACGAAGTGCACATTTTCACATTAGACTTTCCAGGCTCTCCAGCTTACGAGGAAACTCCCGATGGAGTCAAAATTCATCGCATAGCCAGCGAACTTGGACATCCGAATTTTCTCACATGGGTTCTCTTATTTAACCACTTCATCGAAAAACGAATTGCAGACGTAAGCCAAAAGATAGAGTTTGATGTTCTTCATGTTCACGACTGGTTAACAGCACCAGCCAGCATAGCTTTCAAACATTCCGTTGGAAAACCGATGGTGTTAACTATCCACAGCACCGAGCATGGCAGATCTGGAATTCACAATCCGGATTCTTCTACAATCGATGGCCTAGAGTGGTGGGCAGCCTATGAGGCAAGCAAGGTTATAGCAACAAGCGATTCAATGAAAAGCGAAGTCTGCGATCACTTTAGGCTTCCGTGGGAAAAAGTCGGGATAATTCCAAATGCCATTGACTCGGGCAAGTATCATGGTTCTGTTGACCGCGGAGCTGTGAGAGCCCGTTATGGGGTGCAATCTCATGAGAAACTCGTTCTTTCTGTAGGGCGACTTGTGCCTCAAAAAGGAATTGAATATCTTATACAGGCTGTTCCTAATGTTGCTTGGCGCCATCCAGAAACGAAGTTTGCTATCGTCGGCGAAGGCTGGTATCGAGATCACTTGCAATATCTAGCTGGAACCACTGGTCAAGCATGGAGAATCAATTTCACAGGTTTTATTCCTGACCACGAGTTGATTGCCCTTACCATGAGTGCTGACGTTTTGGTGATGTCATCCATATATGAGCCGTTTGGCATAGTTGCCCTTGAAGGAATGGCGGCAGGTGTCCCAGTCGTAGCAAGTCAAGTCGGCGGTTTAGCTGAGATCATCGAACATGATAAGACAGGGATTCTGGTTCACCCGAGAAACCCAGACTCGATTTCTTGGGGCATCAACAATGTCTTGTCCAATCGAGACCATGCAAGATGGCTTGCTGAGAACGCTAAGGAGAAAATCCAAAAAACTTATAGTTGGGAGGCAATCGCTAAAAAGACGGTCAAGCTCTATAAGGAAGTAGTAAGGTGATGTTAGAGTGAACTCCTCCTCCGGCGGTCTTCCAGGTCATCCAGCGTTGCCTGAAGAGTTCCGTCTCCTCTGCATGTTACACAACATCGGCGCAACCACCATGGAAAAATCCATGTCAATTGAAGAGATCGTCCGATGGACAGAACTTAACACTGAAATGCTTAGGAATCATCTGCAAAAGCTAGGAGAGCTAGGCTACGTCAAATCTGTTGAAACTAGCGGAATTGAGAAATATCACGTAACGCCAGTTGGCATAACCAAGGTCATGACCCTGTACAGTTAACATTTTGCTTCTTACGAGATAGCCATCTTAAGATTTTCTGCAGCGTCTTCAGGCGAGACAACATTAATAAACGTTCCAGTGCTTTTTTCGAAACCAGCCCATATAGCCAGCTTAGGATAAACTTCCAGATGCCAATGATAGTATTTGCCTGCCCCAGTGGTTACTTGGTGAAAACCAAAGTTATAGGGTGGGTCTTCTAAAAGCGAATTCAAACCGCCTAAGCAGCTCTTTAAAGCCTCAGCAAGACTCTTAACTTGTGTTTCTGACAAGTCGAGTAAGCAACACTGGTGTTCTTTTGGAAAAATCCAAAATTCAAACGGATGAACACTGGCCCAAGGAGCAAAAGCCATGTAGTCTCGATTCTCCCAGATGAAACGTGGGCTTTCTTTTTCTCGCACTAAGATTTCACAGAAGGCACATTCCTTGTCTTTCCTCCACACTTCATTGCTTGCGTTAAGTTCTTCTTTAGCTATTCTTGGGAAGAAAGGAGTCGTGATTACTTGAGTGTGCGCGTGAGATAGAGATGCACCTGCCTCTAGTCCGTGATTTCTGAATATTGAAACGTACTTCACGTATTCTTGCCTGCAGAATTCGTTTGTTCGGTCGATATACGCGTTGACAACGTGAATTAGCTGGGAGACTCTTGCTACTCCTGGATGTTCGTTATGGCGAGGAGATTCGATCAAAACTTCGTGGTGACCTATAGCTCTGTCAGCTATGAACCCTTCTGTAATTTGTTCTCCAATCATTTTATGTGGCGGGGTGAAAGCCGGATACAGATTTGGCACGCAACGAACTAGCCAATTTTTATGCCGCAAGCCATCATGGTCTTTCTCTTTTGTTATTCCGTTCCCGGATGGAAGATAAACCAAAACAGCTGGCGGAGTCATATGTTCGTTGTCTGGACAAAGGGGACACGTGTCAAGCTTCCTCTTTTCGGCTTTTTTCACGAAGTCTGTTGGACGCCGTTTCCTCTGAGCCGCAATTACAACCCACCTGTTCAGCAAATAGTCTTTCCGCAATTCGTTAGGTTCAGCATGCATCAGTGAATTCTTCCAACGCAGAAGTCATGCAGGCAAGTTCTTAGACCTTGTGTCTTTCTAAAAGCCTGGCATACACCTTTGCTGTTTGCTTGGCGATTATGTCCCAAGTAAATTTTTGGAGCACTCGTTTCCTGCCGTTTTGGCCAAGTTCAATTCTCTTCTGAGGATCTTGTAAAGCGTTGATTATACCCCATGCAATGTCCGGCGGGTCATATGGGTTTATATGAAACCCGCATTGGTCTTGGCCAGCTGATATCACGATTTCACGCATTCCGCTTACACCGCTGGCCCCTACCACAACAGGTTTTTCCATGCTCATGGCTTCGATTGCAACTATACCAAACGGCTCGTAATTACTGGGGAAAACAGCCAAGTCACATGCTGCATAATGGGCGATTCGCTCCTCTTCAGGTATAAATTTGAAGCAGAATTTGACAACATCTTGAAGATTTAGGTTTTGAACCATTTTTTCCAAGTAGTCACGCATTTCACCTAGACCTACAATTACTAGCTTCGCGTTTGGAATTTTCTGCAGAACATGTGGCATGGCGCCAACCAGCTTATCTACTCCTTTAACCCAGACGAGTCTTCCTAGAAAGAGAATCATAAGGTCGTCGTCTTTAAGTCCGTAGCTCTGTCTTAGCTCACGAATCTTTTCTTTGCTGACTTGTTGCATCGAGTATTTTTGCGGGTCAACTCCATTATAGATGACTCTTATCTTTTCCGCTGGAAACCCAAGGGTTATGAGCTCGTCTCGCATGGCGTTTGACACTGTGACGATAATATCAGCCATTTGCCCGCCTCGGAGTTCAATGTTATAAATGACATCTGAGCCATGTCCCAAAGTTCGACCTTTCTCAGTGGAATGCACATGGAAAACAAAAGGTAAACCTAGCTCTCTCTTAATTGCTGTGCCGCCAATAACAGAGAGCCAGTCATGTGCAATAGCAATGTCATATTTGAAATCTTCACTTCTAACAAGGTCGTTCACTAGTTTTGAGGCAGCTAAGTAGTTGTACATAAGAAGTTTCGCGAAAAAATTTATGCCTCTGCCCCATTTCTTAATGTCTTCTGCAATTACGTCTGGCAGCGAGTCGGAAATATCTATGTGAACTGGACGATGAATCTCGATTCCTCTCCACAGTTCCCTCGTTGGAAGACTTCCAGTGTCATCGTTCATTGTGAAAACCGTAATGTCATTGTCTAGAAGAACGAATTTCCTAGTTATCTCCGCTGCATATGTTCCCAATCCTCCTACGATTTTTGGAGGATACTCGTAGACGAGTACAGCCATTTTCAATCCAAATGCACCTCAATGATCACACAGGTTTCTCCCATATCTGAGTCAAAGATGTAGATTGTAATAAACCAACTTCTATTCAAGCGTTTCTCTAGCAGAGATATCTCCCGCAAAGTCCCATTTTCTGCCTACAGGTGTGTAAAGGCAGCACGGTTACTCGATGAGCATCAGAAGGTCTTCTAAGATGTAGTCTACGAACTCTTCAACACTGCTTTTGCTGAAAAGGGTCACCACGCAATTCCTTGTAATCCCAACTACAATTCCACGCTTTTGAACTTCAAAAACAACATACCATATCTTTCCATGTTCGACATAATCGCGGTATAGCGTTGTATCAGCAAGATCAGATCCTGCCAAACAAAGCTTTTCCACACCGGGTATATCAACTTCGTCAAACCATATGAGCTTCGTCGCCTGCGGGTTTATTTCATGTAGTTGCTTAAGGCCCAAATGAGGAATTTTCACCTCAACAATCGCGTGAGATGAGATGAAAAGGACTTTACTCAACTTGTTCGCTACGTAATTTGTTAGCAGTTTTTTTACGCCACGAGCTACTGATGGCGCTGACACGATAACGAAAACTCTGCCGTTGAACGGTTTAATCCAAAAAGAAGACTCTTCTGTGACCGGAGCTTCAACTAGCTTGCGTTTGTAAAACCGTCTGCGTATGAAATCCTTGCTGAAGACTCCTGATATCGTGTCTCCCTGTTGTTTTAGATCCAAAACTTCAGCAATTAGATTTATGTTTTCGCCGTTCTCTGTTTCGTAAGGCTCCTCTTCATGGAAATCTTTGAGCTTCCCAACGATCAATCCAAGATCGGTGTCCTCTTTTATTTCGAAGACTTTAGCGGGCAGAACCAATTTCTACACCACTAAACAGTTCAAAAAGTCTATCTTTAAGATTTTCTGTTACTCCGGGATACGGTGAACCAGAGTAGAATACACCTTCTTGTGTTTTTGACAACTTCAGCGTTTTCCTTGAAATAGGCAAAAATCTGAAAAGGCTATATGGTTACTAATGTCTAGTGTTACAGTGAGGTGTACTTAACAGTGAGTTTGAGTGAAGTAAAAATGAAAGCTCTCGAGTTGATGTGGAAGGCTGGAAAATCAGTAAAATCGCGTGAGTTAGCTCACCAATTATGCTTGGGCGTGCCGCCAACAAATCTTCATCTTGTCTGGCTTAGAAGAAAAGGTTATGTTTCCTCACCTGAAAAAGGGCTCTACGCCATAACGGAATCAGGAAAAGAAGCTCTTGTTTTGCCCAAGATTGACCGTAAACAAGCTCTGCAGATCTTGAGCAATGTGCCCAAGGAGAGAGCTTTCCATTTTTACTATGACATGGATGTATATTTGGAAACCTACGCAGCCAATCTTAGAGAGTTCTGCGACAAGATCCAAGTTGTAGACACCAAGTCTCTTGAGTTTCATTTGGCACGTAAAGATTTTGAATTGTGGCTTTTGGGTTTGGGCGACTTTGAACTTGCCAAGAAAATGAGTGGTATTAAAGAAACTGGGCTGCTAGGAGAAGGCCTGCGCAAAAAAGTTTACGAAGTTGTCAAGTCTCGTTGCCAAGAGTTAGAGAGTTTATCCAGCGAGCTCGTCTATGTCAAGTAATCTGAGGATCTTCAGGAAACATGTGACTGAAAAAGGTTCAAGCTGGTTTAAACCTTCGCCTCAACTTCTTGAGAACCTGCGGCAAAGTTGTGTATTCCATTGTTTCAGCGCCTAATCGGGCAGGCTCAAACTCGCCCATACGACGCAACGCGGCTGCATACTCCATAGCTTCTTGTCGAGCCATGTCAAACGCAGGATCGTCGAACAAGTCGTTTATTAATGGAGTACCATGACTATCGCTGGCAATGTTTCCATCAGAAATTTGCAACCCCAGTGCTACCATTCTTGGCGGCCCATCGAATATTGTGCATTTGCTGTATTCGAGTCCAACGGGCATTAAAGGTCCCCAGTGGCTGCCTCGCATCCATCCCTCAACGAAGTAGCTGTGCATGAAAGGTGCTAGAATCTCACCAGTTGCAGGCAGTCCATGTTGAGCTCTAACGATACTGACCGGGTCATCTTTTCCCACGTACTTTCCAGCGATTAACGAAAGCTTTGTCGTGCTGTTTGCGGCGCAGATAAGGTTATCTTCTGCTCTCCATATTCGCGAAATCAAGTAACGCTCGGTTGTTCCGATTAGGGCAATCAACTCGTACATTTCTTCTGGGCATTTTATCACGACTTTCCTGTTCTTCATGACATCTAAGACTTCGAATTTAAAGCCTCCAGCAAGGGTAGGGTCAATCACTAGCCCAGCCGTGTTCATCGGGTCAGCGAATATACGGAACAAGGGGTAGTTGAAGGCACTTCCCGAAGTCTTGTCAGCGGCAAAAACAATTATTGGATCTGCACGTCTCTCTTCGATTTCCATTTCAGCTACGCCGGGCCCCATGCCGCGAACGTTTCCGCTGAAAGCGGTTTTCAGAAGGTCTTGCCCAGCGCCATAGAGTTTGAGACTCATCGCTTTCTTAGCTGCGTCTTGGAATGTGTCCCATGCAACCTTGTGTATTTTAGAGTTTCCTTCACCTTTTTCATGAGCCATGAGTAGTTCTAGGTCGTCTCCCGCGTGGAAAACATAGTAGCTGTTTATTGTGCCTTGTTTCTGCGCTTTTTTTAGGTGTTGTTCGGCAATATCCAGTAAGGGCTTGGGAACTATGTGATGCCCAGCTGATGAGCCCACATCACATTTAATTACTGATATTGTGGTTTTTTGAACCAAGTATTCCACCACGCAAACCTAAATTTCGATGGCTAGATACGTGTGTGCTTCTTAAAAGGTTTCTCTTCATTTCAGAAATCGCATATGTGCTGTTGACCTTCAATGGACAGCTAACGCTTTTACCTTCTAGATTAGAGTAGATATTGGAGGCACCAAAATGAGTAGATTCAAGATGGTTTCCGCCAAGATTCCGGAAGAAGTTTACAATGAGCTGATTTTGCGTGTTCCTGAGGGGGAAAGAAGTGAATTCCTTCGAAGTGCTATTCTTGAAAAACTGCAGCAGATCCCTCGTCCAGACAGAATTTTGGAGTTCGAGCAGAGAATTGGTAGAATTGAAGCTGATGTTTCTGAAATTAGGAAGCATCTGGCAGAGCTGGAAGTTCTTGCATACGAGGAGGGAAAAGTCAACCCTCATGTGTTCTGCATTGACGAAATGGATCATAAAATCGTAGATTACTTGCTTAGTCACAAAGGGGCCACAACTCCAGAGCTAGCTGAACTGCTTAAGACCAATAGGTGGCACGTACTCAATCGACTTCGAAAAATACAGAAGCGGTCAAAGAAACAGCTTGGAAAATCCATAGTTGAATATTATGCAGGCGAGAAGATGGAGAAACGAAAAGCCTGGTGGATAAAAGAAGAGCTTATCGAAACCTGAAGTTCCTTGGTTGAGAAGTTAGAGGGGTCTTTCCAGACAACTGTTTCCGCACAGAATTCTTCAACACCTAGAAAGCTTCGTTTCAAACTTGCGTATTGAAATCATTTAAGCTTCTTCCATACACGAGGCTGGTTCAGATTTGTAAATTTCATGTTTAATCGTTCGATTTTTCCAACATTTAGACAGGTGTAGAAGCACAATAGTGGCACTTTGCATTATGGTGAAAATTGACATGATGTAAAGACTTGCGGTGTATTCTCCAGTGAGATCCTTCGCTAGTCCTGTTAAGTAAGGTCCAGTTAACACACCGACGTTCAAGCATGCCGTGAGAATTCCAAAGCTTAGACCAAGATTTTGAGGTTTCACCATTTTGGAAGGTAGAGAAAAGACTGGCGCAGGCACAAATGCTGCAAATATTCCTATTAATACAAGCAAGGCAAGGTGAAAGGGCGTCGAGGGGATGAGAAAAATTAAAAGAGCTAAAGCTACACCCCCAAGAACTATGAACATTTCTTCCTTTCCAAATCTATAAACAAAATAACCTATCAAGGGACTCAGAAACAGAGAGCCCATCATCACTATGCTTGACATAAAGCCGGCAAAACCAATTTCATAGCCTTTTGACGCAAAGAAATCAGGTGCGAAAGTTAAAAAAGAGATGAGTGCGGCGTTAAACCACATCCAAGTGAAGCCTACAATCCACATTGAAACTCCTATAGTGGCAATATTCGAAGACAGCCTTCCTCCATTTCGCCCATCATCTGCCACTGGCTCTTTGAAAAGCCAAAGAAATGTTACAAGCGCTAAGACGCTAACTGCAGTTGTTAGAAAGATAGGAGATGACCATCCAAGATCACTACCAATGATGCCGAAGACGTTTAGACTAATTATCGTGCCTAAAGGCATAGCAGTATTGAACACGCCCATTCCAATTCCGAGTTCTCTGTTCCGGAACCATCGAGACAGCAATTGAGGCAAGACGACTACCAAGGTTAAACCGCCAATACCTGAGATTAATCTGCCAATGCATATTGAAAGAAAGCTTTTGCTTATTCCTACAACTAACGTTCCGAAAATCATAAGAATCAACGATGCTACTCCCACTTTTTTCATGCCAAAACGGTCTGAAATTATTCCTCCAGGTATGGCTACGAATATGCCTGGCAAAGCGAATAGGCTCATGAGTAGGCCTGCTTGAGCATGAGTGATGTTCAACTCTTCTCGAATTGATGTAAGGATGGGAGGAATTGACTGGAAAACCAAGGCGAAAGCAAGCATACATAGATATGACCCTGCCAATATTTTCCATCGATAACCGTCATGCGCGATCTCCAATTCTTAGCACCAACAGCCCAAGACATAAGCAACTTTGACCCAATGATAATAGGTACAAGAGTGCACTCGTGTATAAGTTAAATGCTCAGTGATTTAGATGTAGTCCCGATTTTGAACTCGAAATCACCGTAATCCTTTTAGTTTCGTCTATTATCCTTGCAGGTATGACAATTATTGCGTTCTCAGGAAAAGGCGGCACTGGCAAAACAACCCTTGCAGCATTGAGTGTGAAATATTTCACTGAAAAAGATGATGTAACTCTAGCATTTGACATGGATCCAGATGCACACCTCAACAAACTATTGGGACTACCCTTAGCGAAAACGATAGGAAATGTTGTTGACCATATTCACAAAGAGAAGAAGCTCGAGTTAGAACCCAAAAAACCAGTTGACGTGTCAGACATTGAATACTTCTATTCTCGAGTGATGAGCGACGTCTTAGTTGAGGGCGAAAAAACAGATTTGCTAACGTTGGGGAAACCTTCAAGCGACATTGACTGCTACTGTCCTGTCTTTTACTGGGCTGAACACGCAGTTTCCAAAATTCTCAAAAGTTACAAAAGACCCTACGCACACATTGTCACAGATTGTGATCCCGGAACCGAAATTTTTCCTCGCAAAATACTTGATAGAATCGCAGATGAAAGTGGCATAGACTACATTTTCACGGTTCTTGATGGTTCAAGAATGAGCCTTGACACTGCGAAGGATATTGTGAATGAAATAAACAAGAAACATTCAAAATTTGGAAAAGTCTACGGGATTTGCAACCGTGTGGACGATTTGAAAAGTCAGCAGCTAATAAAGGAAGTAGCTCTGACGAGTTATGACTTGGAAGTAATTGGATTTATCCCTACAGATCAAGAGATCGCAAGAAGAAGCCTAATGAATCAAAGCATGTTAGGCTTAACGGGGTCTTCTGCTTTCGAGTCAATGAAGAAAGCACTAAAATCGCTGCACATATAATGAGCCCGACCGCTTTCGAAAGAAGCTTCAGGAGACACTGAAGTCGTGCAGAATGGCGGCTATGAACTTGGTTCCTTTGACGAACCCTTCCACAGTCAAATTCTCGTTGGGCGCATGACCATGAGACTCAGCGTGTGCGCAGCCAACTGAGACTACAGGATAGCCAAGCCAGTTTCGAAACAGATGCATGGGTCCAGACCCTGCGCTAGTAGGGTACACAACAGGTCGCTTTGCATATACTCTTTCAGCGGTTTCTATCACGGTTTGAACAAAGCTGTCATCAATGGGGGTTTTCACAGGTTCTGTTGAGCCGTGCGTAATTACCTCAATGTCATCGAAACCATGATTTTTCAGATGCTCCTTGAGTTTCTTGAGGATGTCTTCGGTCACTTGACGTGGGACTAGACGGAAGTCAAGTTTTGCCATCGCCTTTTTTGGCAGAACGGTTTTTGATCCCTTGTCGGTATATCCTGTCAGAAAGCCGTTTATTGTGCATGTGGGACGGTATAGCAATGCTTTCAGAGCTTCTAGTCCTGTTATGTTGTGAAGAAATTCGCTCAATCCTAGATCTTGCTTTTCTTCTTCCTCTTCGAAAGGAATCTTTTGGACATACTCCATTTCTTCCGCCGATGGAGGTTCAACATTGTCATGAAAGCCGCGAATCAAAATTTCGTCCTTTTCATTTTTCATGCTGTTAAGGGCCCAAACCAGACGCCACGCAGGATTGGGAACTAAGGGAGCATTCGCTGAATGTACATCTCTAGTTGCCGCCTTCACTCTGAGCTCAACAGAGAGAACACCTTTCAGTCCCAGGTATATCATTGGACGCCCTTTGCGATCCGTTCCTCCAAACTCCCAAATTGCTGCATCAGCTGAAAAGAGTTTTTTATGCTTCTGGACGACCGGTGCTAAGTGAGGGCTGCCAATTTCTTCTTCTCCTTCAGCCACAAGTTTTAGGTTAACTGGAGCATCGCCTGTAGTTTCTAAGAAGGCTTGAATGGCCTTCAATCTTGAGACAATGTTTCCTTTGTTGTCGGAAACCCCTCGACCGTAGATTTTGCCATCGCGTATTTCGCCGCTGTATGGATCGTACATCCATTCCTCTAAAGGTTCAGGAGGTTGAACATCGTAATGGTTATAGAACAACAGTGTCCTTTCCGAAGATTTTGATTTGATCTCTCCATACACAACTGGATTTCCTTGGCCTTCAGGAATTATTAAAGTGGAGAACCCAACATTTTGCATCATTTCCTCCACAATTTTTGCGCAATCGTTGATTCCTTCTCCTCTAGCAGAGACGCTTGGCTGTTTGACGAGTCGGATAAGATCATCAACAAACCTTTGTTGGTTGGCATCGATGTATCTGTAAACATCTTCAAGTTGCATGGAAGATATTCTCTACACCTAAACTATTAATGGATTTTGTGTGAGATGCCTTTAACCGCCATGTGATACTGGAATCAGGATTATCTGGTCGCCTTCTTTGACTTCTGTTTCCAGTCCTTTTAGAACGCTGATTTCTTTTCCATTCACAAGAATGAGCGCGTTTGGACGTGGGTCATTGAGTTCGGGGTCAATTAGCATCCGTTTGGACTCGGCTGAGAGAGTCTCAGCGATTTTCTCCACAGCTTCCCACACAGTTGGCTTTTTCAATTTCAGAGAAATACTGTTTTTCCCTGAGAAAACTCGAAAAACTCCCAGTAGCTTGACATTTACATTGACAGGCATATTTGTCCCTCGTACGTCTGATGGCTTGTTGTGGCTCGGAATATAAAGAGGCTTATGGTTTCCCCTTGTTGAACCAAGAAGCTGATTTATAGATCTTCTTCACCGATGCTTCTTTGCTATATTTTCAACATTCTTGTCTTTGAAGGATGATGAGTTTGGGAGAATCATAGGTTCTTGAGGGCTTCAGATATGCGGTTCAAAGCCTTCTTGATGTTTTCAACTGAATTGGCGAAAGACAAGCGCAAGTATCCTTTCCCGTATTGCCCGAAGGATGTTCCAGGCAAAACTGCTACGCCAGCATTGTTAAGTAAATGGTCTGAAAGCTTGCGACAGTCCATTCCTGTTCCAGTTATATTTGGAAACACGTAGAAGGCTCCTCGTGGTTTCTTGCAGGCTATACCGCTAATGTTGTTCAATCCTGAAACTATGACTTCTCTTCGTTTTTTGAATTCAGCAACCATCTGCTTTGGCTTGTCTTGTGGACCATTTAAAGCTTCGACACCAGCCATCTGAACGAAGGCGCAAGTGCAAGAATTCGAGTTAATCATGAGCTGAGTGATCTTTTCCGCTATATCCTTTCGCATCACGCCGTAGCCAAGTCTCCAGCCAGTCATGGCATATGTTTTTGAGAACCCATCCAGCAAAATTGTCTTCTCTTTCATTCCAGAAAGTGAGGCTACGCTCTCATGTTCGCCCTCATAAATTATTCTGCTGTACACCTCGTCAGATATCACAAAAACGTCATCCCTATCTTCTATGCAGTCGGCAACAGTTTTCAGGTCTTCTTTGGTTAGTACTCCACCAGTCGGGTTTTCGGGAGAATTTAGAACAATCATCTTGGTCTTCTTGGTTATCTTCTCCTTAACGTACTCTGGATCAAACCTAAAATCGTTTTTTTCTTCAAGGGGTATAGGTATCTGTTTCGCTCCAACAAAATTTATCACAGATTCATATATTGGAAACCCTGGGTTCATGTTTAAAATCTCGTCACCTGGATTGACCAAGGCTAATATGCTGAAGAACAATACTGGTTTGGCACCAGGTGTTACCACGACTTCTTCAGGGTTAACCTCTATGTTCCTTGTTTCTGATATGTACTCAGCGATTGTTTGCCTCAGTTTAGGAATTCCTGCAGCAGGAACATAATGGGTGTATCCAGCATGGAGAGCCTTTACAGCAGCTTCCTTAATGTTTGCAGGCGTATCAAAATCAGGTTCACCGATTTCCAGATGTACAACTTCCTTTCCCTGTTTCTCAAGAGCCTTCGCTTTTGCCAGCACTTCAAAGGCTGTTTCTGTTCCTAAGACTTCCATCCTTTCTGCAAATATAGAGCCCATCAAATCACCACTTTCAAGCAGAGTAGTAGAACTTAACCATGGATTGGGTATTTAACGGTTACAATTAATCTACCGAGTGTTAGAATTGTTTAGACAGTGGTCTTACTTCCAAAGCTTTCGGGTTAACTAGGTTCGGCGGCTTTCTCCCTTCGAAGAATGCTACAAGGTTTTCTGCAACCATTTCAGCCATTTTTGAACGAGTCTCATGGCTTGCACTTGATATGTGTGGGGCAACGACTACATTGTCAAGCGTAAGCAGAGGATTGTTCACTGGTGTTGGTTCTTGCTCGAAAACGTCGAGGGCAGCGCCTGCAATCCATCCTTCTTTTAGCGCTTTGTACAGGGCTTTTTCATCTACAACGGGTCCCCTTGAATTGTTGATTATGTAAGCTGTCTTCTTCATGAGCTTAAGCCTCTCCTCATTTATCAGGTGGTAGGTTGCCTTCATTAACGGAACATGAACGCTGATGAAGTCGGATTCCTTCAAAAGCTTATCTAAATCTACACGTTTTGCACCCAATTTCTCTAGTTCTGGCCGAGGAATGACGTCATAAAAGATGATTTTCATGTTGAAGCCATTCGCTCTCTCCGCAACAGCAGAGCCTATTCTTCCAGCTCCAACGATGCCGATTGTTGCCCCGTAGATATCTCTGCCTGACAACATGCTGGGGTGCCAACCAACCTTCCATTGTCCAGTGCGGACATACTTGGTTGCTTCAACTACACGCCTCGCAATAGCCATCAATAAAGCCCAAGCGAAATCTGCTGTGGTCTCGGTTAACACACCAGGTGTGTTCGTTACGCATATGCCTCGTTTTGTAGCCTCATTCACGTCTATGTTATCGAAGCCAACGGCCATTTGAGCAACAATTTTCAATTTGGGAGCTGCATCAAAGACCTCTGCATCTATCTTGTCAGACAAAAGAGGAGCAAGAGCGTCAACATTCGTAACCTTCTGTATAATAACTTCTTTCGGCGGTGGACCGTATTGAGGCCAAACCTCAGCATCAAAACGATCTTTTATTACTTTTAGACCTCTTTCAGGGATCTCTCGGGTGACATAAACTTTGGGTTTTGGCAAATAACTCACCGATTGGAAATTTGTGGAATTCTTTATTAACATTTTCTTATTACACTTACGCGTTGACCTTTCGGATAATAGTGATGGGCTTGCTGAATGATAGTGATAAGTAACAAGGAACAGCTCGTTAAAAATGGCGAAACTGAGTTCAATCAAAAAGCTAGAGTCTTAGCTTTAGAAAGCCTTGAATCCGCATTGAACGCGGTGGACCCCGAACAAATTATAAGATCAAGACTTTTGCTGAAAAACTCGATACTCAAAGTAGACGGGTATTCATTTGATTTGACACAGTTTCAAAGCATCTATGTGGTGGGTGGTGGAAAGGCAAGCGGCTCAATGGCTGAAGCCGTGGAACAAGTTCTAGGCAACCTCGTGACAAATGGGCACGTAAACGTCCAACATGGTAACAAACACAAAACAGAGATTATAAAGCTTCATGAAGCAAGCCATCCAATTCCCGATGAATCAGGCGTGAAAGGAACCCGCCGAATGCTAAAGATAGTGGAGCAAGCAAAGAAAGACGACCTCATCATATGCTTGATTTCAGGCGGAGGATCAAGCCTCATGCCTCTGCCTCGCGGTGAAATTTCAATTGCTGACAAGAGAAGAATCACTGATGACTTGCTCATGTGCGGTGCAACAATAAATGAGATCAACACTGTTAGAAAACACATTTCTGATTTCAAAGGAGGGTGGCTTGCCAAAAAAGCTTATCCAGCCACAATTTTAAACCTCATTCTTTCAGATGTTGTTGGCGACCCGTTGGAATTCATCGCGTCAGGGCCAACTGTTCCGGATTCGACAACCTTTAGTGATGCTATAAAGGTTCTAAGGAAATATGGTTTATGGGATAAGGTTTCTGCATCCATTAGAAAGGTTTTGTCCGATGGAGAAAAAGCTCTGATTCCAGAAACACCTAAGGTAGAAGATGAAGCTTTCAAGAGGGTCTACAATGTCGTCGTTGGAAATAATAGATTTGCGAGTTCGGCGGCATGTGAGCAACTAAAGTCTTCTGGGTTAAATACGGTTCTGCTGACTTCAACCATGGAAGGAGAAGCCAGACACGTCGGAGTCATGCTGGCCTCAATAGCTCGTGAAGTTTTCATTTCTGGAAATCCTGTTCTAAAACCAGCGGGAATAGTCGCGGGTGGAGAAACCACAGTTACAGTGTCAGGAAAAGGTTCGGGTGGAAGAAACCAAGAGATAGCTCTCGCAGCTGCTTTAAAACTGCGAAGTATGGATGGTGTTGCCGTGGCTTCGTTAAACACGGACGGCATAGATGGACCAACAGATGCTGCAGGAGCCATTGCTGATGGAAAAACCTTGGCTAGAGCCGTGGAGATGGGATTGGATCCAGGTGAATTCTTGGCCGAAAACAATTCCTACAACTTCTTTTCAAAACTTGATGACCTTCTTTTCACTGGACCAACGAACACGAACGTTAACGACCTTTCAGTCATAGTGGTTTTATGATTTCCAATTAGAATGAAAAATTAGGACGTACAGTGACACATAGTTTCATTTTTCATGAAGGGCAATGCTGAAAAAGACGAGTTTCCAGCACAAACAGAAGTTAATCAGCTTTTTCGCCAATGAAGAGGTTTACTATGTCTGAGGCTATCTGGATGAGGTCATCTGCCCGGTCGAAAGCCCTTTCTTTATCTGGATCGGGCGCTTGGGCAACTTCTTGAACTGCTCGTTCAATTTCTACCAAACAACGCAGAACAGGATCTTTTACAGATTGTTTTTTGATGATTGTTTGACGAACTATAGCCTCGACTGAGGCTGGATCGCCGAGGCTATAGTAAATTGCGGCTTGAGCCTTTCGCATGGCTTCTAGGATTAAGCTTGAGGCCATGTATGGGGTTTTTTGGGCAGCAACCAGCTCAGCTTTGGCTTCTCTGAGATAACGTATTGCCCAGCTTTTTCCATAATCATTGATCAATGGCATCGATATTTCTCCGTTTCAAATTGAATATGACTGGCATGTATTTGTAGTGCTGAGTAAGATAGAACAGATTATAAAGTCTACTGCGTGCGCACAAGCCGAGAATTGACGTGGAGTTGAGAAGGTTACTCTTCGATTTCGTCTCCGGCAACAAGTTCTTCATCTGCTTTTTCTGATGGTTGCGTGATTGTTACTAGGCGTGTTACATAGCCCGCAATGCGATTTCGCAGTTTTGTTGAAGAACCCTCTGTAAATTCCTCAACCAGTTTTTTGTTGTTTTCAAAATCGGCCGTGAATTTGTCAGGGAAGCGCTGAACGAGTTCTTTGGCTATTCTTTTGACGCGTTCTGGTCGTACTTTACCCAAGCGTTCTTTCGGCCTCCAAGGTTTTTGCCTCTCTTGCTTCCGTCCTTTTTACGAGTTACGAGTGATTATGTGGGTTTACTTGCTCCTTTTAATGCTTACGCTTTAGGGTATTTTTTAGGCGGAAAAGTGCGAGGTTTTGAAGAATAGAGCCATGGCGTTGGCCTCGTTAACTTGCTTCCTCTCGTCTTTGGTTTTGACAACTTGTCGAATACTAGGAGGAATGGTCATGGAAGCCTCGGATTCTTCTTCAAATGGGGAAATAGGGGATGAAAATTCGTTGATCTTTCCGTTAACGTTAAATATGGGCTTAAATGAAGAAAGAAGGTTTGGAGATGTTTGAATGGCTGGAATTGAATTAGCCGTGGCGCCGATGCATAGAATCTGCAAGAAAGCTGGAGCTCACCGAGTAAGCGAGGCGGCAGCCAAAGAGCTCGCTAAGGTTCTGGATGGAATCGGTGTGAAAATTGCCAGAGAAGCGTACGACTACGCGATGCATGCGGGAAGAAAAACAGTGAAGGCTGAAGACATCGAAATCGCAACGAGAAAAGTCATGAGCAGATAGGCGCCTTTCACCCCTTTTTCATGCTGAGTTCCAATCGACTTTACCTTAGAATACTCCATTTTAATATGAGAACAGCTGAGTTGAAGTCCGATTTGATCATAGACCTGACATAGCTAAAAAATGCGGCTTTCTTTGTGTTTTCTCACAGATGGTAGCGGGGGGTTGATTTGAACAACCGATCTCTGGGTTATGAGCCCAGCGGGTTAACCTGGCTACCCCACCCATATAGGAGGGTCTGCTACAAGAACCCTCTCGCTATGGTTTTATCCCCGCCACTTAACATTTTGGAACATCAGTGACTTAAATCCTTTTATGTGCTAGGTTTTTCCGTTTAAGTCACTATTTCACTTGCGCTTCCGAAGAAACGCCAAGCCATCTTTCTGGCACACGTATTCGAAGCCTACTTCAAGCAACCCTTTGATTTCATCGGGTTTAGCGGCAACTCGCACAAATACCCAAAAAAAGGGGAGTTTACGGGACAGAGCTTCACTGGGGCAGGGTTCAATGGGATCAGCTATGAATTGAAACAAGATGCAAACGGTTG
>JAPUUO010000110.1 GCA_026967815.1 Candidatus Bathyarchaeota archaeon | reverse complement strand
AATCTTTTAGATATGTTTAGAATCATATCTTTGATTGCTGGAATGTTCTTGTTCGTGGCGCAAATGTATGAAATGAGGCATTCCCATGGCTCTTGTCTCATGAGGCGCAGACCCTTAAACTCTTCAACAGCAGCTTTGATATGCTCGTCTCTAACGATTAGAGAATAAATCTTCGGCAAATTATCATCGAGGCGAAAGTAGTTTTCCAAAAACTCGGAATCTGGTTCTTCCGGGTACGTTTGAAATTCCAAAGCAGATCCGTTCTGTCTAACCTTCACAGCTTTTTGTCGAACAACACCGTACCACCAATCATCAATTCTCTTCCATCGAAAGACCTGTCCACACTGCAGGGTGAAATCCAAATTGAATGGGATCTTTGACGGGTCTAAAAGAATCTCCACAAGTTTTCCCTTTTTACGAATTAACCGGGTTTAGTTCAAGTTCTCTCAGCTTTTCCTTACTCGGCGTTCCAGTTTGAATGCTCCATCTTCGGAGCTCATAGTATTCATCTAACATTTGATCAAGTTGGGCTTGGGTCAATCTTTGACCTTTGGCAATTCCAGACGGCAAAGGCTCTGTTAACATCCTTTTTGGAAGGGTGTCGTCTTTCCGGCCAAAACCTTCGCGAACATTGAATAGTCGGGTCAGATTCCAGATTCTTTCACCAACCTTGACAAAATCGTCGGTCGTCATTTGCATCCCAGTAGCTGCGTTAAGCATCTGCACGTATCTTTCTTTTCCAACAACGTCCTTCACAAATTGACAAGCCACTAAGCAGTCGCATGCTGCATAGTAATCCTGCTGAGACTTCACGATTTCTACGACACCAGAGATTTCATGGCGTGTTGTCCATGCTCTCATGTGGCATCCGCCTCTGTCAGCAGTTGCATAGGCTAGGCCCATGCCGGGTGCGGCTCGGACTCCCCAGCCAGGAAGCTCCAATCCTTTAACGTGCATAGCAAAAGCACCGGTTTTTTCACCAACCTTTTCTGAATACTGTTTTACACCGTCTGCGAGAAGATTTCCAACGTCTTCGCGGGTTGCAATTTTCTGTATCATTTTGATCAAAGCTTCTTCGTTGCCAAAGTTTAGTTGTAATCCATCTGTGTCTTTTGTTGTTAGCATGCCTTTTTCGTAGCATTCCATGGCGAAAGCTATTACGTTGCCTGTGGAAATTGTGTCGAGTCCAAGCTTGTCACAAAGCATGTTGGCATAGACAATTGCCTCATGATTGCTGATTCCACAGTTGGCTCCCACTAGTGATGCTGTCTCGTATTCTGCTCCTTCAACAACAGTACCCGCGTAAGTGCCGCTTCTAACAACTCCAAGCTTTCCACAGTTCACCGGACATCCATGACAGGCCTTGTGCTTAACCCAGAAGCGTTTCTCGAAAACTTCGGCTGAAAGGTTCTCTGCTGCTTCGAACGTGGCTTCCCTGAAGTTTCGAGTAGGAAACAGATCTCGGTCGCTGGAGAATAGAACTGACCTTGCGGTGCCCCATCTTCGCCTTGCTCGTATCGTCTTGTTTTCAAGAATGGCTTCACGGGCTTCCTTTGCAACTCGAATGAATGATTCCAAATTATGGATGCGGATTTGACCCGAACCTTGCACTGCCAGAGCTTTGAGATTTTTGGAGCCCATCACTGCACCTATGCCGCCTCTTCCAGCCTGCCTATAACGTTCAGTGTTGACAAGAGCAAATTTCACGAGATGCTCGCCTGCTGGACCGATACAGGCAATCCGTATCGTTGGGTCGTTTCTTTCATTTCGTATTTTCTCTTCAGTATGAAACGTGTCCAGTCCCCATAGATGCTTAGCGTCGCAGATTTCAACTTCTTCATTGTTTACCCATAAGTAGACTGGACGTTCACTTTTTCCACGTACTATGATGGCGTCATAGCCTGCAAATTTGATTTCGGATCCTAGGTGTCCACCTATATGAGAGTCGCAGAAAGTGTTCGTTGAAGGAGACTTTGCTACAATGCACATTCTAGCACTCGGACATAGTGTCCCAGTGAGCGGACCGGTGGAAAACACCAAGACATTCTCTGGAGAAAGCGGGTCGATGTGCGGCTTCAACTCTCTCCAAAGGATTAGGGCACCTAAGCCCTTGCCGCCAACAAATAGCTCAGCATCGAAGTAGTTCTCAGTTGATGTCTTCTGAATTTTCTGGCTGGTTAAATCCATTGCAAGTATTTTCCCCGCGTATCCATAGCTCATTTCGGCTTCAACGCTCCTCGGGCAACATCAAAACGTGTTTGCGAAGTTCTTCAGCAATCTCATTAGATTTCTTCGCGAAGACTCGAGTATCGAAAGGCAAGTCATAAAGGTTTAGCGCGTCGGTTGGACAAAGCTTGACGCATTCGGGATCCCCTTCGCATAGATGACATTTAATGGCGACGTGCCGCGTGGGATGCATAAATATGGCCTGAGCTGGACAAGCATTGATGCATGAACCACAACCATTGCAGAGTTCTTCTTGAACCACAACAGCCCTAGTTTCGGAGTCTCTTATGAGAAGCCCTAGGGGACAAGCCTCAATACATGGCGCTTTACCGCATTGTACACACACAACAGGAACATCTAAGCTTGGAGGAAACGGATCAACCCTAATCCTTGAAAGCTGAGGAGATACCACGTTTTCGTTTCTAACGGAACACGCCAGCTCACATATCCTGCAGCCAGTGCACTCGCGATAGTTTACAATCACAGCCCTTGGCATCTCAGCGACCTCAATTCTCGATTTGAAAATATATGATGACTGGGCTTTATATAAGGAGAAATTTGGGTTTTTAAACCCATGAGAAGTTTTGCAGGAAAGGATTGCTTCTTTTTTCTTCGCCAATTGTAGACGTAGGACCATGCCCTGGATAAACCTTCATACGGTCGGGCAGCATCATTAGTTTTTTAAGAGAGCTTTTGATTTCCTCCAGAGAACCTCCGGACAAGTCATATCTGCCAATAGACCCTGCAAACAGAGTGTCTCCAGTGAAAACTAGATCGTTGCCTACTAAGGATATGCTGCCTCTACTGTGACCAGGTGTATGAAGAACTCGAAGCACAATTCCTCCAACTTGTACGCTGTCTCCATCATTAAGTGTCCTGTCAGCGAATGGTCCCTTCAGCATCGGTGCGTCATACTCGTGAATCAAAATAGGAGCCCCAGTTGTTTCCTCAAAGATTTTGTTGCCTCCAGTATGGTCTGGATGTCCATGCGTGAGGACAATGTATCTAATTTTGAAACCATTAGATTCAATTTCTCTCAGAATTTTCTTTGCTTCGGTTTCTCTGTTGGTTCCTGGATCTATAAGAATGGCTTCTCTGGTTTCAACTTGTCCTACAACATAGCAGTTTGTGAGCAGCATGCCTACGGGCAACATTTTAACGAACACTTGCATCACCGTTCCAATCCTTGTCAGCGGCGCAAACGCCAAAATAACCGAGTAGGTCAAGTTATCCTTTTTGGTATGAAAGACAACGCGTGGGACTTTAAATTTGCTAACCCTTGACCACAGCGATAGGAACTAATCTTACAACGCGGGTTGCAATGCCAACCTTGTCGCTTACCTCAACCACCTTATCCACATTCTTATAGGCTGAATCAGCCTCTTCAGCCAAAACAACGAAGCTTGCCGCTCTAGTAATAATTCCTCGCTGCTCCAAGGTTCTTTTAACATCTTTCCCCCAGAATCTACGCTTGGCAGCAGTGCGGCTCATCATTCTACCCGCTCCGTGTGCTGTAGAGCCAAAGGAAACATCCATAGCCTTGTTTGTGCCAGTGAGCAGCCAAGAACTAGTGCCCATACTTCCTGGAATAATTACTGGCTGTCCAACAGTTCGATAGTCAGCTGGCACTTCGATGTTGCCTGGACCAAAGGCTCTAGTTGCTCCTTTTCTGTGAATCCAAACTTTCCTTTTATTCTTGCCAACATTGTGATTTTCAACCTTTGCAATGTTGTGGGCTACGTCATAGACTAGGTTAAGACCAAACGATTCTGCGTCTTTCTTGAACACTCTCGCGAAGCTTTGGCGCACCCAATGAGTTATAGCTTGACGGTTAACGAAGGCATAGTTGACGGCACATGCCATGGCTTGATAATAATCTTGGGCTTCAGGGCTCGTTCCAGGCGCGCAAGCAAGTTCACGGTCAGGCAAGACAATCTTGTATTTATGAACAGCCCTCTCCATTACACGCAGATAGTCGGAGCATATCTGGTGACCAAAGCCTCGTGAGCCGCAGTGAATCATAACTGTAACCTGTCCCTGTTGTTCAATGCCAAAAGTCTTAGCCGCCTCAGGATCATAGATTTTATCAACCCGCTGGATCTCGAGGAAATGATTTCCAGAGCCCAAGGTGCCAACTTGAGGCAAGCCTCTGTTCTTGGCTCTAGTCGAGACCTTGTCTGGGTCAGCTGCTTTCATAGAGCCTTTTTCTTCGCAATGTTCCGCATCTTCTGACCAGCCCAATCCCTGGTCTATTAGCCATTGCACACCTTCAACCAAAAGTCTATCAAGTTCATGCGTGGTTACGCGAAAATCTTTGCGTCGACTACCGAGACCGCAAGGAACACTACTGAAGATCGTGTCTGCAAGTTCTGCAAGTTTGGGTTCAATATCCTTTTCAGCTAGATGTGTTGTTAAGAGACGGACACCACAGTTGATATCGTAGCCGACGCCTCCCGGGCTGACCACGCCTTCTTCATAGTCGGTGGCTGCTACGCCGCCAATTGGAAAGCCATAGCCTTCATGTCCATCGGGCAGTGTAATCGCATATTTGTAAATGCCAGGCAAGTGAGTAACGTTAACACATTGATGAAGCGTTCGATCGGTCCTCATCTTTTCAAGCAGTGCCTCATCGGCAAAAATTCGTCCAGGCACTCTCATGCCGGACTTGTATTTTTGCGGGATTCTCCAAGTGTAATTGTCAATTTTTTCAAGCGGAACCTTAGATGATGATTTGCTCATAGTGAATCATCTTGGATTTAGAAGTGCGAAAGGTTGATATAAACAATTTTGGTGTTTATGCCAAAAATCACCTATGTGATGCTGTTAAGCGCTTTTCTTAGTATCCAATGTAAACACCTATATCTACAAGACGCATGAAGTTCTGAAGGAATTCTTGACTTTTGACAAG
>JAPUUO010000109.1 GCA_026967815.1 Candidatus Bathyarchaeota archaeon | reverse complement strand
ATGATGGCTCCTTTTGGATTGTTCGCAGGAAAGATAAACGATGAATATGAGAATCTATCTCCAACGTCAGCTGAAAAAACGAGGAATTTCTCTGCAGACTTAGAAGAAACGTACGGTTTATCACAGGCAACGTATCCTTTGGACATGCTTTACATCCTGTTTATGCTGGCATCAAGTTTCGCCATAGCTTTAGGTGTTATGCGTTATTCCATGAAAAGGGCTGTCTCTTAACATCCTTACGTATGTGTGTTCTGCTTTCAATCCATGTTATCCAGAATTGCGATAGTGTACTTTCTTCTCTGTTTCACGTTGAATCAGTGGTTCAGTTGAAGAAACCAAATTGGATTGATTAGTTGCCACTTTCTTTTCCTCACATCCTGAGAGACCGATTGGGAAAATTCATTGTTATTCATCTCAAATATTATATATACAATGTACACATACGGACACCCTTGAATGGGTGAAACAAATGAGCAAAATCGAGGCCGCATTCATATCTTTGCTATTAATAGCTCTGACTTCATCAATCATCACGGTTTCAGTTCAAGGAGCATCAATAGAAGCAATGACCAACTGGACCAACTACACATCTATGGGATATGACTCATTTTACGACAAAGACGTAGTCGCCTATGAGGTCGAATCCACCGCCATATTGGCAGTAAACGTGAAAAACGACTTCGGCAGTCGCATAAACGTTTCAATTGTTGGAATACGCTTTGACTGGTCAAAACCAGAAGATGGCTGGTACAACTCAACTCAAACCAGCAAGGAAAACCCAGTTACCTTGGAGGACGACGAAACTGTGTATTTCACCGTTAACTTCACAATTCCCAGCATAGATGTAGCACTTACTGTGCCTCATGACTACACGATATATGTCGAATTCGTCAACGCGACTGGCAGTTCAGCTGATGTCAAACGTTGGCAGACCAGTAGAACAGATCTATATGGAAACAAAAACTATTTTGTTGTTTACTCGGTCGACCAAGTGAAGTCAAGACAAATGGATCAAATAATCGCAGGAATCCAAGCGCCTACCTGGAACAGTACCAGCGGAAAACTGCTTTGGCAGAAAGCTATGAATGAATCCAACACTGCAGACTACTACTATGCTTTAGGAGATTTCATCCAAGCCCATGTCCACTATGGAAAAGCGTTAAGTTTGATTGATGAAGCGTTTACACATGAGGAGACCAAAGGAGAGGCATTGGAAGAAGCTCAAACAAACGCTTTGGAGGCTCAAGTGAAAGTGGCTGAGGCTTGGGCTAACTTCGCCAACGGCTTGTCTAATATGTGGACGTTGATAGGCGTGGCATTGGTGATCTTTGCCCTCGGGTACATTATTCGTGGACTCGCAGTGCTACGGCGGACCCAAGTTCCTCCATAATCTTTTTTTCAGTAAAAACCATTCAAACTGGCTACATTCCAAGAATCTCACGTTGCCAAGGAAATTTCATTGTTCAGCAATGGCTTTTCGGGCAAATGTAATGTACCCTGTATGTGCAGTCATCAAAGTTTCTGGTCGGGTTTTTCCTCGAGCTACCTGCATTCTTCGGACTAGACACTCCACCGTTTCAACATTAACAAAACCATTTTCTTCTAGGGCTTCAACTGTTTTCACAACTTGATCGACGGTTGGACTGAACGAAACGAGAGCGCCGCCTCCCTTTAGGGCAGAGTAGGCATGAGCGACAACAAGCCATGGAGTCGCCATATCCAAAATCACGGCGTCGACCTCACTTTCATCTATGCCCTCTACAATGTCTTTGTTTCTGACTTCAACATATTCAGCAAGACCAGCTCGTTTCAAATTCCTAAGTGCTGTTTCAATAAACTCGCTTCGAACTTCGTAGCTGTACACGTGTCCACTAGGCTTGGCATAGAACGCTAAGGCGCTTGTTAACGCGCCTGTTCCAGTTCCAGCCTCCACAACAAGACTGCCAGGTCCAACTCCGCTAAACATAACGATAAGTGCAATATCTTTTGGATAAGTTATCTGGGTTTTCCTGAGCGTTTTAAAGATGTAGTCGCGTATGGTTGGTTTCAAAGCTACAAACTCAGTTTCCATGCTGCTTTTCAAACGGGTTCCATAATCCTTGCCGATTAGGTCTTCAAGGTGAACATAGCCTTTGTGAGTGTGAAAGCTCTTGCCCTGTTCCACTTTCACCAAGTATGTTCTTCTTCGGCTAAGATAAAGCAGAACGTCGTCGCCTTCCCCTATAGTTTGAGTCAAAGCTGCATCATCTCATTGTTCTTAATTATTCGCGGCACAAAGGCGTTATGGAAACCCGATGCTCAAGGCGTGTATTTGAAAGGATGCTTGGCACGATCCTTGTTTTCCAAGATCTCTTCCGTAGTTGGTCTGCCCTCCATAGCTCTGCGTATGGCGTGACGCATGGCCTTATAATTGTTGATATAAACTCGTTGGCGATCAACAGCAGCCGGATGGACAAAAACATTGACAATAATAATCAAATCGTCAACCGCCCCTTTCGGTATGATTCCGTCTGCGAGGCTGTCTGCTACGGCTTTGGCCACAGCCGCTTGAGCTGGACCATATATCATGCTGGCTTGCCTCATACTCTTAATAGTAACAGTAGGAACAATCAGCGTTACAGGCTTCACCGCAAGATTTGGCTCCAGTATCGCCAGAAGCGGCTCATGTCCAGGCGCCGGAGCAGCCTTAGCCTTAGCATAAGCCTCGCCGACTGGTCCATCCTTCTTGCCGAGGAGTAAGTCAATATGCGCAACTGCAGAGTCTTTCCCAGCCAATGCCTCACCTACGCGGAGATCAAAATCCCGAATGATTTTAGGCGTAATCTCAATGGCAGCAAACCGTTCTTCCAGAGTTTTCTTGTCAATTTCAAACTTAATAGGTTTAGGAGTTATCTTTCCAATTTTCTCTAAGTCCAGACGGAGTTCCTCCCGTTCCTCGTAAGTGAGTTCGCCTCCTACACTTAATGGCAGTCTAACTGGTCCAACTTTCATGCCCATCATGTTCAGTGCTACTTTAGTTCCGACTGGTCCACTTTTCGCAATAATTCTGGCTATTTTCTGAATTTTATACTGAATTTCGCGAGCTGTCTTAAGGTCGCCTTTCTCAACAGCATTAGAGATTTTAATCCAAAAGTCTGGCATGAAGTTGGCACTTGCCAAGATTGCACCTGAACAGCCAGCGGCTAATGCCGCGACAACCACTTCGTCGTGACCACACATGACATTTATCTTGTCTCTAACCTTCTCCAAAACAGCCAGTATAAAGCCGAGTTGTCCGCTACTGTCTTTTAAGCCAACTATGTTTGGAATTTGCGCTAAGTCTTCAACCATCTGCCATGGCAATTGAACACCTGTAACTTGCGGAATGTTATAGAGAACGATGGGCAATTCGATTTGGCTCGCGATTGTGTCAAAATGCTCGTAAATACCGCGGCTAGCCGGCTTCAAGTAAAAAGGTGTCACGATTAACGCCGCGTCAACACCAGCATCCTTTGCATAGCGTGTCATCTCCAAGGCCTGCTCGGTTCCACTGGCGCCAGTTCCAGCGATAACTTTGACCTTTCCATTAACTTCATCTACAACGATGTCGATAACTTTCTTCCTCTCTTCAACCGTGAGATTAACAAACTCCGCAGTTGTGCCGCAAGGAACAACACCACTCACCCCTAAATCAATGCAATGACTAACCAAACTCCGCAGAGCTTCTTCGTTCAGTTGTTTTCCATCTTTCGAAAGAGGTGAGACTAGAGCGGGAAGAATCCCTTGAGGTTTGAACATAACACATTCCCTCATTCAAATCTCTTGTTTTCAGTATGTTCTCATCTATTGAATCCTATTCAACTTATATTTGAAACCTATAGTCAACATGGTCTAAAACGTGTACACATAGCTATGGGTGTAGCCAAACTAATCTTAAGAAACTTGAAAGGTTGGGTCACCTTGGTATTGCGAGATCCCCAGCGCCTATTTTTGACAATTTTGCTTCTGGATAGTTTTTCTCTATAAGCGAAATTATCATCTCTGCAGTTTTCACTTTTTCTCTCGCCATGAACGCAAGGAGGTCTGGGCTCACCCAAGGCTTGTAGAGACTGCCAACGCTAGCCCCCGGCTCTATCTTATAGTAGCACGGCGCAGTTATGCGTGTTATCTCAGGAGTCTCCCAAATTCGATTGAAACCCCCAAAAGAGTCAAAGAGATAGACGTGAACATCGATTGGCATATCCACCGCCTTCCTTAACGCTGCCAACATAGGAAGCGGTAAATCCGCAACTGGATTGAACGTGTCTGCACCTAGCATTTCAAGAACTTTGGCTCCAGCTGGATTAGCATGTCCAGCGAAAATCGAAACCTTGAAAACCACGTCTTTAGGTATGTCACCTGCTTTTCTCATTTCAGTTAAAAGCCACAATAATCCCTCATCTACTACTAGGAAGCCTCTAAAACCGAATTCCATGGCTCTTTTTATGTCCGCAATTACGTAGGCAAGGTTGTCGCTTCCTCTAAAGCGTATTCCAGAAACCGCGCCCTCAGGAGTCCGAATTTGCCCACCCAAATCCCAAAGAGTGCGTGGACCCGGCGTAACAATCACTTCAAGCTTGGCATCTTTCGCCATTCTTGCGAATCGTTCCATCTCATCATCTGAAAGCAATGTTGCTCCCATAACCATCGAAATCAACCTGTGAACCGGCACATTGCGTTTGTCCATCTCGTCAATTAAAGCCTCAAGTGTGGACGGGCGCTCAACCCCAGAAATCTCTATACGATAATGGCACTTATCTGGAAATCTCTTCTTCGATGTGGGCAACTCATAAAGGTCCCTTCCAGGCACACCATGCTTCTCCATAGCCTTCCGAATTTTCTCCAAACTTCTCACCCTCTGAAGACTGTAAATGTATGTCTTTTGCTGTTATAAAATTGGTGTACGCTTCGTCAACTACCTCAGTTTTTCAGTTATCTTTGTGTTTCTAGGCCTCTTCGCCTGTACAGAAAATCTTAGAAGCCAAATAGGTTTTCTTCGTCAAGCATTATAAGAAAGTGTTAGCTACTATTTGCAATCCCTCGTAAGATTGCCAATTCAAAGGGTCGACTATGCAGAAAGTTAACTCTCTCTACGAGCCTGAAGGCGTTGCTCTCATAGGCTCAAGCAAGATACACGAAAAAGT
>JAPUUO010000108.1:3464-5172 GCA_026967815.1 Candidatus Bathyarchaeota archaeon | reverse complement strand
AAATGTAGCTTTTAGTCCACTGTTTTTAAGTAGAGTTGCATAATCTGTCATAATTTTCCTTTCAATGCATATATCAATGTACCGCTATACACTGATATATACATTCCCATCACTAAGGATGGGAACATATACACGATTATAGGTCGTTTTCGTGTTTTGCAAGATATTCAGCAACACCTGCAGTGTCTGCTTTCATACCTTCGTCACCTTTTTGCCAACCAGCAGGACAAACTTCACCATGCTCATTAGTAAAGAGCATTGTATCTACCATTCTGATCATTTCATCGATGTTTCTTCCAAGAGGAAGGTCATTGATCACGGCATGTCTAACAGTACCATCAGCATCAATAAGGAAAGAACCTCTAAGTGCTACTGCATCATCAAGAAGTACATCATAATCTCTAGCAATTTGCTTATTAAGGTCTGCTACTAGTGGCATATCAACTCTACCGATACCACCTTCAGCTACTGGAGTTTCTCTCCAAGCGAAGTGTGAGAATTGTGAATCTATAGAACATCCGATTACATTGATACCTCTTTCTCTGAACTCTTTAGCTCTGTGAGAAAATGCAATGATCTCTGATGGACATACAAAAGTAAAGTCTAATGGGTAGAAGAAAAGTACTGCACCTTTTTCACCTAGGTTTTCCATAAGATTGAAGTTGTCTACGATTGAACCGTCTGCAAGTACGGCTGTTGCTGTAAAGTCTGGAGCTTTTTTTGTTACTAACATGTTTTTCCTTATTGATAATTTTTATTAACAAGGAAATATTATCACAATATCTTTAAAAGGAAATTAAATTAAAAAGGAAGCAATCCAAATTTTTTAATAAACGCCTCATCTATATCAATAAGCCCTTTTTCCTGAAGCCTATCAAGTACCTCCTTTGTACAGAAAGTATCTCCGGGCCATTCTCTTTCATAGCCGTCTACTTCACTTTTATTCGTTCCATCGATCGCTATGAATGGTTTAAGTATGATATCACGACCTGCGTCTATATTGTTCACTACACGCCAGATGAGCATATAGGCATCATCCAGATCATTATTTGCATGGTCCACGATCACAAGCAGTTTGATATGCTTCTCAAATCCCTTGAGTTTGTGAATCAGCTCAAGTTGAGACTCTTGCTTATCCACACTGATCACACAGATCGGTGTTTTGGTCTCTGTCATGTATTGTTTCAGCCCTACTACACTGCTGCTGATCTCTTGTATCTTCTCAAGTAGCACTTCATCTGAAAGTAAGGTTTCTACACCGTTTTCTACTTCATCTCCTGTTGCATCCACACCCAGTTTACCACCGACGAACTGTTCAGAGGAGGAATGGTCAAGATGGTCCACGATACCTTGTGTAATGAGTACTTTACCCTTATCGAGTCGATTGAGTATATGTACTGCCAGTGCTTTACTCTCTTCAAGTTCAGGTGCATCTTCTCCTACAAAAATAGCATGTTTTACAAAACTCATCTGGCCCACACCCCAGAAAGCATGCATGATTTGTTGTGCATGCCCTTTATAAAGTGTTTTTATCTTTGCCAGTATGAGGTTGTGAAACACGCCGTTTTCAGGCATGTTATAATCTATAAGATCCGGTGCCATAGGTTTAAGCATCGGTAAAAAAATGCGTTCAGTAGCCCATCCCATATACTTATCTTCCAACGGCGGTTTTCCTACCACTGTTGCCTGAAATACCGGATGTTTTTTC
>JAPUUO010000108.1:0-3454 GCA_026967815.1 Candidatus Bathyarchaeota archaeon | reverse complement strand
AGGGAAAGGTTCTTTCAATGTATAATACCCCGTATGGTCACCAAAAGGTCCTTCAATCTCCATCACTTCAGGATCCACGAAACCTTCTATGACCACATCCACATCACGAGGGATATAAATATCATTGGTGATCGACTTCACCAATTGCGCATTTTTATTACGTACAAAACCATAGAGCAACAATTCAAACATACCATGAGGCATGGGTGCCTGTCCGCACCAGATATAAAGAGGGTCACCGCCTATAGCGACGGTTACAGGCATTTTTTTACCGGCCTTTTGATACTGGTCAAAGAAGTGAGAGGCATCTTTGTGTATCTGCCAGTGCATCCCCAGTCTCTTTTTATCATACTGCTGCAGTCTGTACATCCCGAGGTTTTGCATCTCGCCGTCAAGACTTTTTGTATAGACCTGTCCCATCGTAATAAAGGGTCCACCGTCCTCTTCCCAAGTCTTCAGTATAGGTAACCTGTCCAGATCCACCTCCTCTTTAGGAATGATGATCTCTTGACACTCTCCTTTGAACTTTAAACGTTTAGGAAATACATTTTTAAGTGAAAAGAGTTTAGGCAGCATTGCCAGCTTTGCTTTCAATCCTTTGGGTGGTTTGAGCTTAAGCAGTTCATCGATCCCCTCTGCAACAGTATCAGGATGTTTGCCGAAGATCTTTTCAGTCAGATCTTTGTTGGCAAAGATATTCATCAGTACAGGCATCTCATACGTTATGCCTTTGGCCTTGTTCACAGGATTGGTAAAAAGGATAGGACGAGAGTTATCTGTTTTTACCTCGACATAGGCAACATGAGGGATTTCAAGCTCCACATCAAGCGGTTCGTCTATGATCTTTAAGTTTCCGTTATCTTTAAGCCATTGTACTACGTCTTGCATTTAGTATTCTCTTTTTTTCTAAAACATTCGATCTATTAAGTATGTCCTACTTATAGTCTTTCTGGCATTTCATCTTTAAATGCTATTGCTTCTGCTTTTTCTAGTACCTCCAAAGCACCATCAGCGATCATCGCTTCAGCCAACTTTTGGCCTAACGTATCGCACGTACTTACCTTTGAGGTCAATGCTTTATGCATAATGTTTGTACCGTCTGGATATCCAAGCATCGCTTTAACGGTAATATCATCACCTGTAATGATAGCATTCACAGCTACTGGGGCAGAGCACCCTGCTCCTATTTTTGAGACAAAATCACGTTCTAGCTTTGTACAGAGATAAGAGTTCTCATCATTCAATGTCATGGCAATTTCACGGACCCTGTCATTATCACTCACGATTTCGATACCCAGTGCAGCCTGTCCCATAGGCGGGATGAAGAAATCCAGCTTTTCAACAAAAGGAATATCCTTCAACAGATCAAGCCTATGCAGTCCTATATAGGCAAGTATGATTGCATCATACTGCCCCTCTTTAAGCTTTCTGAGTCTTGTATTCACATTTCCTCTAAGTTCTTTGACCACTAGATCCGGACGTTTCTCAAGAAGCTGCATACGTCTTCTTAGACTTGTGGTTCCTACCACTGCACCCTGAGGAAGTTCATCCAGACTTTGATACGTATGCGAGAGCAGAACATCACTCTGATCTTGACGTTCTGTAATGGCACACAGTTCCAAACCTTCTGGAATATAGGTAGGGACATCTTTGAGCGAGTGCACTGCAAGATGCGCATTCCCTTCAATCATCTCATCTTCCAGCTCTTTGGTAAAGTGCCCTTTCCCTCCTATGAGTGCAAGAGGTTTGTCCAATATCTTGTCCCCTTTAGAGGTGATCTTATTCAGTTCTACTGTGATCTCAGGAAAAGATGTTTCGATTCTCTCTTTAACGTGATATGCCTGCCAAAGGGCAAGATCACTTGCTCTTGTCGCGATAATTAATTTTTCCACTGTTACCCTTGTCTATTTCTGCATAAGGTAAAGCCTCATGCATATTCCCACTCTATTACTTTATGAGTTTTTTATACCCATCACGCATTTTGTCCCACTCACCATCTATATAGATCGTAGGTGTACCTGTGACCATGAGTTTACTCGAAGCCATTTCATCTGCCTGCATAGCTGCTTTCACCTCTTTTGCATCTACCTGTGCTGCTGTTACACTATAACCGGTATGGCTTTTCACTGCAGCAAGTATCTTCGACATGTCTGTCTCTCTTGGGTCGATCTTCAATGAATAGATCTTTTCAACCACATCTGTTTTACCTTCATGTTGTGCCACATGCATCACACGTGTCAGTACATCTGAAACAGGATGTATACGAAGTAACGGCAGGTGATAATAATAGACTGCAATCTTTGCAGGGTTCTCTTTAGATACTTTGAAGATAGCCGGTACTACTTCTTGACAGAATGGACATTGCGGATCAGAGAAGATCAGTATCTTATGCTCTGCATCTTTGTTACCAAACAGCAAATGCGCATCATCATAATAGCTCTGAGGGACACTAGGTTTGATCTCATCTCTATAGTCATTTCCGGTTTTTAGATTCACTAAATGTCCTGTAACAAGTCCATCTTTTACAAACATCATTTCGGGTGCATGGATCTCTTTTTTCTGATACTCCAGATCCATGGTCGTCAAAAGAATCGTCCATCCCGGTAATCTTTCATCCGTTTTAGACTCAAGCACGGTGACACCTTTGACTTTTACCTGCGGGTTTTTAACCACAGCTCTCTTCACATATTTAACTAATTGTTTATTATCAGGCTGTGCATTTGCACTAAGAGTCACGCTTGCTAGAACTGTGCTCATCAATAATTTCGACATCAATGACATTATCATCTCCTTGTTTTGTAAAGTGTGTTGTTCCTTCGGGAGTTATTTTAGCAATAAATTGTAAATAAAGTGAGTAAAAAAATGCAATGACACCCAAAAGGTCACTAAATACTCCCGGAATAATGAGTAGTATCGCAGCAATAAAATAAGACATACTTGCATTTTGAAATCTTCTAAGGTCAAGTTTTCCCTGTCTCATTGACTGCATATTGCCCATCATCGTTTGTGATGACTTCTGTAAAAGCATCATGCCCAGAGCAAAACTCAGTACGATCCATACCACTGACCAAAAGAAACCTATGGTCTCCCCTGTCTTGAGCGAAAGGTAAAGTTCGATAAGAGCAAAAGGGATGATCAAAAATATCATATTAAAATCTTTCAGCCAGAAGTTCAGCGATGGTATCTACAGATACTTCTTCTTTCAACATACCGTCTCTGGTCATAAACTCTACGATACCCTCTGCCAGTTTCTTCCCTATGACCACTGCATGAGGTACACCGATAAGCTCATAGTCTTTTATTTTAGCACCAAATCTGTCTTTTCTGTCATCAAGCAGCACATCCACACCTTTGGCCAGCATCGCTTCATAGAGTTGTTCACCTAAAGTGACCTGTGTATCATCTTTGATGTTGGAGACGATGATCTGAAGATCGAACGGTGCAGACTCTTTTG